>NZ_JBXAJV010000022.1:0-132487 GCF_058797635.1 Pseudomonas sp. GW823-FHT02C02 | reverse complement strand
AAACAGTTCAAGCAGCGTATCCGCTGGCTTACCCGGCGCTCCTGCGGGCGTAGCTTGCAACAGGTCGCAGATAATCTTCGGCCTTATCTTTTGGGCTGGAAAGCCTACTTCACGTTGTCGCAAACACCGGCAGTCTGGCGCAAGCTGGACGAATGGATACGACATCGACTGAGAGCGATCCAGCTCAGGCAGTGGAAGCGTGGCCCTACGATCTATCGAGAGCTGCGGACACTGGGGGCGAGCCAGCAGGTGGCGCAGAGGGTGGCCAGTAACTCTCATCGCTGGTGGCGTAATAGCCGTTTTGAGTTGAATCGTGTGCTGAATATTGCGTGGTTCGACAGGCTGGGATTGGCGCGCCTCTCATAACCTCAATCTCTCGAACCGCCCGGTGCGGACCCGCATGCCGGGTGGTGTGGCAGGGGAGCGGCCTATGAAGGCCGTCCCCTATGCCGATGGCTGCGATTTGCAGAAGGTCAATCGACAGCAGTCGCTGCTGTTTCCTGTTCTGTGTTAGCCATTCCCTTGGTACCAGATCAAACCTTCCGGAGAGTTCCATGGATAACGCCGCCCAACCAATGCAGTTCCTTCAATACCACACACCAAAGCTGATTTACCCAGAGGATGTCCGCAGAATGCGTGCTGTACTCGCCGGTGGAGGCTACATGGCGTTTGAACTCGACCTCGAACGGCTATGGGACGAGTTCAGTCAGGCGAATAGCATTCGTGGTAAATGGCAAGCGTTGCCAGCTGGCGATGCTGAGTTGCTCGAAATCTTGCTGGTCGGCTTCGGGGTCAATGAGCCGAAGTACCCTGCGGACATTGATACACCCTCTATCAATTACCCAGGTCACTGGCCTCTTGTGTAACTGCTTCATCACCCCCGGTACCTCCGGGGTTTTTTATGCCTGCAATTCACACTCACTGTTGGTCATCTCCATAAGCAAGTTCTACCCCTTCTGGAGAGTTATCCCAATGAACACCACACAACCGACAATCAACGCCGAGCAGTGCAACTCTACCCAGGTCTCTGCGGATGACGAATTGACACCCTCTCAACTCGATGAAAAATACAATCCTGACGGAGGCGGCGAACATCCGGACTACACGCGTTCTGATTGGCGTGAAGCAGTTGCTCAAGAATACACGCTCAGTGGGTACTGGGAGTGGGTGGCACATACCTTGTCCCTTGGATGGAACTGATTTAGCAACGTGCAGGAAGTGCGCCCTACGGCCCGGAACGATTTACAAGTGCCTGCTGGCCATCACCTGACGACACGTAAACGCAACTTCAGGATGGATTGCATAATGGGAAGCCTCACCTCGATACCCGCCAGCGCTGGCGCGATGCCCCTTGCTGTTTGGCGAGGCGAAAAAGGTCAACGGCTGCGCCGTGCATTGTCACGTCATGAGCGCATGGTGGTCAGGGCTTGCTCTGATGACAACGTAACAAGCAGCCGGCTCATTCAATTGAACAAACGCTACGACCGGATCATTTTGGCCGCCATAACATGGGTGCCACGATAGTCATCGGCACTCAGCCCTGTTCTACACGCGACACCACAGACCTCAGCCAATCGGCAGGGGTCTTTTTTTTTGCCGTGAAATGCCATTTAGATTCTTAACGCGTAAGTGTAATATCGGCTCATCCCATGAGCCCGCGAGAATCGGTATGCCCTTAAAAAGCTGCGTCATCCACACGATCGACAAAAAGCCAGATGGAAACCCCGCAATTCTGCATCTACGTGACACTGAGCTGCCGCAAACGGACGTCCTCGAGAATTTGTTGAGCGACTTCAATGACGCCTACAACGGCAAGCAGTCGAAGGGGTGGGGCCTTTTCCATGCTGAATCGGGCGCACATCCCTTCAGCGGCTGGCTGAAGGCCTATTTTGATGGGAAGACCGACTTCATGCAGTTCAGCCGGGATTCGGTGGAGCACCTCACCAAGCTGATGGAAGAATCGAACTTGTCCGTCGGCGGGCACGCGATGTTCGTGCACTACCAACAAGGGCTGACCGATTACCTTGCGATCGCGCTGCTGCACCAGAGCACCGGCGTGAGCCTGGACCAAGAGATGAATGTGGTGGCGGCACCGCATCTGGACTTTGGCCATGTCCACCTGGCGGCCCGAGTGAATATCTCGGAATGGCAAAGTAACCCCGCATCCAAACAATATGTGTCTTTTTTGAAGGCAAAGCAGGGACGCAGAGTCAGTGAGTACTTCCGCGACTTCATCGGCTGCCAAGAGGGCGTCGATTCCGCGGGAGAAACGCGAACGCTCTTGAAAGCCTTCAGCGACTTCGTCGAGACCGAGGATCTTCCTGAAGAGTCCGCTCGTGAAAAGACCCAGACACTGGTCCAGTACGCCAGCAGCCAAGCCAAAATGGGTCAGGCCGTCGGCCTGACTGAACTGTCGGAGCTGCTCGATGAAGACAGACCACAAGCGTTCATTGAGCACTTGCGTACCCAGGATTATGGCCTGAGCGAGGAGTTCCCCGCTGACAAAAAGGTCTTGAACAAATTCAGGCGCTTTACCGGGCGGGCAGAAGGGTTGTCCATCAGCTTCGAGCAGCACCTGCTGGGGAACAAGCTTGAGTTTGACGAACAGAACGGCACTTTGCTGATTCGTAGTCTCCCGACGCAGTTGCTGGAGCAACTCAAGCGGGCAACAGAGGCCTGAGCATGGCGCCCGTTGACGAATTCAAGGCGATCAAGGTGCGGGTGACTGAGTGCCTGCATTTGGCCTCCGCACATTTTGGCAAAACGTTCCCGGAAATTCCCGTCAAGTTTGACCTGACGGGGAGAGTCGGTGGGTACTATTGCTACGACGAGTGTCCTGATACCGGGAAGCACATCGGATACTTGCCAACGGCTAGGTTCAACTCAGCTGCCTGTTCGTAAATTTCAACAGCCTTTTCCCAGTCGGGCTCGCCGGTGAGCAGCCCGTCACGAATGGGGTCGCAAGAGTTGACCAGGGCAGAGGCCTTGGTTGCAGGATCGGTAGAGTTCTTTGCTGCCTGGGTGTAGTAGCGGTGGGCGAGGACATGCTCGGCAAGTGTCGAAGCCCGTTGGCTGATCAGGTTCCCGACGTCGTAAGCGCAATGGCTGAGCCCACCTTCGGCAGCGAGCAGTAGCAGCGATTCATACCAGTGGCCATGTTCACCTTTCTCAACCGCAACCATGGAAATTGTGTCGATCACTTCGCGCCGGACTTCGAGGCTGGCACCGCTGCCGTATGCCCTGGCCGCAATCTCAGACGCTGACTCAACATCGCCAGACTTCAAGTGGAGCAGGGCATCACGCCATGGCGCCACCGATGCATCGGATCTCGCTCGATGCTCCAGCTGTAATAGCCCGGCCTCGATCATCAGCGCCGTCATTTTCTTCAAGGTCATGCCTGTAGCTCTCCGATGAATGTGGTGATCCCCCGCTTAGCCTAACCGGGTGTGATTGAGAACCGCCACACTGGATACTGTTCGTAAGCGCTGCCGTTCGTCGCTCGGTGGAAGGTTGTGGGCGCCGCCGCTGGCTATAGGGTCGAGGCACATCATTCTGAAAACGTAACACGTACGCATAATTTATTATTGCTATGATGTGACTCCGCCAGTATTATCGATCCGTGTTCAATCCTGGCTGAACTGCTGCTGCCCTGACCGGGCGCAGGTTCAGTTAACGACTTTACGAGGGCCCGCACAGATGACGCCGCAACAATTGATCGATCAACCTGATGACCAGTACATGGGGCCTGAGCAGACCTCTTTTTTCCGTGACCTGTTGCTGTCCCAGCGTCGCGATGCGATTGCGCGGATCGAAACATTGCGCGGGGACATGGCTGGTCTTGAAAAAGCCGCCGACGAGGTGGATGTCGCACTCAACGAGCAGGAACGACAAGCACTGCTCGGCGGTATCGACCGCGAGAATCAAAACCTGCGTGACATCAAGTCGGCTCTTGATGCGATCGACGCCGATGAGTACGGCTGGTGCGCTGACACGGGTGAAAAAATCGGCCTCGCCCGTCTGCTGTCCAACCCTCGTTCGTTGCTGACAGTCGAAGCGAAGCAGCGGCGCGAAAACCAAGCCCGGCATCAGCGGGCAGCCTGATCTTTAAACTCTATTCGGGCCACCCTTCGGCCCAAAACTCTGAGGGTAATCCATGTCCACTTCCTCCCGCGATGCCGATAAATTTGTGGTTCGTTTGCCTGACGGTATGCGTGACCAGATTAACGAAGTAGCAGCCAAGAATCATCGCTCCATGAACAGTGAAATCATCAAGCGCATGGAGCGCACGTTGCTCGAAGACGCTACGGGCATTCTGAACGTGGACCTGATGGACCAACTGAGCAATCGCTGCAAAGAGCTCGAGGCCCGGTTGGAACAGTTGCAAGACCAGCCTACCGTTAGCTTGCTCAAGCGGGCGCTTGAACAAGTCACTCGGCGCTGTGAAGAGCTTGAAGCTCGGGCTCCCGGAGCCCAACTGAAAATTGCTGCTCGCGGATAACTGCCATCAGGAGGCCGGTATGGGCATGCAACCACAACCCGTAAGCGCCATTTACGTCAGTTCTCAGGCTGACCAAGGAGCAGCCTATCTCGCCGCGGCACAGCGTTACTTTTGGCTGCGCGAGCAGGCACTGCGCACTGGACATGCCAATGTGCCGATGGTCCGCCTGGGCATGGGCGACCCGCTGGGTGGATTCGAGCTCGATGTCGAGGTCGACGATGCGATGTCCAAGTGGCCCCTTCCTGCCATTCCCTTCGACTTCGTGGCGCCGGCGGCCGCCCTCGCTTACGAGCTGACATCTGTCGAGGCCGAGTTTTTGCTCAAGGTTGTGCAGGCCTCTACCCATGAACGGGAAGGGCTGCTTTCACGCTACGCCAATTCGGCGGGGCTCGGTGATGCAATCAGGCTGCTTTCCCAGGTGATCGGGTGCGCCAATGCCGTGATAGAAAATTGCCGAGTTGGCGCAGTCGGCCTGCTCATCACCGAGGGCGGGCTGCATCCCCATGTCGCTGAGGACATCAACCTGCCCACGCTGGCCGGTGCGATGTCCGGTTCGATTCTGGCAGCGGGGATTGATCCTCGGGGAACCTGCTCTGGGTGCGTCTACCGGCACGGCACACACGCCAATCAGTCGCCTGTGACCACCGAGGACGCCGTGTATAGCGCGTGCGGCAGCCAGAAGTTCATGTGTCACGAGAACCTGGATCAGCGCGGCAGTCCGACTCAAGTCTGTATTGGCCACGCCAAAGCCATCAAGGCGGCCAATGAGGTAGATGGCGACTTACCCATAGGCACGGACCAGATGCCCCCCCAAATGGCCCCAGTGGCTCTGAGCACGCACGTCTGGACCCGGTCGCTCCCTGATCGCCCGGGTCATTACTGGAACTGGGGTGGGCAGCCGGGCGTCGAAGCCGATCTTGTCCTGGTGCGCAGGGATGCGGCAGCGGGTGGTTTCAGTGTCAGCGAAGGGCAATTGGGGCTGGCTAAAGCTGTGAGCTGTGCACAGTGGGGCGGCTGGTGGGCCCATGTACAAAAGCCTGACGCCCATTCAGAGATCGAGGCAGGCAATTTGATTCCCTCGCCGGCCAGCAAAGCGGGTTAGAAAGGGTGAGCCCGTTGGCGCCCTCCAGTTCAGCTTCTGCGTTAAAACCAAAATTCAATTTCCATCCGACCTCTTCTTGAGGTCGGTATGGCGTTCCTCACTGGAGAAAAATCGATATGTGGTTCAGAAATCTTTTGGTGTACCGACTGACCCAGGACATTCCATTCGATGCCGCGGCGTTGGAATTGGCGCTCAAGAGCAAGCCTGCTCGGGCGTGTGCTAGCCAGGAGGTGCAAACGTACGGGTTCATTGCCCCATTCGGCAAAGGCGAAGATGCACCCTTGCTCCATCAAAGCGGTGAATTTCTCCTGCTGGCCACCCGCAAAGAAGAGCGCATTTTACCGGGCTCTGTTGTCCGCGATGCCGTGAAGGAAAAGATCGAAGAAATCGAGACCGAGCAGAGTCGCAAGGTCTACAAGAAAGAACGTGATCAGATCAAAGATGAAATCATTCAAGCGTTCCTGCCTCGAGCATTTGTTCGCCGCAGCTCCACCTTCGCAGCGATCGCACCCAAGCTCGGGTTGATCCTGGTGAACGGCGCGAGCCCGAAGCGAGCTGAAGACTTGCTGTCGACGCTACGCGAGGTCATGGGGTCGCTGCCAGTTCGACCGCTCACTGTGAAGGTTTCGCCGAGCGCAACGATGACCGAATGGTTGAAAACGCAGAAAGCCGCCGAGGGCTTCTTCGTCCTGGACGAATGCGAACTGCGGGACACCCACGAAGATGGCGGCATTGTGCGTTGCAAGCGCCAGGACCTGACAACGGAAGAGATCGCGACCCACTTGGGCATTGGTAAGGTTGCAACGCAGCTGTCGTTGGCGTGGCAAGACAAGCTGTCGTTTGTGCTCGACGACAAAATGATCATCAAACGTCTGCGTTTCGAAGACCTTTTGGAGGATCAGGCGGCGGCCGATGGGGGCGAAGACGCCCTTGGCCAACTGGACGCCAGCTTCACCCTGATGATGCTCACCTTTAAGGAATTCTTACCGGAGCTCTTCGACGCATTGGGCGGGGAAGAATAACCGCAAGGGGCCTGACAGGCCCTTCGGTGGTTGATGCCAGTCAGATCTGAACCCTGTTGAGGAGTTTATATGCCCAATGCAAAAACTGAAAAAACGATGCCGCCACCCAACCAGTCGCGGTGGACCAAATGGGCGGAGGTAGCGTTCTTTACCGCCTATTTGGCTTACCTTGGCCTCTGTGCTTATTCAAGCATTGAGTTAGATCGCGAGGTGCCGGTGTCGTACGAAGATCTTCGATCTGCCTCTTGGCTCAGCTATACGAACGAGCACTATTTCGGGCAATGTTTGCCGCAAGTGTTTGCGGCATTCGTCATCGGTATTGGCATTCTATTGGCCGTTACGGGTCGTGGATTAATAACTGGCCTCGCGATGGTACCAATCGGGGTTTGCATGCTCGTTTATTCCAACGACGCAGCTCTATTTCGTTCGGCTGTAATCGATGGAACTGCCAAGATCGGCTGCTTCAGCTACGAAGGGCGAGAGTGCAGGGAAATGCTTTCTCTCGACACGGCCGGAACGCTACCAATGTACCAGGACCCGACGAGTGAAAATGGCCATGAAAAACTGACTCCCTGGTACGCAGATGTACGCAAAAATTTAAAGGGCACTGGCTATTTTGTGCCTGACTCCTTCCATTCCAGTCCGTTTTTATTAATGCATGCAGAAGAATTGAGAGCACTCCTGGACTCGCAAAGAGCTGAATTAGCGCGGGCGAAGGAGAGCTACAGCCTGGCCAGGAGCCAGTAGGAAATGTTGATTCAGATATGGGGTGACTCCCTGGTGAGTTGTGGTCTTCGGTGTAACTAGACGTTCCAACCGCGCTTACAACGGCCAGGGGTAGCCCCCACTCACATCAATCGTTGAATCAAGCCTCCGCATGCCGGGGGCTTTTTTTCGTCCGGAGAAAGTATCAGCTCCTGTTCAGCATTCCCAGGCACGAAGCAAACCAAATCTCTTTTCCCCCGACTGGGCACAGACCCCGTCAGGGGAACTGTGTCGTCAAATAGGAGCAATACCATGACGACAATTATCAACGCGAAAATAGGTGAATCGAAAGGTCTACCGCGTGTCTGGATGGAAGGCCAAAAATTGCACCATGGCGGTGTCCAGATCGGGAAGAAATACTCAATCAAAGCTGATGTTGCTGCCAAGCGGCTGGAGCTGATCGAAGTGCCTTTTGATTTTTCTGGTAAGCACGTCACCGTTTCAAAGCGGGAACGCAACGGGGTAGTTCACCCGCTGATCGAAATACGTAGTGAGCAAATCCGTGAAGTGTTTGCAGAAGACGACAAGGTGCGGATTGCATTGCGCCGCGGCCGTATCGTCATTACGGCACTTCAGATCCAAACCAAGATCCGCGAACGACTCAAGCGCATCAAGGAAAAGCTTGATCGTGGCGAGAAGCTTGATGTTGTAAGCCTTTTTCACGGTGGCGGCGTGCTTGACCGTGCAATTCACTCAGGCATGCTGCGATCGGGCGTTGGCTCGTTCGTTCAAGTCGGTGTTGAGCTTGAAAGCGAGTACCTCGACGCCTCGCTTCGTAACAACCCTCAAATCTGGACAAATGACTCAATTGCCATATGCTCAGATATACGAGATGTGCACTTAAGTGATACAACGCCGCAAGCATCGATATTAATCGGGGGTATTCCATGTGCTGGGGCTAGTAAGAGCGGTCGCTCTAAGAACTCGCTTGAGTTTGCAGAAGATCATGATGAAGCAGGCGCTTTGTACATTGATTATCTTAATTGGCTTCGTGCAACTAACCCGGCAATAGCGATCATAGAAAATGTTGGCGAATATGCTAACACCGCTTCAATGTCTGCGATTCGCAGCGTATTCAAGCATTTGGGCTACGACGTACACGAAACAGTCTTGGATGGATGGGACTTCGGGTCGCTTGAGCGACGTAAACGCATGGTGGTAGTCGCAATTACCCAGGGACTAGGCGACACCTTTTCGTTTGACAACCTCAAAGTAAACAAGGTCCGGGAATCGTGCATCAACGATATTCTTGACCATGTAGCCCTTGAAGATGATAGTTGGAAATCGTACGACTACTTGGCAGAAAAGGAGGCGCGTGACAAGGCTGCTGGTAAAGGATTTGGTCGGCAACTTTTGACCGGCTCCGAAGACGGCTGCGGTGTACTTGGAAAAGGCTATAAAAAGGGTCGTTCAACAGAACCGTTCCTAATTCATCCAATAAATCCGGCTCTAAGTCGGCTTTTTACAAAAGCTGAACATGCAAGGATCAAAGGTATTCCTCAAGTTATGCTTGAGGGTGTATCAGAAACAACCGGGCATGAAATTGCAGGGCAATCCGTTTGCTACGACCAATTTGATTCTGTTGGTGAAGAAATCGGCAGTTTTTTGATGAGGTCTCGCAGTAACATTCTGAAATTCCAAAAACGCCGCACTGTTCCTGAGCCAGCATTTGTTGTAGAAACTCCTGAACCAGTTGTTGCCCAAACAGGGACTATGGCCCTTTTTCACTAATCCAACATGCCGTCATGACGGTAAAAGCAATACCCAACCCGGTGCGCACTGCGCATCGGGTTTTTTTATCGCCACATGATGACCTGTGGGGGATTCGCTTGCCGGTTACGACTGGGTTTGCTATACATGAATGAGATTTTCGGTTTCAGGTAACAAAGGAGTTACTTCTATGAAAACGACATTTTTTTCTGAATTCATGAGCGCTGCAAAAGTAGCTCCACGGCTCTATTTTGTACCGTTGATGGGGGCTGCCAAGGCAATCAAGGCTGAGTTCCGTCGGGTTGAAGATGAATCCGTTGGCCAGGCACCGCTGGCTCCCTCCGCGAAGCAATAAAATTTTGCAGCCACCTAAACCCGCCTTCTGGCGGGTTTTTTGTATCTGTTCATTCGGTGGCAGAATACAGTCCCGCGTCGAACATCTCCCTGAGCAAGTACAACTTTCAGGAGAATGAACATGGCATTGGCCCTCAATGACCCGGCAGTGCAATCCGCTTTGATTCAGGCTGGTGCAGCTGTATTCAGCACCGTGACGGCCGCGGTATGTGCGGCGTTAATCGGAAAGCGGTTTTCGGATCGCAAGAAACTCGAGACAAAACTTGAGTTGAGCCAGAAAGACATTGAATTTCTGCTGAAAGTTGAAGCGGAACATGTCGCTTTACACAAGGAGAACGGCTCGACACCGAACAAGATCAAGGTGCGTGAGCTGGTTCGAGAAAAGGGGTTCTCTTTTTCTGGGCAATTCACCCCTGGGCGAGTTCGTCACCCACGTCCGAAGTGATTCGGTTCGAAATGTAATGCAGCCAGGCTTCGGTCTGGCTTTTTTTTGTCTGAAATTACACGACCGCGTTAAGCATCTCCAATCGCTAGGACTACGCGCAAGTATGGCCTATGCATTCACTCAACGACCGATCAGGTCCTTTCAGGAGTAACTATGTCAAAAACCGTAAACCAACCTTGGTGGAGCCCCATCGCTCACTTTGCTGCACACTGCTTTGTCGGCTCTATCATTTTTATCATTATCGGCCTTCCGGCTGTCGGGCTCTCGTTTCTGGTTCATTACCTAGAATCGATTGGTGTGAGCTCTGTGACGATTGGAGTTCTTACTTTCCTTGAGGTCGCTCTAACCGTTACAGACGGACTGTTGTTTCTCATATACCTTGCCCTGGGCATTTATCGTGCTCTGAAGGAGTTGGCGAATGAATAATACGTTTGGATCCGAGTTCGTAAGTGCGGCAAAGCAAGCACCACGTTTATTTTTTGCACCACTTGTTGGAGCAATTAACGCTGTCAGGAATGAGTTCCAGCGCGTTCAGCGTGGTGCTCGCCGTAACATCGAGCAGATACAAACAAAATAAAAGCTCTACCTAAAGAGCAGCTTTAAGCAAACGCTTCATCTGACCCACCATCACTTTCAGTGCTGGTGGGTTTTTTTGTGCTCGGGAAATCTGTCGCAGCATGGGGGAGAGGGTGGGCGCCCCATGCCGCATGACGTCGAATACCGCCAAGCTACCGCTTGTATCGAAAAAAATTCTGTTAAATATACCTACGTGTTATGTATTATTAGAATACCTCCGGCGCTGTGCCGCGGTTTCATTCAGGAGAAATTCATGAGCATGACTGATCTTGTAGTCGGGGAGGGGTACGAGGTGTCCAACCCTCCGATCCTCGAAATGCAACCTGGTGAACCTCATCACCAGCTCGGCCGTTTTTTCACGGTGGTTGCCCTGGAGGATGGGGGCGTTCGAGTGTACGACGGCGCGTACGACAGTGGGGTATCCACCGTGCACCTCCCCGCTGAAATCGTTTCGCAGTTGAGCATTCAGAAGCTCACAAAGACAGGTGAAACGACGTTTGCGGATCTGATGACTGCCGTGGTGTCATCGGCAGCCGCCGCAAATGAGCAACGCACTCTGGTCGCTGGCCACAGCAGTGCTGATGATGCTGTCGACGCCTCGCATCGGTTTTTCGTTCAGTTTCTTTCGGGGCAAATCAAAGGGCTGGCGGCAAAGGGCGTGATCAACCCCAACCTGGCAGTTATTATGACGGTGCTCGCGACGGGGGTGGAGCTTGCTTAGAGCCGGGACTTCCCGCCTGCTGAATTCCCGCTTGATTGCGGGTCTGGCCACGTTGTCCGTCAGTGCATTGGCTGTCGGTGCGGGTTTTCTTTTGCCGCTACCAAAAGCTGCACCACAGTTCGCCGGCCAGGACGTCAAGGTGGTCGGCCGGTATTGCCTGATCAAGCCCGGTGAGCGGCGACCTCATTGCGACGGGGAGGAGGCTGCGCCGACCGATCCCATGTTGTCAGCGATCAAGCAGATGAATGACTCGGTGAGCATCGACAATATGGATCGAACGTCACCGTAACCGCGCAAGTAAGTTATGCGTACGTGATACGAATCAATAACCCACATGTTACTCAAGGACTGCGCTATGACCCTTACCATTGACATTGTTGCTCGCATTACCGTTGTTGTGCTCGCGATTATCTTTTCGATTGCTTTCAAGCGTCGCAAGGCCCTTTTCACTGTGAAAAACACAGCGCGTGAAGCACAGGCTGCTCTTCTCCAGGGCTTCGTAACCCGCGAGATCCGGGATACAACCCTTCAGCTGTGGCTGTGCGGCGGGCTCGGTTCCTTCGCATTGGCGTACTGCATTTACTCGATCATGGTCGCAGCCTGATAAACAGTTCGGCCTGCCAGGGGGGGGCTTGCCGGTCGGTTGGAGCCCTTCGATCCTAAAGTGATGAACGCCAGCGTCAGAATCCTGGGCGTACGTGTTGTGCATCAAAAACCTATGAGGAACATTCGATGAAGCTTTTGTATTGGGCAAATCGTACGTTGTGGCTAATCGGCCAGCCATCGGCCGCGTTGGCATTGGCTGCGTTTGTGTTCGTATGGTTCAAGATCGGTTACATCGGTCTGCTTGCTGTGGTGCCGAGCATTTTGTTGCTGTTGGTGGCGATCGTGTATTGCCAAGTGCTTAAGCGCTTCTATCGCCGCGGTGCCAAGGCGGTTGATCCTCGTCGTGCTGGTTCGGGCTTGAGTTGAGGAACCTACATGGCGACCCCGCAAGCGCTGCCTGGTTTTATGCGCAGAGACCGTGATGAAAGCGGGTTTTTTAACGGAATCCCTTTGCTTCATAGTGCCGTTCAGTCAGTCCCGGTCGGAGAAGGGCTTACGGCTCGCTTCTGCTTGTCTGAAGACGTCTTCAACAGTGGATCTGCCTGCGAAGGCCGGGCGCTTTCTGCATTGCTTTGCAGGCCTGGGGACGCTGTTCCTGTCGCTGTTTTGGATGCGACTGTTCTTTCGAGAGGCACCGGGCGAGGGATGGGGGTTTCTGAATCATGCGAGCTCCTGAGTGAGTCACTCAATAAGGTTGTCAACGACTTATCCAAGACGTGCGTTGAAGATTTGTTCGGTGTGGTTTCTAGCGGAGGAATACTTGTACTCAATCGGTTGGAGGTAAGAACCGATTATAATCATCTTGGCATAAGCCACAGGTTTTTTACCTCGATTACCGAACGCGTTAATAAACAGTTTAAACTTGCACTCTACGCACTTCACCCATTCCCCTTGCAATATGAATATTGCGAGCCCGATGCGGATAGTCCGGAATATGAAGCGTTCTGGGAATCGTTTCGCGCGGATGTAGAAAAGATATCTAATTTTTACTGCTACGAGTTTGACTGCAAGAGCGCTTCGGTAGACGAGGGGCTACTTATCAACGCATTCTCAGGATGGCAGCTCAATATTGATCGGTTTGGTTGGACAGTCGTACTTTCGGAGTGAATATGCTTACAGGTCCTACCCCGATAAAGGGGGTTAGATACAACGTGCAGGTCCTCTTAAATGGCTGGGTGTTGTCGGCCTTGATGTGGTGTATTGGGTCTGGGCTGCAATCTGTTCCAGGCGGTATTGTTGATGGCTGGATTAATCGAGTAGGCGTCTATATTGTTTACGCCGGGTGGGGGGGCGGGTTAGTTTCGCTCGTTATATTTCTGCTATTAATGGGGAAATACCTTCATGCAAGGCGTTCGGGTAAATTCCTGTGAGCCTTTTTCTTTCAGGGCTTGGTCTCACTGCCGTCGCCCCTGTTCTGTGTCGTAAAACCATTGCAGCTGGCGGTCCTCAGTGGGCGTATACCTTGGGATGCATCGCTGCTGTCCTGGGGCCCTATTTCCTGCTTTGCACCTTCGTCGAGATGCACATCGTCCTTTTACTGTGTGCAGCAGTCGGAGCCCCATTTTGGATGGCCGAGCGCATTCGGAAAGCCCGCAGCAAGAGCCGTCTTACCGTCGGTGTCATCGGATTTGCAGTAGAGCTTGTGCCGGTTGCCTTGCTGTTGCTTGTGATTAGATCGTTCATTGCAGAGGCCTACGTTGTGCCTTCTTCTTCGATGCGTCCAAATCTTGCCGTTGGTAATTTTGTGTTGGTCGACAAGATCACTTATGGGCTTCGAATTCCGTTATCTAACAAGTTGCTTCTGGACGTTACCTCGCCGCGACGTGCCGATGTACTTGTGTTCCGCTTTCCCTTGGACAGAAGCAAGCCCTACATTAAGCGAGTAATTGGGATTCCTGGTGACCTGATTGAATATAGGGCAGGGGACCTTTACGTGAATAATGTGAAAGTGTTGGAAGAAAGCACTGAGCACTATGAGTATATCGATGAGCGTTCAGGGCAGGCCAAACTAAGTGAGGCAATGACTGAAGAGTTGGCGGGATACCGATTCAAAATATTACATGACTCACAGGCCCAGGAACTTGGCAGAGGTTCTGATTTTCCCGATATACCGGGTTGTGACCGGAATGCTGAGGGCTTGAAGTGCTTAGTTCCTAACGACTCTTTTTTTGTACTTGGCGATAATCGTGGAAACAGCCTCGATAGTCGTTATTGGGGGTTTGTACCAAGAAACGACATCATTGGTCGCGCACTGTACTCGGTCTCGATGGGTAAATTGGGTTTTAAGTTGCAGCGGCTCTCAAACTGACAGACGTGCATCAAGGAAGGTGAATGATGGAAGACGTTCAATTATGTACCCATGAATCTCATTACCTGAAGCAAGGCTTACGCAAGAGCCTTGCATCCACCTATCAGGAGAATGAACATGAGCTTTCATAATTTGGCATTGCTGTACGCAAAAGTCGCATCCGCACCGGTAGATACCCGTGGCTGTTTGCTGGGTGGTGTTGGTGACTTTCCGGCTGGCTCCGTGCGAGATGAGGTCATGGTTATGATCGAGGAGATGAATCGCTCGGCCGTTATCACTGACCTGGTCGTTGGCCAAGGCACGCCGCTGACCGCGCATGTTGTCGTTGGTCTTGAAGACGGTGCAGCAGGTACTGAAGTGACCGTGAAGGGTGTGTGTTTCGACGCGATATCCGCGATGGCATTGGCTGAGACCACCGCCGGTGAAATGTGCAACGCGATAAATGCTGACCTTCAGCGGGACATGGGCGCAGATTTTCACCCGGTAGGGGAGCGTGCAGAATTCGGAAAAAATCGTACGCTAAGGTTTTCTGACCTGCCGTAGCTGTAGCGGCTTGCATCGAAAACCGCCATGCTCGCAATCAAGGGGGTTGGGGAGCAACGGAACAGAAAATGCGCTTAAGCCTGTTAATGCCAAATCACCTTGCATCCCCTTGTGTTCCCTTGCATTACGACCGCCATTGCGCGATACTTCGCGCAACAACTAACCCTCATGACCGGCGTGGCTTGACCATCTGGTTGGAGGGGGAAAAAGCCGGCGCTAGCCGGTTTTTTCGTTTCTGGAGTACGAGAAATGCAGGGAACGCCTGAGCTAGAGCCTCTGCGCACTCGAATCTACATCGACGGATACAACTTCTACTACGGCTGCTTGCGTGGCACTCCCCACAAGTGGCTGGATCTGCTGCCCCTCTTCGAAAAACACATCCTGCCATCCGCGCTAGTCAAGGATGGCGATGGCCGTATCCGGCAATCGACCCTTCTTACCTCCCCCTCGATCAAGTTCTTCACCGCGAAAATCATCGAATCCGTTGCCCGAGCTCCCGACTCTGTATCGTCTCAGGCGCGTTATCACACCGCGTTGCGCAAGCTGCATGACGGTCGAATCGAGCTGATCGAAGGCTACTACGCTGTCAACAAAATGAAGGTGAAGATCGTCGACGCCGAGCATCCCGACAGGGCGCCCCGCGAATGCCAGGAAATCCAAGCCTGGAAGGTCGAGGAGAAACAGAGTGACGTGAACCTGGCCCTGCAGGCCTACCACGACGCGATCACCGGGCAGATCGACCATGCTGTCATTGTCACTAACGACACGGACATTGCACCGGCGCTAGAAATGATCAGAGTCCATACCAATGTGCTGATCGGCGTGGTTGTGCCAACCACTGATCACACACGCCCGCCGAACACTGATCTCGTGAAGCTCGCGCATTGGAAGCGGGAGTATGTCAACGCAAGCGAACTCGCAGCTTGCCAGTTGCCCCGCGTCATCCAGAGTAGGAAGCCGACCATCAAACCGGAATCTTGGTACGGGCAACCTGAACTGCTGCAAGAGATCCTGGATTTAGCTATTCCGGTGCGTGGGAGCAAGGCGGCAGCATTCAAATGGATGGAGCAGCCCAATCCTTATCTGGATGGCAAGCGACCGATTGAGCTCGCTGAGTCTGTCGAGGGTGCGAATCGCATACTGGAGTACATTCGGAACTACATTGCGCAACATGCACAGGCACCGGATGAGCAGAACGGAAGCTGATTATGACCGCTGTGCGTGTTGGGGCTTCGCCGAAACGGCTCTCGTAAACGGGGGGCAATGGAACCCAAAACCCACGAAAGCCCGCTGCATCCGTCCAGGTTAAGTATGCCTCAACCGGGCGTCAGAGGGGTCATGCCGAGATAAGGGAAAATTAGGACATTCGTTCCGTAACATTATGATATAGCTAAAGTTTAAATTTTATAATGTGATGCCTGACCTCGCCTAAGTTTAGCCGTCTATGCTGAAGCATTTGCTTTTCCTTGAGGGACGAACCCTATGGCCTCTCTGGAGCGGACAGCCTATCCGAAGGTGCCGGCGCACCTGTCGACGAAAGAACTTCATCAGTACTATTCGCTCTCAGAATCTGAGCTTGAATGGCTCTCTAGAACGGCTAAAAGCCCTGCTCTTACCATTGGCTTAGCCGTTCTGCTGAAAACATTCCAACAACTTCATTACTTCCCCAGTCTTGAAGAGATTCCAACTGAAATTGTCAATCATGTCAGGTCTTGCCTCCGTTACGGGGTTCGCATAGCGCCTCGCTATGCGAACCCCCGAACCTTGTATCGCCATCAAACAGCTATCCGTCAATATCTACAGATCACCCCGTTTTATGGGAGCGATGCTCTGAAAATTGCCGAGAAAGCTGCCCACGAAGCGGCGGAGGTCCTTGATCAGCGCGTTGATGTCATCAATGTCCTGATTGGTGAGCTGCTTGAGCGAGGCTACGAACTCCCGGCCTACTCGACGCTCAATGACGCGGCTGAAGACGCCCAAGTTGCTTTCCAGGAAAAGATTTTCAATCGAGTCCTCGATAGAGCTCCAATTGATGTGATCTACCGTCTCAGAGAGCTTCTTGACACCGATTTCGGTCGTCGCCAAAGCGACTTCAATGGCCTGAAGCAGATCCCCAAGAAACCCTCTCGCAAACACGTGGAGATACTGATCGACCACTTAGGCTGGTTGGAGGGGTTCGGTGATCTCAACGCCATCTTTGAGGGGATCGTTGATACCAAGATTTGGTTTTTTGCGAATCAAGCGGAGAAAGCGGATGTTTCAGAGCTTAAGGATTGTTCGCTTCCAAAGCGCTACACATTGATGCTGGCTCTGATCTACCTCATGCGTGTACGAGCACGGGATCACCTTGCTGAGATGTTCATCAAGCGAATCGCGACGATTCACAAACGAGCCAAGGATGAGTTGGAGCAAATCCAGCTACGTCAGCGCAAAAAGCTAGAGTGCTCGTGGCCACCTTGGATGGCGTGATTCAAATTCTCAGCCAAGAACCAAGTGATCAGGAAGCCGGTAGCTTGATTCGCGAGTATCTGTCTCCCGAAGGGAGTCTTGATCACCTTCGCGAGGCCTGCGCCGAAGTCCAGGCCACAGGCGGCAGTAACTATCTCCCGCTACTCTGGAAGCACTTCAAATCCCATCGATCACTGCTGTTCCGCTTGAGCCATCTGCTGCAACTGAAGCCAACGACCCAGGATCGCTCGCTTATCGAGGCTCTGCAGTTGGTCCAGAACAATGAGAACCTGCATAGGGAATGGATCGGCGAGCATGTGGACCTGTCGTTCGGCTCGGATCGCTGGATCAAAGTTGTCCGTCGCGCCGCCAGCGAAGGGCCGCCGACCAACCGACGCTTCCTGGAAGTCTGCGTTTTTTCCCATCTGGCCAATGAGCTTCGCTCTGGCGATATCTGTGTGCTTGGTTCGGAGTCGTTTGCTGACTACCGCAAACAGTTATTGCCTTGGGATGAGTGTCTGGCTCGTCTACCGGAATACTGCGAAAAGGTCGGCCTGCCGAGTACGGCCACAGAGTTTGTCGCCAGCTTGAAGGAGCAACTTGAGAATACTGCTCAGCAGTTGGATGACCAATTTCCCAGTTGCCGCAGTGACGTGTCAATTAATGAGGCCGGTGATCCTGTGTTGCGCCGAGTGGTCGCCCGTGACATCCCGCCTTCAGCAATCTCGCTACAAACGGCTATCACACAGCGTATGCCTGCCAGGCATGTGCTTGACATTATGGCCAACATCGAACACTGGATTCAGTTCACCCGTCATTTCGGGCCGATGTCCGGCAGCGATCCCAAACTGAAAGATCCGGCCGAGCGCTACCTGATGACGATCTTCGCCATGGGCTGCAATTTAGGGCCGAACCAGGCCGCTCGCCATCTGGCGGGTAACGTGACCCCACACATGCTGTCTTACACCAATCGTCGGCACCTGCCACTCGACAAGCTGGATAAGGCTAACCGGGAGTTGGTCGAGCTTTATCTCCAGCTCGATCTGCCCAAGCTCTGGGGCGACGGCAAGGCGGTCGCGGCCGACGGGACACAATTTGACTTCTACGATGAAAACTTACTCGCCGGCTACCATTTTCGTTATCGCAAGATGGGCGCGGTCGCCTACCGACATGTGGCAAATAACTACATCGCGGTCTTTCAGCACTTCATCCCTCCGGGTATCTGGGAGGCTATCTATGTCATCGAGGGCCTGCTGAAAGCGGATCATAGCGTTGAAGTCGATACGGTTTATTCAGACACTCAAGGCCAGTCCGCAACAGTGTTTGCATTCACCAATTTGTTGGGTATCAATCTAATGCCTCGAATCCGCAACTGGCGCAACCTGGTCATGTATCGGCCCGATCGCTCGGCCAAGTACAAGCACATCAACAGCTTCTTCACTGATACCGTCAGCTGGAGCCAGATAGAGACCCATTGGCAGGATCTGATGCAGGTGGCGCTGTCGATTCAGGCCGGCAAAATATCCTCGCCAATGCTGCTGCGTAAACTCGGCTCTTACAGTCGGCGCAACAAGCTCTACCATGCAGCGCAGGAGCTGGGATGTGTGATCCGGACCATTTTCCTGCTCAAATGGATCGGCAACCGAGAATTGCGCCAAGAAGTAACCGCCAATACCAACAAGATCGAGTCCTACAACGGTTTCTCGAAGTGGCTGTCCTTCGGCGGCGATGTCATCGCCGAGAACGATCCAGATGAGCAACAGAAGCGCTTGCGTTACAGCGATATGATCGCTTCCTCGGTGATCTTGCAGAACACCGTCGACATGATGCGGATCCTGCAGAAGCTCGCCCGTGATGGCTGGCATTTTACCGACGAAGACGTATCGTTTCTCAGTCCCTACCTGACCAGCAACGTCAAACGCTTTGGGGAATTCAATCTCAGCCTCAAGCGTCCACCAGAACCCTGGATCAAGGATTCCATTTTCCAGCACGCTGCGGGTTCAATGCGTGCGCAACAGATGCCCAATAGCAAAGTTGAGGCGAACTGATGCACATTCCACCCGCTTCGTTTCGAGTGACACCCTACGGGGAAGTCGATGCCAAGGCACTTGATTCCCTACGCGCGAGCTACGAGACTTCTCAATTGATTAACGTGGTGGACCGGCTGGATGCCTGCCTCGCTGAAATCGGAGGGATCGGTAGCATTAGAGATGATCTCTTACGCCTGCACGCCATGGCACTGACGGTGCTGGATGGTGCTCCTCTAACTATCCCCACAGCCGATGTGGACAGTATTTGGGAGGAAGCCGAGCGGCTACAGGATGAACTCGTAGCTTTAAGTTCCTGCTTGAACGCTACTTACGAGCAACTGAGCGCTTTAGTGGAGCTAACTCCTGACTATCAGAGCTAAGTCTGCGTGATGAACTGGCCGCATCTGCTCTCGAAAGGCCCGAAGGAGGGAGGTGCAGCTTTGGCTGTGTTCTGTCCGGACAAGCGCTTCAATCTGGCGGTGCGCCTGCCTGACTCGGCGCGTGATCCGATACGCCAAAAGGCAAGGTGCCGTTGTCGCAAGTCGCCAGCATCGAGGAGTTCGATGGTCCCAATCAAATCGGCCGCGAGAACAGCCGCCGGCGCATCGTGATGGCCGCCAACAGCGACGGCTCGGACATGGCCGCCATCATTGCGCAGATTTGCGCGGTACTGGCCGATCAGAAAATGCCCGAAGGCTACTTTGTCAGCTTGGAAGGGCAGTTTCAGGCCCAAGAAGCCGCCAGTCAGTTGATCGCCGGGTTGTCGCTGATCTCTCTTTCGCTAATTTTTATGGTGCTCTACAGCCGCTATAAATCGGCGATATTGGCCGCCATGATTATGGGCAATATTCCGATGGTGCTGATCGGTAGCGTGATCGCCATATGGCTGGCGGGAATATCGTTGTCGGTGGCGTCGTTGGTCGGCTTTATCACCCTGCATAAAGCGTTGATAGCACTCCAGGCCACAGAAGTGCACGACGTACTCGGAACCTTCCGGCGTAAGCGCGGCGTCAAGGGGAATGTCCTTGCACCATTCGCAGCAGCTGATGGTAGGGGTGTTGTTTGCGTTCATGATGGGGTTCCTCCATCGTCCAAGAACTAGTAACGCTTCCGCACCCGTGATTGAACCTGTGCACAGATCGACCTGCGGCTGGTAGTGCAGCAGAAATTCCCGACGCTCCCGAGCCTGCCACAATTCTGCAGCGGAGACCGCGCAGTGTCTGAGCTGGTCACTGCCGCTCCCGAAAGGCCGGCAGTGCCGCTCTCAGGAAGAGGATGAAGAGAACCGCCAGCACGAGCGCAGCGAGGCCCCAATGTTCGCTGACGAAGGCCCCGGCCGCAGTCCCCGAAAGCAGCAATGCCAGCACCGGCAAATGGCAGGGGCAAGTGAGCGCGGCGAGCACACCCCACGTGTAGGCGCGCCAGCGGGGTATCTTGATTGATTCGGATTGGTTGGTGTTACGCATGGGCGTGACCTTCGACGGCGCAATGGGTCAGCCCGGCCAACTCCGTTTTCACTGCGGCTAAAGCCGCCTGCCGTGTCGCGATTTGCCGAAGCAAGCGCTCGATACACCCGATCACATCGGTACTATCGTGCGCATCGAGCGCTCGACAGAGCCGCGCCAATTCGTCGAGCCCGATACCGGACTCGAAGGCGGCACGCACGAAGCACAGCCGCGCCAGGGACCGCTCATCGAAAATGCCGTAACCGCTTTCCGTGCGCCGCGCGGGGTGCAGCAAGCCGCGCAGCACATAATCTCGGACGATATGGACACTAACGCCCGCGTCCTCGGCCAATCTGGATATGGAGTAGGCATTCATCGCCGACACACCCGATCTTCACCGCAAACTGGGGCGCTCAGATATTTCCTTCCGGCTAGGCGCTCAGGTAGCCAGATGAGCAACGGTGCAGCACCCAGAGCCAGTAGCAGCCAAAGCCTGGAGAGATGCTCGCCGTTTTGGTCAAACACATAAGCCAGTAGCGCACCACCCGCGAGCAACAGGAAGTAAGGCCCCGTGATGTAGCAGTGAAGGCGGTGACAACGCGTGGCGTTGACCAGGCAGGCGCCGCCCATCACGGCCAGCGCGGCGCCCGCTGCCAGGAACAACGCGGGGCGTCGATCTGACAGAACAATCGCTATCGTCGCCACGACGGCAGGCAGCCCCCAGAAGCTGACCACCTGCCATGTCTTGCGTAGGCTGTCGCACCTACCGAGTTCGCCTGCCGTGTTGCTCATGTTTCAACCTCCCTCTCTCATTACCCGGCGCAGCAGGACAATTGTTTGACGTCCTTGTTAAAGGTCTGTGCGGCGAGCTTCAGCCCCTCGACCATCGTCAGGTAGGGGAACAACTGATCGGCCAGTTCCTGCACCGTCATCCGGGCGCGGATGGCAATGGCGGCGGTCTGGATGATTTCCCCCGCTTCCGGAGTCACCGCCTGCACGCCCAGCAGCCGGCCGGAGCCCGCTTCGGCGACCAACTTGATGAAACCCCGCGTGTCGAAGTTAGCCAACGCTCGTGGCACGTTGTCCAGGGTCAAGGTGCGGCTGTCGGTTTCGAGGCCGGCGTGCTGCGCTTCGGCTTCGCTGTAGCCGACGGTGGCCACTTGCGGATCGGTGAACACCACGGCCGGCATGACGTCGAGATTGAGCTTTGCCTCGCCGCCGGTCATGTTGATTGCCGCGCGGGTGCCCGCCGCCGCCGCCACATAGACGAACTGTGGTTGGTCGGTGCAGTCGCCGGCCGCATAGATATCCGCTGCGCTGGTGCGCATACCCTGATCGATCTGGATTCCACCGCGCTCGTCCAGCTTCACGCCGGCGCCGTCCAGATTCATGCCCTGGGTGTTCGGCAAGCGCCCGGTGGCAATCAGCAGTTTGTCGGCACGTAACTCACCATGGTTGGTGGCCAGTACGAACTCGCCGTTGGCGTGGGACACCTGGCTGGCTTGCGTTTGCTCCAGCACTTCGATGCCCTCCATACGGAAGGCCTCCGTCACCGCCGCGCCGATGGCCGGGTCTTCGTGGAAGAACATCGCACTGCGTGCCAGGATCGTGACCTCGCTACCCAGCCGGGCGAAGGCCTGCGCCAGTTCCACCGCCACTACGGAGGCGCCGATCACGGCGAGCCGCTTAGGGACTGTATCGCTCGCCAGCGCCTCGTCCGAGGTCCAGTAGGGCGTGTCCTTGAGACCGGGAATCGGCGGAACGGCCGCGCTCGCGCCGGTGGCGATCAGGCAGCGGTCGAAGGCAACGATGCGCTCGCCGCCCTCGGCTAGTTCCACGCTGAGCGTGTGGCCGTCCTGGAAACGGGCGGTGCCACGCAGCACGCTGATGGCTGGGGTGCTCTCCAGAATACCTACGTATTTAGCGTGGCGCAGTTCGTCGACACGGCCTTGCTGCTGCGCGAGCAGTCGCTCGCGCAGGACCGTCGGTGTCGTGGCGGACAATCCAGTATCGAACGGACTCTCGCGGCGCAGATGGGCCACATGCGCGGCACGAATCATGATCTTGGAGGGCACGCAGCCCACGTTGACGCAGGTGCCGCCGATGATGCCGCGCTCGATCAGGGTGACGCGGGCACCGCCTTCCACCGCCTTGAGCGCGGCCGCCATCGCCGCGCCACCGCTGCCGATGACCGCAATGTGGAGCCTACCGTCTTCTTTCCCGGCGCCAGTGCTGCCGCTCAACCAGCCCCGCGCCTTGTCGAGCAGACCAGGACGGGCTTGTATCGTGGAATCTTCGAACGCCGCTCGATACCCCAGAGCCTCGACGGCGGCCTGCATTTGCTCTCGGCTTACGCCCTCGTCGGCCTTCAATTCGGCCTTCCCGCTGGCGTAGGAAACATCCGCCTGGTGCACGCCCGGAATTTGCTCCAGGGCATCTTTCACATGCTCGACACAGGAGGCGCAGGTCATGCCGACGATTTGCAGTTTGGTCATAGCGTTATTCCTCAGATGGGTCTCTTGTCGGTATTACTGTTTCTGCGGAGTCGGACAGGAATCCGGCCCGCAACGGCGGTTGGCGGGCGACACCAGATCCCATATCGACACCCCAAACATGAGGGCCAGGCCGATATAGAGCAGCCAGCCGCTCCGCCAGCCGTAAGCCAGCATCAAAAACACCGCTGCTAGCACCAGGACAGGACCGATCAGACTGAGCGCAGTCCGTCGCCACTGCCGATGATTGAGCCAGCCAAGGGCATTAACGAGCAGAGCCAGTCCAGCAAAAAGAGGCAGCAGCGTGGTGATGAACAGGCCTTCCCACTGGCTCAAAAAGCCCAGACCGATCGCGGCCCCCAGGCTGGCAAGGGCGGGAAAACACGAGGCGCAACCTATGGCGGAAACCAGCACGCCGACAGAACCGGCTTTGTCACCGATCCGCGTGAACAGATTGAAAGAATTTGCCATCGGAATGCCCGCCTATTGCTTGACGCTGGATGGGTAGCCGGCGTCCTCAGTCGCCTTGGTCAGCGCCGGGGCATTGGTCTTGGTATCGTCGAAGGTGACGGTGGCCTCGCGGTTTTCGAAGCTCACCTCAGCCTTGGTCACGCCATCGACCTTGGTCAACGCCTTCTTCACCGTAATCGGGCAGGCGGCGCAGGTCATGCCGGGCACCGACAGGGTAACGGTCTGGATGGCCGCCCAGACAGGTGTGGCGACGAGAGTGGCAAGGGCGAAGGATGCAAGCAGTTTTTTCATGGCGAACTCCTGATCAGTAGAACAAGGGAAGGATGTAAGGGAAGCCGAGCGCGACCAGCGCCAATGCCGCAACCACCCAGAACAGCAGCTTGTAGGTGGTGCGTACCTGAGGAGTCGCGCAGGCTTCCCCGGGTTTGCAGACTTGAGCCGGGCGAAAAATGCGCCGGTAGGCAAAAAAAAGCGCGATCAACGCCCCGCCGATAAAGATCGGGCGATAAGGTTCCAGCACGGTCAGGTTGCCGATCCAGGCCCCGCTGAATCCCAGTGCGATCAGTACCAACGGCCCAAGACAGCAAGTCGAGGCGAGAATCGCAGCAAGCCCCCCGACGACAAGAGGGGCGCGCCCGTTTGATGGTTCAGACATGCATTTCTCCTTTCGAGCATTTGATCGATGGTTTAAGGTTAATCCCGTAGTCAAGTACGGAATCAAGCGGTATGAAAAAAAATTTGGAAAGTCTGACCATCGGCGCCTTCGCCAAGGCGGCCGGGGTCAACGTGGAAACCATCCGGTTCTATCAACGCAAGGAGCTGTTGCCCGAACCGGACAAGCCCTACGGCAGCATTCGCCGCTACGGCGAGGCGGATGTCGCACGGGTGAAATTCGTAAAATCCGCGCAACGGCTAGGCTTTAGCCTCGAAGAAGTGGCCGGGCTATTGAGGCTGGATGACGGCGCTCACTGTGATGAAGCGCGCGTGCTCGCCGAGCAGAAGCTCGAGGACGTGCGCGGCAAGCTCACAGATCTGCGACGGATCGAGTCAGTTTTGGAGCAACTGGTTCACGACTGTTGTGCGAGCCACGGGACTGTTTCCTGTCCGCTGATCGTTTCGCTGCATAGGAACAAAGAGCCGCGCTGACCTACGATCAGCAGTTTCGTAAGGCGCCCCTGTTTGTCGGCTGGAGCTTAAAAAAAAGCTGCGCTCAATGAGCACCGCTGAATGGCCAAAGGAGCACTTGCAGAGGCCACAGATGGGTAATCTGACATTTACGCTCACGCCTTATCAGGACAAACTCACGCTGAGTCTGGTCGAGCGGAGCGTGGAGCGGTCGCTCATGTACTACCTTGCAGGTGAACAGGCGGGCTGCTCTTCGACACGGCTAGCCGCCGTGGCCCCTCGTTGCTCAATCTTCACCACCAAGGCCGCCTCAGCCTTGTCGTGCATAGAAGCGGCCCGCTCAATCAAACGATCGCTCCCGCCCTCGGCCCATATGGTGGATGACAGCAGAGTCGAACCAACTATCAGCAGTAGTCTTAGGTATTTTCATAACAGCCTCCTCTCGGGTTTTCTACCCACGAGTCGACTCTATCTCCGTAGTTAAGTACGGAATCAAGAAGGAAATGGAGTTGAAGAGAACCTAGATTATGGTGCTGAGAGAAGATGGTAGGGCTTTAGTGCGCTTTCTGTTCCGTTGCTCCCCAAACCCCAGCTTGAAGCATGCTCCAAGGTCAAGCTGCGGATGCCCGCGCAAGACGCGCAGCGAACCAGCCGGAGGCCCTTGACCTTTGAGCGCACTCGAAGGTTTATAGTGAGTTTAGCGAGCTTCGCTCCGCACCCGCCGGAGCCCGCCCCTGATGACTCGGGTGCATGAGAGGGAGGTAATTGACCATGACTCGCAAAGTTGAAGTCTTTAGCGCCGGCTGCGCAGCTTGCAACGAGGTGGTGGATACGGTGAAACGCCTGGCCTGCCCGTCTTGCGAGGTGAGCGTGCTCGACATGCACGACATGCAGGTGGCACAGCGCGCCCACGCCCTGGGTGTCCGCTCGGTTCCCGCCGTGGCCATCGATGGCGTCTTGGCCGATTGCTGTGCCGGCCGCGGCGTGGACGAGTCACGTCTGCGGGCGGCCGGCTTAGGCCAGGCGATCTGAGCCGATGGCGGACCCACGGTAGGCAGCAGGCTCCTTGATGACGGCGCTGACTGCGGCGCTGGCACTGTTGCCGCTGCTATTTTCCGCCGATGCGGCGGGCAAGGAAATCTTACATCCGGTGGCGGTGGTAATTTTCGGCGGGCTGGTTAGCTCGACCATTATGGACAGCTTCCTGACCCCCTTGATGTTCTGGCTATTTGGCCGGGCACCCTTGCAGCGTTTATTGGATGACCACAGTCAGACCATGCTCTAACCCAGATGCACATTAACCCGACGCCCACCATGAACGGAGTCACCATGAAAAAAGCATTTCGCACACTGTTGTTGAGCAGCAGTTTGATCCTTGCCATTAACGTCACTTATGCCCATGAAGATGCGCCGCAAGCGCCGCAGCATGAAGGAGTGGTAAGCGAGGCGTCGTCGGGCAATACCGCCGAACTGAGCCTGGCAGGCGGCAAGCTGAGCTGTGCTCAAACTGACGTTTCCCGGCAAGTCGGCTGAGCTGTTTCGCTTCGTCTTGCCGTGAGCAATAACTACTTTTTCCGCAGCGCTCAATGCCAAGTAGTTGATCATGATCAATGAGCGACTGGTTGCGGCGGCGCAGCATGGTAGGCAGGCGATTGCTCGCCGAACACCAGTCGCAATAGTCACTGTTTCGCTAAAAGGATCAGCGCTCATGTTCAAGTTCAAGTTCAAACTGCTTTTGGCGTCCAGTCTCGCTCTGGCTTTAAACGTAGCGCTGGCAGCGCCAGTTGGCACTGTGTACACGGCCAATGAGCGCGACAGTTCGATTAGCCAAGTCAGGCTCGACACGGGAGTGGTCAAAACGCTGGCCCTGAACATTGCACCGCATAATTTACACATCAGCGCCGATGGACGCTGGCTGCTAGTGGTGGGCATGCCTGCGCATGCTGAGCATCAAACAGGAGCCATGAGTGGGGGTGAGTTGCTGGTGTTCAGCACTGCCACGCTGGATAAACCGGCCTTTAGCCTGCCGGCGGGGCAACATCCTGCCCACGTGGTGACTGACCTGAGCGGGCAGCGGGCTTTCGTTAGCGACTCTGCCGCTAATCTGGTGCGGGTGTTTGACCTACAAGCACGCGCTCAGCTCGGCACTGTCAAGACCGGTAGTTTCCCCCATGGTTTACGCCTGAGCCCGGATGGCAAGAAGCTGTATGTCGCCAATATGCGCAGTGGCAGCGTATCAGTAATCGATACCGCAACGCTGAAAGAAGCCACGCAAATTGCCGTTGGTAACGGCCCCGTGCAAGTCGGCTTCGCCCCAGATGGACAGCAGGCCTATGTGTCGCTGAGCGCGGAGAACAAGCTCGGAATCATCGATACGAAAACACAACGCTTGATAGGTAAAGTTGCCGTCGGCAGAACGCCGATTCAGATGTATGCCACGGCAGATGGTCGCCAGGTCTACGTAGCCAATCAGGGCAGCAGCAGTGAGCCGGATGACCGCGTCTCGGTGATTGACCCGCAGACCTTGAGCGTTGTCGCCACCCTGACCACCGGTAAGGGCGCTCACGGCGTGGCCATCAGCAGCGACGGCGCTTATGTATTTGTTAGCAATATCGAGGCCGGCACCTTCTCTGTGATCGATACTGCCAGTCGCACAGTGGTGGCCAGCCATAAAGTCGGGGCCGGCCCCAATGGCATTAGCTACCAAGTGCCCGAGTGAGCAGCAAACAACCGCTGGTTTGACTTAGGTCAGTTCGGGTGCTGCTTAGCGGTCTAAACTGAACATCGACATGGCTTAACAGGTCTATGGAGTGCTCATGTACTGGTTCCGTCATCACCGCCGCAGTCTCATGCGCCTCACTCTTACGACTCGCGGCGCTTTGCTACGCCGGGAATGCGGAAAAAGTGTGCGCGGCGCCGGTGTCTGCGGTTCTGGGAATGAACCTGGATTTCTTCCGACTGCTGCCGCGGCTGTTCCCACACCGGCGCACGCGGGTGGTACGGCGAGGATCAGCAGCTTCTTGCCAAGTCTGCTTTCCGCAATTCCACATCGCAGGGAGCGTACCTCATCGTCGCCGCGCGACTGCTCGGCCTATGGCAGTTCGAAAAACCTTAGCGTACGATTTTTTCCGAACTCTGTAGGCTCCCCAAGGAGAATCTAGTGAAGCACGACCACCTCCAGCACAACTCTGAGCCACAAAGCTTTTGGAGCTCGCGCTACTTGATCGGGTTGATCGTTTTTGGCGCCATTGCTACGTATTTTCTGTTAAGCGAGCACCGTGCCCACTTCTTTGGCGCGCTGCCGTTTCTGCTGTTGTTGGCGTGCCCGCTGATGCACGTCTTCATGCACGGCGGCCATGGTCACGATCACGAAGACCCGTCGGCCAAAGCCCCCCCTGGACCATCGCAGCCGCCAAAGACTGGAGATTAGTCATGCACGACACCCCGGCTTACGGACTGTGGACGCTTGTCATCCTCAATTCGGCCATCTTCATCATGTTCGCGTTCAGTTTCTTCAAGCCTCGGACCGCACGCGACTGGCGCACTTTCGGGGCGTTCGCAGCCTTCATAGTTGCTCTGTTCGTCGAGATGTACGGCTTCCCGCTGACCATCTACCTGATGTCGGGCTGGCTTCAGACGAAGTTTCCGAGCCTCGACCTACTGTCCCACAACACCGGCCATCTGTGGTCGACGCTACTCGGAGAGAAGGGCGATCCGCACTTCGGTGTGCTGCACATCGCCAGCTATGTCTTCCTTGGCTTCGGCTTCTATTTACTGTCCAGCGCGTGGAATGTCCTGTATCACGCGCAACGGCGCAAAGGTCTCGCCGTGTCAGGCCCGTATGCGCATATCCGCCATCCGCAATACGTTGCGTTCGTACTTATTCTGTTGGGCTTTCTGTTCCAGTGGCCGACGTTGCTGACCTTGCTCATGTTTCCTATTTTGCTAGTGATGTATGCGCGGCTGGCTATCACAGAAGAGGCAGAGATGCGAAAGCAGTTCGGCGCGGAGTTCGCAGATTATGCTGCGAGGACACCACGCTTTCTGCCGTCGCTGCGCAAGCGGCTATCGGCCACCTGAGGCGATGTTGCCTGAAAGCTCGCGGGCACTCCTTTAACTCCGTTTATCCGGCGGCTATGGATCAACACCTGAATCGCGTCAGCAGGTTCAACGACACAGGCAAGCAGCCTCCTCAACCTCATCCATCTGTTGATTGCTCGGCCTTACCTCAGCAGAACGAGCCTAATGTCGAGAGGGAGGTACCCGTATCGGGGGGGTGTGCAGACAGCGCGTAAGCGCCTAAAAATTCTGCGTCCGTGACACCGATCCAGATCGAATCGGTGGTCACCAAGTTCAGTTTTGCCCTGAAGGTCCGAACGACCGTACTGGAGGATGGAGTACTTCTATGAGCAAAAAGAAAAAGAATGTCAGGGGAAATGATGAAGTCGCTCTGCCGGTTGCAGGCGGCACAGGTATTTCGCCGGCTGAGCTTATCAGCAGCAGGGGGCAAACCGAGGCATTGATCTCACATGATGACTATGAAGCTCAGCTTCGTGTTTTGCAGATTGAGTTGGTCAAGCTGCAGAGGCACTTTATCGGCTGCGGCGATAAGATTCTCGTGCTGCTGGAGGGGCGAGACGCCGCCGGTAAGGACAGTAGCATCAAGCGCGTCGTCGAATACCTAAGCCCGCGCGAAACACGCGTCGTGGCACTCGACAAACCCTCTGACCGCGAGCGCAGTGGATGGTACTTCCAGCGTTTCGTCGTCCACCTCCCCGTGGCTGGGGAGCTAGTTCTGTTCAATCGAAGTTGGTACAACCGTGCCGGCGTCGAGCATGTGATGGGCTTTTGCTCTAAGGACGAGCATGAGGAGTTCATACAATCGGTGCCGAAGTTCGAGGAAGTGCTCGTCAACTCAGGTATCAAGCTGCTGAAGTATTACCTCGACATCAGCAAGGACGAGCAGCGGCGCCGATTAGACGAGCGGCAACGTAATCCGCTCAAGCAATGGAAGACGAGTCCGATCGATGCTGTCGCCATTAAACGTTGGAAGGCGTACTCCGCCGCGCGCGACGAAATGCTGATGCGAACGCATACCGCTATCTCACCGTGGCGCATCGTACGGGCTGACAATAAGCGGTTAGCGCGTCTAAATCTTATACGCGACGTCCTCTCGCGACTACATTACGCGGGCAAGAAGAACAAGCTTGTCGAGCCGGATCGGGACATCGTATTCGAATTCACGCCCAATTGCGTCGACGCTGGGAAACTGGCGCGCTGATGTCTGCCCTCAGGAGCGAACATGAAAACAAGCACCTTCGAAGTGGGGGAGTTAGTCTCCCCCCTGAGCGCGACCGGCGTCCACCGACAGATCGCAATGCTATCGGGTGTTCATCATGTCGAAGTGAACTATGTGGCCGGCAGTGCCACCGTGCACTTTGACGAAGCGAAAACGTCGCATCAAGAGATCCGCCAACGCATCATTGACTGCGGCTACCATTGCCGGGGTGAACTCGTTCCCGCTCACCTCTGCGAGCCTACAGATCACAAGACCGCAGACGCGCATAAAGGCTACATGGCGCATGGTGGTAGCAAGGGACACGCGCCGAAGGAAATGGAACCGGGGAGTGATCCCCATGCTGGCCACAGCGTCAAACCCGCGCAACTGATGAGCGACATGACGCACGATATGGGGCATGCGCCCGGCATGTCGATACAGGACATGGCCGACGATATGCGTAATCGCTTCTTCGTTGCCCTATTGTTCGCTATTCCAGTCTTCCTGTACTCGCCGATGGGCAAGATGTTCGGCGATTTCGCAACTCCGTTCGACCTTAATCGGAAGGTTTTTCTGTTCGTCGCCGCCACTGGCGCGATCGCTTATCCGGGTTGGCCATTCTTCATCGCAGCCTGGCGTGCTGCGCGCAACCGGGTGGTCAACATGGCGACCCTGGTTTTACTCTCGGTCGGCACTGGGTATGTGTTCAGTGTGGGGGCCACCTTCCTCTATGAAGGTGAGGTGTTCTACGAAGCGGCAGCCGTGCTGCTGGTCTTCATTCTACTGGGCCACTGGCTTGAGATGCGTGCACGCGCGGGTGCCTCAGATGCGATCCGCGCCCTTATGGATCTGGCCCCGCCGATGACCACGGTGCTACGCGCTGGCGTCGAGACCGAGGTGGCCACCTCGGAGGTGCTGACAGGCGAGACGGTAATCATCAAGCCGGGCGACAAGCTTCCGGTTGACGGCGAAATCATCGAAGGTAGCTCTGAGGTCGATGAGTCTATGCTGACCGGCGAATCGATGCCCGTGAAGAAGACTCTTGGTGATGCCGTTATTGGTGCCACGATCAATAAGAGCGGTAGCTTCCGCTACAAGGCTACCAAGGTTGGTGCCGACACGGCGCTGGCCCAGATCGTCAAACTCGTCCAGGAAGCCCAAAACTCCAAGGCGCCGGGGCAGCTACTTGCTGATCAAGCCTCGCAGTGGCTGGTTCTGGCAGCCATTGTCATTGGTTTGCTCACTTTCGGCGTGTGGTTCTGGGTCCTGGGCCAGCCACTACTGTTAGCGTTGACGCTAACGATCACGGTGTTCGTCATTGCCTGCCCCGACGCTCTAGGCTTGGCCACCCCGATGGCCATAATGGTCGGTACGGGACTCGGTGCTATGAACGGTATCTTGTTCAAAAACGCCGCCGCACTTGAGAACGCTACCAAGCTCACCATCATCGTTTTCGACAAGACAGGCACTCTCACACTCGGGCAACCTGATGTGGTAGAGATGGTCACCGCCCATGACGTCACCGAAGCTCAGTTGCTGGCTACCGCCGCGGGGGTAGAGAAGTTCTCGGAGCATCCCTTGGCGTTGGCGGTGCTCAAAAGATTGGGGACCTCGCAGGCCGAGGTCGCGACGGGATTTACCAACATCGATGGTCAGGGTGCTCACGCGATGATCGACGGTGAGAAGGTACTGCTCGGAAACCTAAAGCTGATGGAGTCCGAAGACATCCCATTGCAGGCGCTGGCCACAGAAGCCATCCGACTCCAGGGTGGGGGCCGCACCGTGGTGTATGTCGCTCGCGGCGGAAAGCTGATCGGTCTAATCGCCATCGCCGATGCCGTACGACCGACCTCCATGGCGACGATCGCCAAGTTGCAGGAGCGCGGTGTAAAGGTGGCGATGATTACCGGCGATAATCAAGCCACGGCCGATCGCATCGGCAAGGAGCTTGGTATTGATATAGTGCTGGCCGACGTGCTTCCAGGCCAGAAAGCATCCAAGCTTAAGGAGCTTCAAGCGCAGGGGCACAAAGTTGGCATGGTAGGCGACGGCATCAATGATGCGCCGGCCCTGACCCAGGCCGATGTAGGTTTCGCGATTGGTGCCGGCACCGACGTGGCTATGGAAAGCGCGCAGGTCATTTTGATGAAAAGCGACCCGTACGATGTCGTCGGTGCTATAGAACTGTCACGTGCCACCCTGCACAAGATGCATCAGAACCTATGGTGGGCGGTTGGTTACAATCTGATCGCCTTCCCTCTGGCAGCCGGCGTCTTCTACCCGTTTACTTTGTCGCCAGAAATCGCAGCATTATCGATGTCGGGTAGTTCGGCCGTCGTGGCAATCAATGCTTTGCTACTGAAACGGACCAAGCTCGCCGGTATCAAGCGTGTACGACCACAAATTACACCTACGGCCGGCGCGCAGGCTTCCCCAGGCGTCTCGTTATAAGCCGGCCGATGTGTTCCACGGGCCCGATCATGCGGCAAGGAGGAAACCGAAAGCTTTGCAGGGTGCAAATCACAAGCGACGAACGGTGGAGGTCCATTCTGGTTACTTTGACCTAGATCAATCTATCCTTTCCCTCATCCTCGTACTGTAAATTTATCCACTATCTATAAGAGAAGAGGGAAAACTCATTAAACTGAAACTTGTCCTTAGATATATCTACTCTGACTGTGGCCCTGTCAGCTTGCATCTGACTCAACCAGTATGACCAGCACTGCCCAGACTTCAGCGGCAAAAAATATCTGAAGAGCGTGATACGTTGATGGCCGAACGCATGAACGCGATGCAGGATGACATGTCGAACCTAAATGGCATGGGTGTGAAATCGTAGAACACACAATAGCGTCACTGCAATTGATGCACAAATAAATGCAAACGGTGATGGATCCAACCGGATCTCATCGGCAGCAATGCGATGAGCGGCAGTACTGCACCGTGGCGAAGAATTTTTATAAGTAACACTTAGTCATCGCAACCAAAACATGGCAAGGATATTGCCGACAGGCGCAACAGTCACAATGTTGTTCGGTTTGAAAACCTGTTTTTGGAAAAATAAAATGCGCAAATTATTGATCCTCCTGACAACGCTGGTTGCTTTAAACCTAAGTGGCTGCGGCTACAACACTTTTCAGACTAACGACGAGCAAATTAAGGCAAGTTGGTCTGAGGTAGTAAACCAATACCAGCGTCGAGCGGATCTGGTACCTAATCTGGTCAATACAGTCAAAGGCTATGCTGCGCATGAAAAAGAAGTACTAATCCAAGTGACGCAAGCGCGGGCTCAGGCGACCTCCATACAAGTGACGCCAGAGGTGCTCAATGACCCGGCCGCCTTTGCCAAGTTTCAGGCTGCACAAGGCGAGCTGTCCGGAGCGTTGTCCCGGTTGCTGGCAGTGAGCGAAAACTACCCGCAACTGAAAGCCGACGCCGGTTTTCGCGATTTGCAGGCGCAACTGGAAGGCACCGAAAACCGCATCGCCGTAGCACGCAACCGTTACATCAAGTCAGTGCAGGAATTCAACGTCACGGTCCGCTCGTTCCCCTCCAATCTGACGGCGATGGCATTCGGATACAAAGAGAAGCCTAATTTCACGGTAGCAAACGAAAAAGAAATCGCTAAGCCCCCTTCAGTAGATTTTGGGTCAGCGCCTGCTCTTCCCCCAAGCGGGACGCAGGGAGCAGCCAAGTGACAACGGTGCGCACGACAAGCGCGGCGGCATTGTTTGTCTTAGTGCTTTGCTGGTCTTTCCTCGTGGGCGCTCAAGTCGCAGTACCCCCCCTTACTGGCCAGGTCACTGACCAGACCGCTACGCTCACCGCAGATCAGACGGCAAGTCTCGAGCAAACTTTACGGACGTTTGAAGCCAAGAAAGGCACTCAACTCGCACTTCTCATTGTCCCCAGCACCCAGCCGGAAGCGGTCGAACAATATGCTTTGCGCGTTGCGGAACAATGGAAGTTAGGCCGGAAAAAAGTGGATGACGGTGCAATCCTGGTCATCGCGAAGACCGACCGTGCGCTTCGCATCGAAGTAGGCTACGGGCTTGAAGGCGTACTCAATGACGCCACCAGCAAACGCATCATCAGCGAGATCATCACACCGCGCTTCAAGCAAGGAGACTTCTACGGTGGCATTGCTGCCGGGCTCGATCAGATGATCCGGGTAATTGATGGAGAGCCGTTGCCGGCACCCAACGCACAAACTATCGGCGGTGTTACAGACATTCGGCAATATGGTCCGCTCATTTTTATTCTTGCGCTCGTGATCGGCAGTGTTCTGCGCCCCGTTTTGGGTAGATTTCCAGGCGCGCTGGTCACTGGAGGTGTTGTGGCCGTTATCGCATGGTTGGTGGCCGGCGCACTATTCATCGCGTTTGGTGCGGGCGTGATGGCGCTCTTGTTCACGTTGGTCGGTGGCGGTATGGGCGGATACGGCATGGGGGGGCATCGTGGAGGATTCGGTCGAGGCGGTGGTGGCTTCGGCGGAGGCGGAGGCGGGTTTGGCGGTGGCGGCGCATCGGGGAGATGGTAAACATGAATATCAAACGCGTTCTGAACCATCTTGTTATGACCCACTGGCAGGTCAAACGGGCTTTTCCCCGCGAAACGTTGATCGCGATCGAGCTAGCGATTAAAGCCAGTGAGGCTGCACACGCCGGAGAAATCCGTTTCGTCGTGGAGGGCGCACTGGATAGCACACCGCTTTTCAAGGGCCAGTCCGCGCGAGAGCGCGCTATCGATGTGTTTTCGCAGTTGCGTATATGGGACACCGCTCACAATAACGGTGTGCTGATTTATCTTTTGCTCGCTGACCGGGACGTGGAGATTGTTGCCGATCGCGGAATACACGCGAAAGTGGGCTCTCAAGAATGGCAAAGCATTTGCCTCCAGATGGAAGCCGCCTTCAAACAATCCAATTACGAAGGCGGCGTAGTCAGCGGTGTTCAGGCGGTTACACAGCATTTGACGAAACACTTTCCCGGTGCCGGCGGTGACCAAAATGAATTACCGGATAAACCAATGGTTCTCTGAGGAGCCCTCTATAGTTGATAGCCGACCAAAAAACTCAAGCACGCTCAGACGAGGCGGAGAAATCCAAAGTAATCTTGAGCAAACGGATCTGCATACAAATGTGAAGCCACTGACGGGAGACTGAGAACGTATTACAACGATTTTTTATTCCCTATCATGAAAAGGAGTATCACCATGCAAAGTGAAACGTTGAATGTTACCGGTATGACGTGTGGCGGCTGCGCCAGCAATGTGGCGAACGCGCTGAAAGCAATTCCAGGAGTCGATGACGTAGTAGTGTCGCTCTCGACCGGCGAGGCTGCCGTGCGCTATGACGAGCAGCTCACCTCGCTCGATCAACTGAAATCGGCCGTGAAAGGGGCGGGCTATGGAGTGAATGCGGCCAAGGCCACGCCCAATCATCAATCCAAGGGTGGTTGCTGCGGTTAACTCGCCCCTATGATGCTCAGACGTCGGACCGCAGGCATGACTCGATGGCCTGCGGCTACATGAGGGCCACCAGCGCGCGCTCAGCACGTTTGCCCGTAGCGACTACGGCCGCGCTTATGCTCAGCGTGTTCACTGTGTCGGTTGGCTTTGGCATCGTGCTTCCGCTTTTACCCTACCTAATTGAGCGGCTCTTGGGAGCTGAAGGTGATGCTGCGCTAGTTTCCCAGCACACCGGGTTACTGACTGCTGTCTACACTCTCTCACTTTTTCTGTTTGCACCCATGTGGGGCCGACTTTCCGACCAACGCGGCCCGCGAGGTGTACTACTTGTTGGACTTCTCGGCTTTGGCGTAACCATGTTGGTTTTCTCTTTTGTTGAGAGTCTCGTCGCTGTTTACGCCGAGCGCTTCATAAGCGGTATGTTTGCCGCAGCGGTGACGCCCGTAGCAGCGGCTGTATTCGGAAACGTCACGACGACCGAACAGGGACGGGCCCGTCGGCTTGCGTTCGTCAGCATGACAGGGATTAGCGGCTTCCTGCTTGGACCGATGCTGAGCGTGTTCGTAACGCGCTTTGCCGCAGATACCTTTAGCCTCGCCTCGCCGGCAGGATCGATCGCGGTTCCGCTCGCGGCGACGGGACTGCTCGCCTTTCTAGTGGCCGCTGGAGTTGCGTTTTCAGTACCACGTATCGAAGGCCTTGGTCGGTCAAAGCAGATATCTAATACCTTGGTCGATCAAAAAGCATGGCTCGTGCCAAAACTCCTCATCCTCACTTTCATCGTTTCGGTCGGCGTCGGGGCCTTCGAGGTCGGGCTCGCACTGCGTGGTAAACAGGAACTTGGTTTGAGTCCATATCAGATTGCGCTGATGTTCACCGAGTGCAGCTTGGTCATGTTTGGGATGCAAGCAATCGTATTCTCACCCTGGTTTAAGCCGGACAAGACCCGCTGGCTCATCGCACCCGCACTCTCCGTGCTGGCAGCTGGGTTGTTCCTTGTACCTTGGGCATCTGATTTTATGTTGATGCTAGTCGTGATCGGTGCGGTCGCTGCCAGCGCCGGCATCCTGTCGCCGATCCTCACTTACTGGATCTCAGCCAAGGCTGGAAGCGCGCAGGGCTGGGAACTCGGCAAGCAAACGGCAGCGTCCAGTCTTGGGACAACCTTAGGGTCGGCGGTCGGTGGAATCCTCTACAGTACTGTCTTTCTGCCTGGTGCCTCTTTCGTTCTGAGCGCGAGCCTCACAGCGCTTGGCTTCTTGCTAAGCCTTGGGTTGCCGCATTTACTAATGCTTCCTAATTTATGCTCTCGTTCGATATCCGAGGGATCGACCAAGCCAAAATGAGAAAAATAGAGCTGAATCGCCTCGGGGCTCAACCCGATTTTACGGGGGGTGGGCGATCTACGTGAGGCCACTCTCGGTGGTGATGTGCGTTGGTGCCCGATTTGCGACGGATACGATGTCATCGACCAGGACATTGCTCTTCTCGCCTCCGCCAAGGAAGGTTTCAGGCATGCGCTATTTCTCCGTACCTAGACCCGCCAGCTCACACTAATTGCGCAACCGGGCAGCAGAGAACTAGACAACGAAGAACGTCTCAAAATTGCACAGACAGGCATCCGGCTCGTCTAGGATCCGCTCGCGCAAATCCGCAAGATCAAAGGGCATCGTGTGGCGATACGCTTGGCTAACGGCGGCGAACTCAGTTTCGACACCCGATACCCGATGCTTGGCTGCAACGCACGGACCGAGTTGGCTAAAAGCCTCGGCGTAACTTTTGACAGCAATGGCGAGTTGGTGGTGGACACCGGCCAGCGCACGTCAGTCCTGGGGTTGTACGAGGCGGGCGATGTAGTCAACGCGCTCAATCAGATGAGTGTTGGAGTCGCCCATGCGGCGACTGCGGCGACCGCGATACATAACGCCCTCAAGGACAACTATCGCTGAAAAGGTAATATCCAAGGACGGTCTGCTTCGGTCATACCGCGATAGCAACTAATGCCCACGACATTACGTGCTGATGAGATGCGACTCGGACCGAGGCGCGACTTTAGAGTGGTAAGCGAAGCGTCGTCGGGCAATACCGCCGAACTGAGCCTGGCAGGCGGCAAGCTGAGCGGTGCTCAAACTGACGTTTCCCGGCAAGTCGGCTGAGCTGTTTCGCTTCGTCTTGCCGTGAGCAATAACTACTTTTTCCGCAGCGCTCAATGCCAAGTAGTTGATCATGATCAATGAGCGACTGGTTGCGGCGGCGCAGCATGGTAGGCAGGCGTTTGCTCGCCGAACACCAGTCGCAACAGTCACTGTTTCGCTAAAAGGATCAGCGCTCATGTTCAAGTTCAAACTGCTTTTGGCGTCCAGTCTCGCTCTGGCTTTAAACGTAGCGCTGGCAGCGCCAGTTGGCACTGTGTACACGGCCAATGAGCGCGACAGTTCGATTAGCCAAGTCAGGCTCGACACGGGCGTGGTCAAAACGCTGGCCCTGAACATTGCGCCGCATAATTTACAAATCAGCGCCGATGGGCGCTGGCTGCTGGTGGTGGGCATGCCTGCGCATGCTGAGCATCAAACGGGAGCCATGAGTGCAGGTGAGTTGCTGGTGTTCAGCACGGCCACGCTTGATAAACCGGCCTTTAGCCTGCCGGCGGGGCAACATCCTGCCCACGTGGTGACTGACCTGAGCGGACAGCGGGCCTTCGTTAGCGACTCTGCCGCTGATCTGGTACGGGTGTTTGACCTACAGGCACGCACTCAACTTGGCACTGTTAAGACTGGTAGTTTCCCCCATGGTTTACGCCTGAGCCCGGATGGCAAGATGCTGTATGTCGCCAATATGCGCAGTGGCAGCGTCTCAGTAATCGATACCGCAACGCTGAAAGAAACCGCGCAAATTGCCGTTGGTAAAGGCCCCGTGCAAGTCGGCTTCGCCCCAGATGGGCGGCAGGCCTATGTGTCGCTGAGCGCGGAGAACAAGCTCGGAATCATTGACACGAAAGCACAACGCTTGATAGGTAAAGTTGCCGTCGGCAGAACGCCGATTCAGATGTATGCCACGGCAGATGGCCGCCAGGTCTACGTGGCCAATCAGGGCAGCAGCAGTGAGCCGGATGACCGCGTCTCGGTGATTGACCCGCAGACCTTTAGCGTTGTCGCCACCCTGACCACCGGCAAGGGCGCTCACGGCGTGTCCATCAGCAGCGATGGCGCTTATGTGTTTGTTAGCAATATCGAGGCCGGCACCTTCTCTGTGATCGATACTGCCAGCCGCACAGTGGTGGCCAGCCATAAAGTCGGGGCCGGACCCAATGGCATTAGCTACCAAGTGCCCGAGTGAGCAGCAAACAACCACTGGTTTGACTTCCTCAGTCCGGAACTCCTCGAGTTGACTGGATAGCCCCGCTTTGTCTTACAGGAGAAGCTGATTTTCTGTGGCCAATTCGGTCACATGGGTTTCAGCCCGGGTTAAGCCTTCCGCCAAAAGGCTCCGTTCCCTATCGACCAAAGCCAGGCGCATCAGTGTCTCGGCCAAACTCTGCTCGCCATTGCCGTGCTCTTGTGCCTGATGATCTGCTTAAGCTCGGTGAGTTGATACGCCACCTGCTCATGCGCGCTGCGGCTCTGCGTCAGCGTATTCTGGGGCGTGAGCGCGATCGTTGTGTTGTGTCAGGCGTTGCTCCTGAGCTTGCTGCTCGGCGCGAGAAAGGGTTACGCGCGATCTCAAACAGTTCTTATGTTCGTCAGCGAACGGACGTCACTGAATAGTGGGGCCAAGTTGCACGTACACCGAGAGAAGTGGGTCAAAGCTGGCGCTAGTCGCCGATCGCATCACCATCAGGAGAACATATCAACGAACGAGAACCAGATGGCTCACCACACTGGGATCCGCGACAACATGCGACCCTGAATAGATGTGTGTAGTCACTGCCACGACCTGCCTGCATACCGCGATGACCCATTGCCTTGCGGCAGGAAGCAAAAACGTCGAAGCCACACATTTCAAGAGCTAATCGAACACCCCAATGCAGGCACACAAGAAAGTAATTTTCATGCTGCGCGGGCAATGGCAGCGTGTGTCGACCCTCCGGCCTCTACCTGGAGATTCACGATGTCACAGCAAATTAAACACAGCAGATCTAACCAGTTCACTTTATCGGCCTGCGCCGTAGCGATGGCCGTCACGGTCATGGCAGTAGCACCGACGTGGACGAATACCGCCGAACCCGCGAAGAAGGATGCGAAGGCCATGTCCGCGAACAGATGGATCATTCGAAGAAGGATGGCATGAAGGATATGGGCGGCATGAAGCACATGGAGGGCATATCCATGACAGGCGATGTGGATTATGACTTCGCGGCCAACATACGCATGCACCACCAGATGGCGGTCCACATGTCGCAAGCCGAACTCAAGAACGGCAAAGATCCGCAGATGCTCCAGGTGGCCAAGGACATCATTGCAGCACAGAAGAAGGAAAACGCCGTATTCGATCGGTGGATGAAAGCGCACAAGAAGCTATGATTAAGGCGCTGCTGAAGTCGAATTAGGGTGCGGCTGCTTTGAAATAAGCGGTCGTGCCGGTTTGAACAGCAATCCCCAGTCAGGCTGGTTTGCCTGAACTAAGAAGATCCGAGGATGCTCCGCTGAGCTCGGAAGCATTGATGCGCAACCTGCTCGGTATGCAAGCAGTGCTACCGGTGCTGCTCGATGAAGCAGAACCGAAGACCCCAATCTGCCGCGTTATACGGAGATCGTAGCTATTGCGCATACATCGGCAGGGAATACTCGGAGCCAGACGATGCCGTTGAGCAAAGCAAGTACCCTCTTATCCGCCTTTTTTGTATTCACGACAACGGGCTGCCAACCCTCCAACGTTCAGCCGTTATCAATCACTGGGGATGCCGTAGCGCGGTCTCAATCGGCGTGTCAAAAGGAGGACTTCATCTGGAATAACAAGATTGTGCCTTCCCTCTACGGCTCTGAACTCCCAGCGCTGACTGCGCCAAGCATCGGTGATACCTTAACCTTGGCAATGCCGAGTTTTACGGTTAAGTCGCTGACTGCGCAAGGAGATGAGCTGGAGCAAGGGCGGCGCAAATTGGTGCATGCATTTGGTGCAGAGGCGCGCTTCCGGTTTGTGGCGAACCGTGCAGTGGCGAGTCGCTATACCGGCATCTTCCAAAGCGGCACCGACTGCGTGATTGGTCGTCTTTCGTTGGCGACTAAGCCGACGGATACCCACTCTGTGCCGGCCTTAGCATTGAAGTTTTTCATTGACGGTAATCACCCGTCGGTCAATTTACAGGTTATGAATTCCATCGATGGCCAAGAGAGATACAATTTCTTCGAGAAGACTTTCAGCAACATCATTCCACCCGCAGGCTCTTTTGCGACGCGCTTACTCGCCGGTTTCTTTGAATGGGCAGCCATACGTTTTGGGGCTAGAGATTCAGATCCCGGTCACTTGACCGTTGAGCATCTGGCCGATATTAACGCCGATGGCTCTAAAGTGGCTGCGCCAAGGGCGCCTTACCAACTTCTTTTTAAGCCGCGGCCAGCAGCTGCTGCTCGCTTCAACGGGGTGACAATGCAGGATGACTTTCGGATAAGGTTGACTGACTTCCCTGTCGGAGAGGTGCTGTACGACGTTTACGCCTTGGATAAAGGCGAGACGGTCGAGCAGGCTAAACTTTTAGGCCAACTGGTTCTAAATTCCAAGATCGTGGCGTCTCGGTATGGCGACGAAAAGCTCTACTTTCAACACAATATGCAAAGATAAGCCTAAGCCGCGTTGCGGGACAGCAGGTTGATTCGGTGCTCGCCGGTAATGCGTTGACCATCAACCGCCGTCTCAATGGTCGCGGTAGGAATGGCAGTTACCTGTAAGGGGCCGGCGAACACACCTTCCGAGCCCGGCCGATAAGGGCGATTGTGTCCGCGTAATTTTATGCGGACACAATTACCCTTAATGTCAGGATCGCCATGCGTGAACGTAAGTCCTACACAAAATCCTTCAAGGCCCAAGTCGTCCATGAACGCGAGCAGCCCGGCGTTTCCGTGGCAGCCATCGCGATGAGGCACGGTATCAACGCTAATGTCGTGCGCCGTTGGCTACCGCTTTACCGTGATCAGCAGGCTGCCGCGCTACCCGCTTTTATCCCTTTGAAAGTCGAATCAAAACGAGTGGTTGAAGCGCCGGGGATCATTGAATTACCGCTTGGCCAGCAAACGCTCACGGTGAAGTGGCCAATTTCCGATCCCGAAGGGTGCGCCCGATTCATTCGTGGGCTCACCCAATGATCCGCATTGATGCCATCTGGCTCGCCACCGAGCCCATGGACATGCGTGCTGGCACCGAGACCGCGTTGGCCAGGGTGATCGCGGTGTCATCGATCAACGACTGATGACCTGAGGGATTTTTCTCGTAGGTACAACGCTGTGATTCGGGGATGGATCGAATACTACGGTAAATTCTGGTACAGAAACTTCAGCTATCGATTGTGGAGCGCGTTGCAATCGCGCCTGCTCAAATGGATGAAGAGCAAGTACCGAATCTCTATACGTCAAGCGGAGCATCGGCTGCGTCTTGTCCGAAGAGAAAATCCGGAGCTGTTCGCACATTGGTATCTACTACGTGCATCGAATGTGTGATCAAGAGCCGTATGACGGGAGACTGTCACGTACGGTTCTGTGAGCAGCCGAGGGGTGAAATTCCCTTCGACTGACTCGACTCGCAGGATCGCTACGCAGCGGAAAACGGGCGGTGGCGATCATGAGGTTGATCCAGTCGGCGCGGCTCAATGGGCATGATCCGTACGCTTATTTGAAGGACGTTATCACGCGCTTGCCAACGCAGCGAGCGAGTGAGATGGATCGGTTGCTGCCGCATAGGTGGCAGCCGGTTTAGTTACGCAAGACGGGATGCCCGGACGCTTACTTTTGGCGTGCCTTTTGTCGCCATTAGTCAGTGCACGTCGCCGATAATATGCACTCTTTAAAATACGAAGCTAACCTCAAATATGAAGGTGAATTGAGTGCTGCCAAGCGTGATTTGCAGACATTCAACAGCGCCTGTGGCTACTCCAACCGAGTGGGGCGTCGTCGAAATATTGATCGGGATGTAGGTGACATCAATCCCGATCCAACGACAGCCGCTTCTGCTCGTTGGTGCAGTAGCCTTTGGTAAGCCACTCGTAGCTTTGGGCTTTCTGATCACCACACCTAAAGCCTAGGTGTTGGCATCTCGCAGATGCCCGTCATGGCTTTTCCTTCTTGGCTGGTGGGGCTGTCTAGTGCTCAAAGACGTGTTGATGTTGGCAGGCCCCTCCTATTAGTGGCGGAGTTGGCCTCGTCAATAACTGCACAAGCGTGTGGCTAGAGCGGCTCAACTTTTCTAGAGAAAACACCATGAAAACATTGATTGCTCTGTTCTTGGCTGTTGCTGCCAGTAGCGCTATTGCCGCTAATGATGTTCAGGCAGACCGCACGGGCGTTCCATCTGATGTGGCGAAAATCATTAGCATCACCGACACTCGCTTCGCCTGTGGGATTGTGCCAGTCGAGCTGGTTTATCAAGACTCGCTCGGTGTGCGGCGTGTCGCAACGTACATGGTGGAAGGGGGCGGGTGCCAGACAAATTAAACAGCAGCCAACCATGATGGTAAGCGTCCGGCCGACGCAGCTTTACTGACACTTTCGCTTGAGGCGATGGGGTCAGGAAGGTGTGTTCGCCGGCCCCTTACTGCGAGTTTCCCAGCACACGGCTCAAGCCTCTACAAAAGCACTAATAAGTACCCGGCGATACCTCTTTAACATTGGCGAATTGCTGGTCTCTAGGGCTACGCAGATGGTAGATGTCAAGATTGACAGCGGCGTCCGTTCCGCCATTAGCCAGCTTTACGATGTGGCGACTATGCCACGGCGTATCTTTGGTAACGGGTTTATGACAGACAGAACACAGGCCGTCTTGCTGCCGCCAGACGCGATACATCTTCGCTCGTCCCTTTGTCCCTTCGTCGATTTGAGTATTTTCTTGCCCCAGCGGAACTCGAAATACTCATCCCAATTGGGGGGCATGCCGAGATAAGGGGAAAATTCATTCATTTTGTCTGTAAGTTATTGTTATTAAATAGCTTTTTCTCAAAGAAACGCTGCGACTGATCCATGGTCTATCTTTTCCGCTTGGTTCCCGGACAGGAGTGATCGATGGCATCCCCCGAACGCACCGCCTATCCCGTTTTGTCGCGCTCCTATTCGAGGGCCGAGCTGCAGCGTGATTTCACCTTCTCCGAGGAAGAAATCATCTGGGTCAAAAGTCGCTCCAATGCGGCCTTCCGGTTGAACCTCGCTGTTCTATTCAAGACCTTCCAGATACTCAGGTACTTCCCAGAGATCATGGAGGTGCCGGAGTCGGTCGTTGATTTCATCCGGACACAAATAGGTCTGCGCAGCAAGGTCGCGTTATCCCCCTACAAGTGGATGCAACTTTACCGCCATATGAATGCAGTGCGGGAGCGGCTTGGTGTTCAGCCATTTTATGGCTCAGATGGTCAGGACATTGCAGCCGCACATGCACAGCAGATGGCTCCTCTCCTCGAACAGCGCGCTGACATCATCAACGCGGTAATCGACGAACTACTGGGTCATAACTACGAGCTACCCGCCTACTCGACCTTGAATGACCTAGCCGAGACCGCTCGCGCAGAAGCCCAGGAGAAAATCTTCAACCTTGTGGTAACCCGAGCGCCAATCGAGGTGATTTACAAACTGAAGGAGCTGCTCGACACCGATTTCGGGCGGCGGCAGAGCGACTTCAACGCACTCAAGCAGACACCCAAGAAACCCTCTCGCAAGCACCTGGAGGTGCTGATCGACCATCTAGCGTGGCTAGAGAGCTTCGGGAACCTGGATTCCATTTTTGAGGGAATCGTCGATACGAAGATCCGCCACTTCTCCGCTCAAGCTGCGGCGTCGGACGTCGCCGAGCTGAAGGACTGCTCGCTGCCGAAGCGCTACACGCTGATGCTGGCCTTGATCTATCGGATGCGGGTGCGAACTCGGGATCACCTGGCCGAGATGTTCATTCGGCGGATTTCGACGATCCACAAACGCGCCAAGGAGGAATTGGAGCAGATCCAGGCGCGGCAGCGCCAGAAGCTGGAGCAACTGGCAGCTACCCTCGACGGTGTCGTGCAGATTCTCGTTCAGGAACCGGATAACCAGGAGGCTGGCAGCCTGATTCGGGAATATCTCTCTCCCGATGGCACCCTAGATCGGTTGCGCGAGACCTGTGCCGAAGTCCAGGCCACGGGGGGCAACAACTACCTGCCGCTGATCTGGAAGCACTTCAAGTCCCATCGCTCGCTGTTGTTCCGTCTCAGCCACCTTCTCCAACTAGAACCCACGACTCAGGATCGCTCACTGATCCAGGCCCTCCACCTGATCCAGGATAACGAGAATCTGCACCGCGAATGGATCGATGAGCATGTGGAACTTTCCTTCGCTTCGGACCGATGGATCAAAGTCGTGCGGCGCTCTGCCACTGAAGGTCCGCCAACCAACCGTCGCTACCTGGAGGTCTGCGTCTTCTCGTATTTGGCCAGCGAACTCCGATCGGGTGATCTGTGTGTGGCGGGTTCTGAGTCTTTCGCTGACTATCGCAAGCAGTTGCTGCCCTGGGACCAATGTCTCCAGCGACTACCGGCCTACTGCGAAAAGGTGGGACTGCCTGGCACGGCGAAGGAGTTTGTTGCTTCCCTCAAGGCCCAGTTGGAGGAAACCGCGCAGCAGCTGGATGACAAATTCCCCACTTGCCGAGGAGACGTTTCGATCAACGAAGCCGGCGAACCGGTGCTACGCCGCGTGACGGCGCGGGACATCCCGCCTCGGCCATCTCGCTACAGACGGCGCTTATGCAGCGCATGCCGGCCAGGCACGTGCTCGACATCATGGCCAACATTGAGCATTGGATTCAGTTCACTCGACATTTCGGGCCGATGTCCGGCAACGAGCCAAAGCTCAAAGAGCCGGCAGAGCGCTACCTGATGACGATCTTCGCCATGGGCTGCAACCTCGGCCCCAACCAGGCGGCTCGGCATCTGGCCGGTAATGTCACGCCGCACATGCTCTCCTATACCAATCGCCGCCACCTCTCGCTGGAGAAGCTGGACAAGGCCAACCGCGAGCTGGTGGAACTCTACCTGCAACTCGATCTGCCCAAGCTCTGGGGCGACGGCAAGGCGGTGGCCGCGGATGGTACGCAGTTCGACTTCTATGACGACAACCTGCTGGCCGGCTACCACTTCCGCTACCGAAAAATGGGAGCCGTGGCCTACCGACACGTGGCCAACAACTACATCGCCGTGTTCCAACACTTCATCCCACCGGGCATCTGGGAGGCTATCTACGTGATCGAGGGGCTGCTCAAGGCGGATCTCAGCGTCGAGGCTGACACGGTGTACTCCGATACCCAGGGGCAGTCTGCCACGGTGTTCGCCTTCACCCACCTGCTGGGCATTAACCTGATGCCGCGTATCCGCAACTGGCGCAACCTGGTGATGTGCCGACCGGATCGCGGCGTGTCGTACAAGCATATCAACCGCCTGTTCACTGACACCGCTGATTGGAACCTGATTGAAACCCATTGGCAGGACTTGATGCAGGTGGCGCTATCGATCCAGGTCGGTAAGATTTCCTCGCCCATGCTGCTGCGCAAACTTGGCTCCTACAGCCGGCGCAACAAGCTCTACCATGCTGCCCAGACGCTTGGCAGTGTGATTCGTACGATTTTCCTGCTCAACTGGATAGGCAGCCGCGAGCTTCGTCAGGAAGTCACCGCCAACACCAATAAGATCGAGTCCTAAAACGGCTTCTCCAAGTGGCTGTCCTTCGGCGGCGATGTTATCGCGGAAAACGATCCGGACGAGCAGCAGAAACGCCTGCGCTATAACGACATGGTGGCCTCGTCGGTGATCCTGCAGAACACCGTGGACATGATGCGCATCTTGCAGAAACTGGCCCGTGAGGGCTGGCAGTTCACCGACGAAGACGTGTCCTTCCTTAGCCCCTATCTAACCAGCAACGTCAAGCGTTTTGGCGAATTCAACCTCAAGCTGAACCGGCCACCGGAGCCCTGGATCAAGGACTCGGTGTTTCAGCAGGCTGCCGGCTCGCTGCGAGTCAACACGGCCAGCAAGGCCGATGCCGAGGAGGCAACATGATCGAGATTCCGCCGGCGTCTTTTCGTGACACTCCCTACGGAGAGGTGGATGTCGCAGCACTGGACAGGCTGCGAACCAGCTTCGACACCTCCCAGCTTCTACAGTTGGTTGACCGACTGGATGCCTGTCTGGCTGAGCTAGGTGGAGTTGCGGCTGTCCGTGATGAGCTGCTGAAGCTTCACGCGATGGCCCTAACCCTTCTTGTAGAGGGCGCGCCACTGACAGTGCCTAATGAGAATGCCTGCATCTGGTCGGAGGCCGAGTCGCTACAACAAGATCTTGAGGTCCTCGCTGGGTGGGTGCGTTCTGCCCAAGCCGGGATATCCCCCTTGATCAATCTGGCACCCGACCATGAACAGTAGATCCCACTCCAGACTCGCGAGCTCTTCGTGGCTCAACTGCGCACCGACCAGGGCGGCAGCGCCGGCAATGCCCACGTTCTACGTCATCAGAGTCCGGGCATCATCGGCCTTGGGCTGACGCCCTTGACCGCGCACGCGTTGCATCGTTGGCGGAACGGATGGCGTCGTTCACCAAGTTGCAAGAACGTTCCATAGACGTCGAACACCACGGCTTCTATCACGTCTGGATACCTGTTGAGAGGACGCTGCAAAAGTGCCGATTGAGAGGTTGTCTTACCGTCAGCCCTTCCACAGCCATCGGCTTCGGTGCGCCGTATCTCGAACGCTGGGGCCTCACGTACGCGCCGTTACGTTTATTCCGGGGCAATCCTTTACCCAGTAGTTTGGGCAGGCTCTGAGCGATCACGGCAAAGGAAAGCGGGTATTGCACGGATGTAGATCAATTCCCCAATCAGCTCCACGAGGGTCTGGGTGATTACCGCTGCCGCAGCGAGCCCGCGAATCTCTTCGGGTAGCGCCAAGGCCAACGGTAAAACCACCAGGGAGTTTCGGGTCGAGGCACTGAAGGTCACGGCTCTAGCCGCACCGGCAGGCAGCTTGAATAGCCTGGCAACCAGCGCGCCGATCAAGGGAGCCAGGAAGAGGAAGCCGATATAGACCGGAATCACTGGCGCCAGTCTTTCGATATCGCGCACGACAGGGGTGATCTGCGACCCGACTACCACTATGAGCACCGCAGCCATCGCCGGCACCGGCAGCCATGCCCAAACCTCAGTCCAGACCTTGACGGCAGCTGATCGCTCGACCAAGGCTTCGGTGAGCAGTGCCAGGATCAGGGGCGCAACAATCAGCGCCAAAAAGGCTTCAATGAACGGACCCATGGACACAACCACCCCAGAGACGCCACTGAGCATGATGCCCAGGTAGAGCGGCAACAGGGCGAGTTGGAGCAGTAGCAGGATGGGCGTAGCCGAGAGGATCAACCGAGAATCGCCTTTGCCGATGTGGGTAAAGACCACCACATAGTCGATACAAGGCGTCAGCAACACCAACAGCGCACCGACCAAGATGGCCGGATGCCCCGAGAGCACGCGCGTCAGTGCCCATACCAGCAAGGGGATCAGGACGAAATTGGCGATCAGGAGGGCAGCCATGAACGGCTTGCTGCTCAGGCCTTCCCGCAGACGCAGGAAAGGGATTTGCAGGAACATCGCATACATGAGAACGGCGATGGCCGGCGTAACCAGAACCTCTAGCCCTTGTGCGCCAGACGGAGCCATAAGCCCGCCCAGCGCTGCTGCTATCACCGCAACGAAATAGATCGGTATCTGGTTTCGCTCAAGCGTATCTCTATCCATGGCTCCCCCGAAGCAAAGCTCGCAAGCCTATGCACTACCTGACGGCACGTCGAGCACTATCAAGCAGTGCCGCTGGCTACGGGCTTGTTACTAATATTTAACCGGGCAGCCATAGGGCTGAGTCGATGGGGTAGAAACCGGTTTGCCGGTTAGGCTTTCGTCCAACGCAGCTTTGACGTAGTTCCTCGCAACCTTCACATCCTCAAGCGCCACGCTGCGTTTGTCATCGATTGCCCCTGCATAAATCACCACTCCTTTGGGATTGATAACGAAAAGATGGGGGGTAGTTTTGGCACCGTAGAGTTTGGCCACAGTCGCATCCGAGTCCATCAGTAAGGACGTGGGTGCTGCTTTCATTTCGCTGAGCCAGGCGTTCATTTCTGCGGCAGGCCGGAAGGAGGCGCTGTTGGCTGATGCCGTGTTTACCGACAGCCAGACCACATCTTTCTGGCGAGCATATTCCTGCAACGATTGCATGTTTCCGCTGCGGTAATGCTTTTGCGTAAAGGGGCAAGAGGGGTTCATCCATTCCAACACCACAGTTTTTCCCTCAAGGCTGGATAGTGCGACGGAAGCACCATTGCTATCGGTAGCGGTGAAATCCGGAGCTGGCTGCCCAACGATTGCAGCAGCGCTGGCTACCCCTGACCATAGAGAGATTACGAGAAGCGTTATCGACGCAAATACGCTGGTTTTCATGATGTACTCCTTAGCGGGTAGGTTACTGCCCAGAACGAGGTTGGATTGAGGCAGTGGATTGTTCATGGTCGCGCATGAGAGCATTTCTCAGCGTTGTTTTGGTTAGCAGCTCAGGAAGCAGCTCAGGTGGCTGACCCGGCCGCTGGATGAGGTATACCGGCACCCCTGAACGACCAAGCTGAGTCAGGGCTCGGGTGATTGCAGGGTCGCGGTTTGTCCAGTCGGCTCGCAACTTCACGATGCCGCTCTCGGCGAAAGCGCGGTCAATCTCCTCCGTCTCCAATACGAGCTTTTTGTTCACCTGGCAGGTAACACACCAGGCTGCGGTGAAGTCGACGAAGACGGTTTTACCCTCCGCCATGAGCTGCTCAACCCTGGCCTGTGAATACGCATCCCAGGCGTTTGCCTCAGGTGCGCCAAGGGTGGCTGACTCTGGCTGCGGATCTTTTACCGAGACGGCAATGCCTGCCATTGGAACCAACGCGATCAATGCCAGACCCCAGGCAGCCAGCCGTACAAGTTTTGAAGCACGAGAACCGCGGAACAACCAGAGGCTCAACGCGATCAGCCACAGCGCCAGGAGAAGGTCGATCACGGTGCTCACACCAGCCTGCATGCCCAGCACCCAGGCAAGCCAGATCACCGTGGCAAACAGTGGGAATGCGAGGAACTGACGCAACTGCTGCATCCATGCCCCTGGGCGGGGCAAGAGCCGCCGCCCCCTTGGAAACCAGGCCAGCAAGAAATAGGGCAAGGCCATCCCCAGTCCCAGCGAGGTGAATACCGCGAATGAAGTCCAGCCTGGCTGGGTTATCGCATAACCGAGGGCAGCCGCCATGAATGGACCAGTGCATGGGGAGGCGATAGCAACCGCGAGCCCCCCGGTGAGCAGCGCATCAACATCTGGATGGCGGGCGTTGGCTGAAGCCAGTGCGCTGGGAAGAAAGCTGCCGAACTCGAATAGGCCTGAAAGGTTCAACGCGAGCACGAAGAACAGTAAAGCCAGGCTCGCCACAATCAGCGGAGACTGCAACTGGAAGCCCCATCCCAACTCATGGCCTGCGGCCCGCAAGCCCAGCAGTAAGGCAGCAAGCAGCCAAAACGAGGCAATCACTCCGACCGAATAGAACAGGCCATGGCGTCGTGTGCGTGCCTGATCCGTTTCCCGCGCAAAGCTGAGCACCTTGATGGACAGCACCGGAAAGACGCAAGGCATCAGGTTGAGAATGATCCCGCCGCCGAACGCGAGCAGCAATGCTGCTACTAGGCTCATCGGAACCGTTGCCTCGGTGGTTGCCGACTTCAGGATATGGGTATCAGTAACAGGGGCACTGATCTCCAGCACCGTAGGCGTGTCGCCACCATCTTCGAGCACGACGAACCCGCGCAACTGGTTCAAGGGCGCAAGCGGCTGCACTGCTCGAACGATCTCCAGTCGATAACCTTCACCGTCCGGTGCCAAGGATTGTGGAGCACTGGGTTCGATTAGACCCTCGTCGTACGGGTAGAAAGTCGCGCGCTGAATGGGCCGCTGGCCGGCTGGAGGGGTGATCAGTAAGCTGCTGCCGACACTGGTCGAAGTCGTGGAAAATACCCACTCGCTTGCGACCCTCGGAAGTCGTGCCCGAGTCCGTTCGAACTCCTGAGTCGCCGCAGGGTTTGGCGTCAATGACGCACCGGCTGGGGCAACCGGCAGGGTCAAACGAAGCTCACCCTGTTCAGGAATGCAGACGTCGCTGCACACCAGCCACTCTGCGCGGCCGGTCAAGGTGACAGATGGCTTGTCGTAGTCAGGAGAGAGCCTGAGTTCTGTGATTAGCCAAACCTCTCCATCGTAACCAAAGTTCACCAGAGGCCCAAAGGGTAAACGCTGAGGCGCTGGCCACTGGATTCCCCCCATTTCGACGCCAGTGGGAACCTCCCATTTGATTTGGGTAGGCAAGCCTGAATCACCTGGGGTTCGCCAGTAGCTATGCCACTGCGGCTGGTGAATTAGCTTGAGGGCAACCGATGATGCCTTACCGGGTATCAACTCGCTGTGTTCCGCAACCAGTTGGGCGGTCAGGTGCTCCGTGGTGATGGAGTAGGAGGGTTCAGCGAAGCTCGTGCCGACGAATAGGCTCAGAATGAGCATCGTCAGTACCAGCATGCTCTTCCTCCGCCGCTTCAGAAGCCTAGAATAACGGCGTATTGCAGAATCAGCGGCCACTGCACGCAGCTCCTTTGCACGCCGACTCTGGGGCTGTGCAACGCTTTCGCCGGCGAAGGTGCAGGTAATAGCCAGCCGCTCCAACCAGAAGCGAAAGTACCGCAAGCACAAGGAAAAGAACGATTCCGCTATGCCACCAAACTGCGCACACCGCTGCAAATACAACTGCACCTCAGCCTGGCATTGGAAGCCGGCTACCTGACTGGCGAGAAACCCGTTTCGGCGGAGCTGGTGGAATCCGTACTGTCGCGCCAACTGGATGATTTGGAACCGACCCTTACTCGCCACGGCTACCGCATCAAGGATTTGGTGGAGCAATTCGACGCCAGACCTACCGAGATCAAAGCGTTGTTCAGCAATGCGCTCGATCCGGCGCGCGCCGCTGAACTGCGCGACAAGATGCTAGCTGCGGGGTTGCCGATCTGAGCGCTGGTAAGTGGCAGATTCGGTTGGTCAGGCTTTCAATGCCAGGATTCGGCGAGCACCGTTCAGTACGATGAGGCCAACGATCGTACCAATCACCAAATCTGGGTAGGAAGATCCTGTCCACGCAACCAATGCACCTGCTGCGATGACGCCAATATTCGCGAGCACATCGTTGGCTGAAAAAATCCAACTCGCTTTCATGTGTGCACCACCTTCGCGGTGGCCATAGATCATCAAGAGACAGCTGACGTTTGCGACTAGTGCGACTGCGCCAATCCCCATCATCAGCATCGACTCAGGTTCGCTGCCGTAGAGAAAGCGTCTGGCCACTTCCACGAGTACACCCAGAGCCAACACGATCTGAAAGAAACCCGCCAGGTGCGCAGCGCGAACTTGCAGCCGTGCACTCCGGCCGACTGCATAGAGAGCCAGGCCATAGACGGCAGCATCAGCAAACATGTCCAGTGAGTCGGCCACCAGGCCAGCCGACTGGGCGATCAAACCTGCGCCCATCTCGATGACAAACATCGCGGCATTGATACCGAGTAGGATTTTGAGCGTGCTTGCCTCCTTGGAAGCAGTCAGCGCTTCACTGGCACTATTGGCCGAGGCTGCTTCCTGACTGGCCGGTTGAGTACCCAGTAACGTTGCGCCCAGGCCAAGTGACTCCAGTTTTGTAGTGATCAGATCAACAGGTCCGTCATGGAAAGCGCGTACCTGCCTGCTGGTCAGATCAAAGGACAATGAATTGAGCTCAGGTAAGCCATTCAATACGAGCCGAATCATCCGTTCTTCTGACGGACAATCCATCTTGGGCACAGAAAAACTGCTGACCCATGTTCCTTCATTCGACGACGCGGTTGCCGCTTCAGTGGTTGCCGACACTGGGCCACAGCCACAGGATTTCTCACAAGAACTCATGATCCGTTGCTCCTATTGGACTTGATTCTGCCGATTGAAAACCATATAGCAGGTATAGGGTCAAGCGTGGATATACTGGCCTTTTTACCAAGGGGCAGATAATGCGCATTGGCCAACTTGCACAGCTGGCGGGGGTGGACATTCAGACGATCCGTTTTTATGAACGCCAGGGACTGCTTCCCCCTCCTAATCGCCAGGACAACGGCTACCGAACCTATAAAGCAGACCATGCGGAAAAACTGCTTTTCATTCGCCGATGCCGCTCTTTTGGCATGTCACTGGAAGAAATTGGTGTTTTGCAGAGCTATCAGGAACAGCCGCAGCAACCCTGCACGGCGATCAATGCGCTCCTTGATAGACATATCGCCCAGGTAAGGACTCAGATCGCATCCCTGCACGCCCTCGAAAACCAGATGGTGACGTTGCGGGGCTGTTGCGATAACGAGCGGCAAAGCCTGGACTGCGGAATACTTTCGGGTCTGGTGGAGGGCGGCACACCTCTTTCGTAACTCACGGCTTAAAGTCATTTTTCGCTTCGCCTCAATCCATAGCGCTTGACCCTATAGCGGCTATAGGGTGTTCACTTGGCCCATCTGCTACGCAAGTGAGATCCAGATGAATACCGCCCTCCGAATTGCCATCGATGAAGCCTTCTTCCGAGCAAGGAAAGCACTCAGTGAAAAGGCGCCAACCGAGGCTTTCCCCTGGCTGGAGCGAGTTCACATACTGAGCCAGCGAATGCCGGTTCTTCATGCTCGGAGCCATTGGCTGATGCTGAGGGCTGGCTGGCAGTTGCGCGACTTTCGGGAGGTGCTCAGCCAAGTACCGCGAATCATGGCGGCCCTGCTGTTCTCGAAGATCTGGGTGCCGCTCGGAAACACCGGGCGCGCCAATGTCAGTGCTTTCGCACCAATGCCCATCTCACAGGAGTTGCAGCGACTTCTTCAAGGAGAGGAATAATGACATCGCCTCTTGGAATGGCGCACTTTATCGCTCCCTGGCTTTGGTGGACGCTATCGTTGGCCATTGCCTTGGCCGACCAAGTGTTCAAGAACGCAATTGAGGTTTTGTTCCCGGTCGGCACCGTGATTCCTCTGACCGCGGTCTTCAATCTGGTTCATTTCTGGAATACCGGTGCTGCGTTCAGCTTCCTGGCTGACGCAGGTGGTTGGCAGCGTTACTTTTTCATCGTCATCGCCTTGATCGTTTCGATGGTGCTGGCTCTGATATTGCGTAAACCCATAGCCAACAGCGAAGCCCTGGGCTATAGCCTCATCTTGGGCGGGGCAGTTGGGAATCTGATCGATCGCGCATTTCGAGGCCATGTGATCGACTACCTGGATTTTTACTGGCAGTCCTGGCATTGGCCTGCGTTTAACCTGGCGGATATCGGTATCGTCGGTGGCGCCACCATGTTAATCCTGAGCAGTTTGCTGACCCCGAATGCGGAAGCCGGCCGAGCCAGGGAATGAAAAGCTCGTCGTCAACGGACGCGGCGCGCTGGGTAGGCCATGCCTGGGTCGGGCCCGGCATCGGAGTCTTTCATGGCCGTGCCGGCCACCAGGACTGGCACCACCATCAGGCGCATCAGATTTCAGTGGGCTTCGATTCACCTGTATCGGTTGAAACCCCGTTGGGCATTCAAACAGGATCAGCCATCTTCATCCCGGCCGGCTTGAAGCATCGGATCCGCGCCAACCGAGTGCTATCGATCTATCTGGATGCGCTGTCCGATGAAGCGCGTGCTTTGCGTGGTACCGAAGAAGCGCGGGTGATTGAAATCACGCCGGGGGACATCGCACCGATTCTCGACGCGCTGCGCGAGACAGGACACACCGCTCTCCAGGTTAGGGCGGGGGTGCGCCAGGCGCTACGGCTTCCCGATCCACCGCCCCCAGATCCTCGCTTGACCAAGGTGATAGAGGCGCTGCGTAGAGGCCACATGGGACGCGACGAAATGGCCGCGTTGGTGCATTTGTCCCCCACACGCTTTTCCCACTGGTTCGTGGAACAGACCGGCCTGCCGCTGCGGAGCTATGCGAAATGGTTACGTCTCACGCAGGCCCTGCAGCACCTGGCCAAAGGTGTACGGCTGATCGAAGCGGCTCATGAAGCGGGCTTTTCTGACTCAGCGCATTTCTCCCGGACATTCCGGACGCTGCTGGGCATCGATCCTTCCTCTGCCCTGGCTGAGGTCGATCTCCAGGAATCGTAGCTCTTTCGTTCAAGTCGAAAGCTGGCCTCTCCGCATACAGTCATGGCTCCCTATTCAGGAACTGAGCGATGTCTACTTCCCTGCGATTCGCCATACGGTGGCTGAGTTATCCACTCGTATTCGGCGGCTGTGCCGCCTTCATGATCTGGGCGCTGTATGCGGGAGTGCCTTATTGGCCCACCACACCCATAGTCGCCGCGGTGGGTCTATTGGTCGTCGCGGGCTTGGAGCGTATCCAGCCTTTTCGCGAAGCCTGGCTCGAGGATCATCAAGACACCGCGACCGACCTGCTGCACATGCTGGTGAACCTTTCCGTCATTCAACTCACCGCTGAAATTCTGGCCAGACTTGGCGATGCGGTGCCGGCCTCGGTTCGTCTCTTTCCGATCGAGAGTCCGCTGTGGCTGCAGTTGCTCCTGGTCGCCGCCGTGCTCGATCTGGGCCTGTATGCCATGCATCGAATTAGTCATCGAGTGCACTGGCTGTGGCGGTTTCACATGATTCATCACAGCGCCGAGCGGTTGTATTGGATGAACGGGGAGCGCCGCCATCCCCTGCACGCCGCGCTCATGGCCGGTCCGGGGCTGGTAGTTCTGCTCACATCCGGCGCGCCGTCAGCCGTGGTCGCCACCTGGTTTGGCATCCTTACCGTGCACTTGGCCTTTCAACATTCGAACCTGGACTACCGGCTGGGATGGCTGCGTCACATCATCGGGGTTGCTGAAATTCATCGCTGGCATCACAAGCGTGAGTTCGAAGATGCCCAGGTCAACTTTGGTGAGTTTCTGATGGTGTGGGATCGACTGTTTGGGACGTTCTACGACAGTGCGGGAAAGCTGGGAGACGCCGAGGTCGGGTTGCATGAAAAGGACTATCCAAAAGACTACCTTGGACAGATCGCCGAACCCTTTGGGCGAGACCGTACAAGCAAAGGCTAACGGATTCTCTTGCAGTGCGGCCGCAGCCAGACACGGCACGATGCCTCTGGAGAGTGGCTCTGGTTAGTTGCAGAAAGCGTGAGCCCATTGAGATTGAATGCAAGCCGATGTCGCTGAATGCAAGCTCGCTCGCAGCGAATGTGAGCCCGGCCGCTCCGTCAGTCGCAGTTAATCTGAGCTGGAAATGGCGTTGATTGCGAGCCCAGCCGATTTCAAGCGCGAGCCGGTACAAGTAGCGATTGGCAGATCTTGAAATCGCAGAGATCCAACCTTCCTCCATGGATGGCTGAAGCGATTGGGCGCGAAGCGGCCTTCGCTTGAGCAAGGCTTTAGATATATTCGTTTAAATACAGCAAGTTAAAGAACGAATGTCCTAATTTTTGCCTCATCTCGGCATGCCCCCTTTAGAATCGTTCCATTGCGACAGATTTCCTTAACTTGGCCAAGAAAATCTTTATGTATGGGCAGATGGGCAATTTTTTCTTCATCTATGGAATTCTTTACGACCATCATCACGTAATTGAGCATTCAGCAGAAGACGGAAGTAGCCCAGGCCTGACGCATCCGGCAGGATGATGGTTTAATTATTAAAAACAGTCACTTACAGCTCAAATGAATGAATTTTCCCCTTATCTCGGCATGACCCCAATTGGGGTCGTGCGGATTGGCAGCGGCCTTGATCGTTGTGCCGTACGATCGGCGTATCCGATTCTTTCAGTAAGGTGTACTCCCCTTACCGTCTGCGGTTTTTTCGACAGTGGAGAACACCCACCGGCGCGATCCTCGGACTTTGAAATATCTATCCTTGACCCATGGGGCTCCTTTGCGCGGATGTCTTCTCACCGTCCAGCGCCAGAGCATTGTCCAGACTTCGCTGTCTACCTGATTGAAGACTTTCTTAGCGACCACGCGGCTATGATAGTTCGCCCACCCTCGTAATAACGGGTTGAGCAGCCCTATCAAATTGACCTGCTTGGTCGCCTCATTAGTGCAGACTTTAACCTCCGGAGTCAACACGCTGGTGACAAACGAGTTGTGGCTTTAGAAACGTAGCGTTACGGCAACATGGACGCTTGGCTCAGCGCTCACAAAATTTGCGTTTGGAGCGTAGGCGCTCCAGGGAACTGTGGACATTATGCGAATTATTAATGTTGGCGCTGATTGAAAACTGACCCACCCTGCCGATTGAAAATTGACCCAGGGCGGATTGCTGATTTTTGTCCCAGCAATTGTGGATAAGCTTAGCAGTAGTGTCCTAGTTGAAGACGCATCTGGCCCCACCGCATGCAGGCATGCGGAAGGGTGTTTACGGTGCAGATCAAAACGGCTCATCGTCCTCAATACCATCTTCGTCCTTGCGCTTTCGTTCACGCGATTTGATCTTTGTCTGAGCGGCCAAGGTGCTGTGTTGCAGGCGGTAGGACTCGTTGCCCGTTTCGACGATATGGCAGTGGTGTGTCAGCCGATCCAGCAACGCTGTGGTCATCTTGGCGTCGCCAAACACACTCGACCATTCCGAGAAGCTGAGATTGGTGGTGATGACCACGCTGGTGTGCTCGTACAGTTTTGAAAGCAGGTGAAATAGCAGCGCGCCACCACTCTGACTGAAGGGCAAATACCCAAGCTCATCGAGTATCACCAGGTCTGTCCGAAGCAGTCCCTGGGCGATTCGGCCTGCCTTACCATCGTACTTTTCACGCTCCAGCAGGTTGACGAGATCGACCGTGGAGAAGAACCGTACTCGTTTGTTATGAGTGGTGATTCCGGACACGGCCAAGGCACTGGCCAGGTGTGTTTTTCCAGTTCCAGGCCCACCGATGAACACGACATTTTGCGCAGTCTCCGTAAACTCAAGGCTGGATAATTCCTTGATTAGACGGGCATCAGCGCTGGAAGCGCTGAAGTCAAAGCCAGCTAAATCACGGTGCATGGGGAGCTTTGCCATGTTCATCTGATGATTCACTGAGCGCACGGCGCGATCTGCCTGCTCCTGTTGGAGCAGATGCTCAAGCAGCCACTTCGAGGATGCCGTCGAAGCTTCTCCCTGGGCCGCCAGTTCTTCCCAAGCTTGCGCCATGCCATGCAGACGCAGTTCTTTAAGTTCTGCCATCAAGTCACGCATTGCGGCTCTCCTCATCTGTTGTACGGAGTTGGTCATATCGGGCCGTGTTGGCAACGGGAGCCACCTTGAGTTGCAGGCTGGTTTCTACGGAAGGCGGTGGTGCAGTAGCGGTGAGTCGGGCGAGAACATTTAAGATGTGATCGGCGCTCAGACTTCCCGACTCAAGCACCAGTTCTACCGCTACCAGCACCGGGTCGAGACCGGCGATGGGCACGGCAGCGAGCACCTGCGTCATGATTCGATCACCATTGCTGTGACGTCTCAGGCCCCGTTTGAGAAGCCGCAACGGATTGGGCAGATCGGCAAACGGTGCGCCATTGCGCAGTGCACCCGGCTTGCGTTCGATGAGTGGGATGTAATGCTGCCAGTCAAAACTGACCTGATCTCGATCAAAGAGGCGCTCGTGGCTGGCAATCATTGCGTCATCGGCGATGACCACGATCCGGGATGGGTAAAGACGGCTGCTGACCCACTGGCCGACTCGCTCACAAGGCACCGAATAGCGATTTCGCGCCACGCTGATCAGGCAGGTGCTGGAGACCCGAACGGTGCGCTCGACGTAGCCATCAAAGGCCGTCGGCATCGGCATCATTTCGACCCGTTCCAGCTCCAAAACTTCCGCCACCGTAAGTCCGTTGTACTGCGGATGCAGCAGCTCGCTCCAGAGCGCACGACAGCGTTGGCCGAGCCAGGCATTCAGTTCCTCGAAGGTGTGGAACATGCAGTTTTGAGCGTCAAGCCAAATGCGCCGTCGACTGTCTTGAACGTTCTTCTCGACAATGCCCTTTTCCCAGCCAGAGGCTACGTTGCAGAAATCCGGATCGAACAGGTAGTGCGCGCACATCACGGAAAACCGGGCATTGACCGTGCGGCCCTTGCCTTTATTGACCTTGTCGACAGCCGTTTTCATGTTGTCGTAGATGCCGCGACGCGGCACGCCACCTAACGCTCCGAACGAGCGCGTATGTGCATCGAATAGCATCTCGTGACCTTGGCTAGGGTATGCAACCAACCAGAATGCGCGACTGGCGCACAGCTTCATGTGGGAGACCTGGATGCGTCGAAACAGGCCTCCGATCAGCAGCCCTTCTTCGCTCCAGTCAAATTGAAAAACTTCACCGAGCGCAAACGTCAGCGGTACAAAAGCGCGTGAAGACTTGCCTTGTTCACCTCGCCACGAGCGTACGAACGCCGTGAGCTGGCTGTAGCCGCCGTCATAACCCTCGGCCTTGATCTGCTCGAAAAGTGCTTTGGCGCTTCTGCGATTGTGCTTTGCCCGGAACGAATCGGCTTTCAGCGCCTGTTCCAGCGTGTCGTGGAAAGGGCTGAGTTTGTTGAAGGTCGCGCACCGCTGGTACGCCGGCTGAGTAGCTTCGGGCGCTCTGACCCATTTTCGGATGGTGTTTCTCGACAGCCCGGTACGCTTGGCTATCTGGTGCAGCGAGAGCTTGTCGCGGAAGTACATCCGCCGGATTTTTCCCAACATTTCCATGCTGATCACCCTGTGTTCTCCTGCTCGGAAAGTGAGCAGAAGCAGTTGAACACCTGGGTCAGTTTTCAGTCGGCAGAACAGCCTTTACTGGGTCAGTTTTCGGTCAGCGGCAACAAATTATTAATGCTGCACCATGTTCATATCCATCTCCGGGCTCAGAGTTCCTAGCCAAGCGACAAGGCACACTATGACTACTGCAACGGAGAACTCCAGCGTCATACTACGTCGTAAAGCATTGACGGCGACGGCATGGTCCCCTTCGTCGATTGAGCGTTCTAACAGTGGACTCAAATGAAAGCGATTTAGCGTCGCTAATATAATCATCCCTGCGAAGAGTAAAACTTTCAAAAATAGCAGAATGCCATAAGTAGTGAGCATCACCTCGTCCAGGGTCGGGCCCACGATAAAGAGATAATTCACTACGCCAGTAATGCTCAAAATCACTACAATCAGCGCACCAGCTGATTCAAATCCTGTCAGGACTCGGGAGAGAACCCGTACTTCTTGTCCACCGTTTAGTCTTTTCGCACGCAGCAGTAAAGCGAATGCGGCTAGAGCCCCCATCCAGCCGCCGGCTGCCAGAAGGTGAAGGATATCGCTAAGGAAATGTATATAACGACGATTGCCCTCATCCATAGCACCATGCCCTGTCCACGCTAAGGTCGCGAGAGCAATAGCACCGAAGACGGTAACCGCCCAAAGACTGAGGGTTGGGAAGCGCTTGTTAAGTGTGACGGCGATACCTGCCAGCACAAGGGCTGCTATTCGGACCATCCAAGTGAGCCCGACGTCGGTACCAGTTAGAACCATTTCGAAGATGTGGTGGTGAAGCTCCATAAATTCTGAAACACCGCTCATCGCTTTCGCAAGTAACAACATAGCGGCAAGGGACAGAAGTACACCAACAACTGCTGTGCCGAAAAGGAGCGACTCAAAGTTCAAGACAACGCCGGATACCCGTTCCTTTCCCCTGAGGCTATACAAGCCAAAAATGGCTAATCCAAACAGCAGCATCAGGTCTAAGTAAAGAGCGAAGCGAAGGGCGATGTTGATTGAGTCGCTCATGAATTATTTCACTTTAAAAGAGAAGTTGCCTGTGATGGGGTGGGTGTCGGAAGAGACCGCCCGCCATTCGACCTTATACGTACCGGTGGTTAGCGGAGCGGCGGGCGTGATAACCATCATTTTCGGGTCGTCGCCGCCTGCGACGCCTGCCTTGACGCCCATGGGGGAATTAGGCATTCCCGGCATGTCAGTCATGATCAGTTTCGCTCCCGAGAACTGAGTCGTGAGGTTCTCCGAGAAGTGCAACTCGATTTTGGACGGCGCCGTGGACGTCGAGCCTTCTGCTGGGGTAGAAGACAGCAGCTTTGGATGCGCCTGGGTGATGGCGCTCATGAGCAAACCGGCGGTAAGTGCAACTGCAACGGTAGTAGTTTTGAAGAAGGACATGCAAGACTCCTCACAGCATAAGCTGTTGGTTCGAGGTTTGATGGAGTAGATCTAGTTTTTACTTCTCAATTCCGGTTAAAACCACAGCCGAATACCAAGCGTGTGCCGCGGACTGAAGATAGGTAACCGATCAGGGTGACCGCGTTAAAGAGCTAGGACACGATGCCACATGACTGCCGACTGTTGGATTACATTTCAGTAAGCTTCGCGCGTGCTCTCTGGTCCAGAATTTGGGGGGTGTCACGTGGCCTAACTGAACCTCTGGGGTCTGTAGGTCAGGTGCATCGAGCATGTAGCCCATGCCGCGGGAGGTCTGGATCAGCTTGACTTCGAAGTCGTCATCAATTTTCGCCCTGAGCCTACGCACCGCAACCTCGATTACGTTGGTATCGCTGTCGAAGTTCATGTCCCAAACTTGCGAGGCGATGAGCGACTTCGGCAGCACTTCGCCTCGGCGACGGAGCAGCAGCTCCAGCAGCGCAAACTCCTTGGCCGTAAGATCTATGCGTTTGCCTCCCCGAATGGCCCTGCGTTTGAGCAGGTCAACCTTAAGATCGGCAATTTTCATAAGAGTCTGCGAGGGCACGTTATTAACACGACGGAGCAGCGTCCTGACTCGAGCCAGCAACTCAGAAAACGCGAAGGGTTTAATGAGGTAATCATCAGCTCCGAGCTCAAGACCCATGACTCGATCTTCGACACGGTCTCGCGCCGTCAAAAAGAGTACCGGGACGTCCTTCCCTGACAAGCGCACCTTCTGAAGCACTTCCCACCCATCGAGGCCCGGCATCATGACGTCCAGAATTAGCAGGTCATACGCCTTCGCTCAGGGCATGTTAAAGGGCCACAGTGCCGTTGGTGAAACGATCAACATTGAACCCAGCCTCACTCAGGCCCTGTTGCAAATAGATACCTATTATCGGTTCGTCTTCAGCAACCAGAAGTCTCATGGGGGTGGCTCTCGAAGTGATGATGGGGCTGAGTTTGCATTGAATAGGTCCCGCCAACCAGAAGCTGACAGAAATGTAATCCTGGCTTCAGCTTGATGTCAGCCAGCGTCGTCTAGGGTTGGATCATGAGCACTTTCAAGTGCTCATCCGTCTCTCCAAAGAGCACAGTTCTCAGGAGTCGGACACCATCCCTATCAAGGAGCTGCCCCATGAACTCTCTCAAACCATGTTTCTGGTTGGCTCGATCCTGTGGGCTGAAGGCGCCGGAGACCGAGTGATGGAGCGCATGGAAAGTATGCGGGATAAAGCCGAAGTCGTTTTGGTTCAAGCCGAAAAAGCCCCAGCGGGCCAACACCATGTGCACATGGCAGAGCACATGAACATGCTTGGCGTCCTTCGACGGAGCTCCATAACGATCATCCCGACGCATCGATGACAACTCAACAGCACCTTGACTGTATGGAAAAGCACGACAAAATCGTCGATGACGTGCTGGGAACAAATGCAACGAACAACATCAAACGGCTCTATCCTGAAGGTTCTCGCACCCGATCAGATTCAAACGGCCTCGCTTCGACGCCGTGTTTATTTCAAAAACTGACAGAAATGTAGTGTTCAGGTCAGTTAACTGGCAGCTCAGCTTCCTTAGCATAACCAGTGCTACCCACTTTCACTCTGAGGTCACTATGAAAGCTAGATTTGCTATCCCGGTTTGCGCTGCAATAACTCTTTTCCTCGGTTCTACAGCCATAGCCAGCGTTGGTCACGGGAAAGATGACATTGGTCAACCTGGAGCAGCGGCCGAGGTTACCCGCACGGTTGAAGTGAAAATGGGCGATATCTCCTTCGAGCCCAAAAAAATCGATGTCAAACCTGGAGAGACGGTTCGCTTCGTCCTGCGCAACGAAGGCTCGCTGTTGCATGAATTCAACATCGGCAAAGCCCCTGCCCATGCCGCGCATCAAAAAGAGATGGCAGCTATGTTCCAGAACGGCACGCTCAGTCCTACCGGACATGGGCAAGCGATGAGCGATATGGGACACAGCATGGGGGAGATGAAGATGGTCGGGATGGAGCACAACGACCCCAACAGCGTTCTGATCGAACCAGGGACAACCAAAGAGCTTGTCTGGACCTTTTCCAAGAGCTCAGACCTGGAGTTTGCCTGCAACGTACCGGGTCACTATCAGTCGGGGATGGTGGGTCAGTTCGAAGTGAAGTAAGCGTGGCTTGATCGATATCACAGCCTCAGAGCGAGCGTTGACTATTCTCAGTCGCAGACGTCACCGCAGCTCTTGCCAGGACACTGGGGACCACATCATGACTAACCATCCGCATTCGGTTGAAAATTCGCCTTCTTCCTTCTGGAGAAGCAAAACGGGTGTCGTACTGATCATGCTGGTTGCGATCGGTGTTTTCTACGTCGTCCGGGAACACTTCAGCCATGTTTCACCTTATCTGCCCTATCTGATCCTGTTGATCTGCCCAGTGATGCATTTTTTCGGGCACGGCCACGGCGGTCACGGTCGACACGTGAGTTCGGAAACCAACAAGGACGATAAAGGAAACTAGTCATGTCTAACGCCACGAGTCACCGCGACCATGATCACGTCCATCCGGTAAACCCCCACGATGGTGGTCTACGCGATCCAGTGTGCGGCATGGCAGTTACCCCGCCGAGCACGTTCAGTGAGCTATACGAGGGGCGGGTATATCAGTTTTGCAGCCTGAAGTGCCAAGAGAAGTTTCGAGCAGAACCCCAACGTTATGCTGCGGATCCGTCTGGTACCAATCACTCTAGTCGCACTGAACCCGCGGCTGAGCCACAGCTGGGCACTGAATTCACTTGTCCCATGCACCCAGAGATACGACAGCCTGGCCCCGGCACCTGTCCTAAATGCGGAATGGCATTGGAACCTGTCATGCCAGGGCTGGAAGAGGAGGAAAACCCCGAGCTTAAGGACTTCACCCGTCGCTTTTGGTGGTCGTTGCCGTTAACCGTGATAGTGACCGTACTCGCTATGGCGGGACACTCGTTGCAACTCTTCCACGGAGCCACACAGAACTGGCTGGAGCTGGTCCTTGCAACCCCGGTGATCCTATGGGCCGGCTGGCCCTTTTTTGTGAGAGGCGTAGCGTCCATTCGTCATCGCAGTCCAAATATGTGGACCTTGATAGGTCTGGGTACCGCAGCTGCCTATCTTTACAGCGTTGTGGCCACGTTTTTCCCTCAGACTTTTCCCGCCACCTTCATGCAAGATGGACGCATCGGCGTCTACTTCGAAGCTGCCGCAGTCATCATCTCACTCACCCTGCTGGGGCAGATGCTCGAGTTAAAAGCCCGCTCGCAAACCTCCACCGCCATTAAATCTCTTCTGGGCCTTTCACCCAAAACGGCACGCAAAATCAACGCCGATGGTCAAGAGGAAGACATCCCTCTGACGCATGTCCACAAGGGTGATCACCTCCGGGTAAGACCAGGTGAAAAGGTGCCGGTTGATGGCTCAGTACTGGAAGGCGAAAGCGCGGTCGACGAGTCTATGCTGACCGGCGAACCCGTGCCGGTGATGAAGAGAGCTGGAGATAGTCTGATCGGAGCCACGCTCAATACCCATGGCAGTCTGGTGATGGAGGCACAGAAGGTTGGGGCCGAGACCATGCTGTCGCAAATCGTACAGATGGTTGCCCGCGCTCAACGCTCCAAAGCACCAATGCAACGCATGGCTGATGTCATTGCCGGGTACTTTGTAATGGGCGTCATCGCTATTGCGGTACTGACGCTCTTGGGCTGGGGGCTCTTTGGCCCTGAACCTAGTTGGGTTTTCGGCCTGATCAATGCGGTCGCCGTGCTGATCATTGCCTGCCCCTGTGCTCTGGGGCTCGCGACGCCAATGTCGATCATGGTTTCCACGGGTAAAGCGGCCAGCATGGGCGTGCTGTTCAGAGATGCCAGTGCCATCGAGAACCTTTGCAAGATCGACACGCTCATCGTCGATAAGACCGGTACCCTGACAGAGGGACGTCCGGTGTTTCACAGCGTGGAGGCTACACAGAACTTCGACCCCAATGGCGTTCTTCAACTCGCTGCCAGTCTCGATCAAGGCAGTGAGCACCCTCTGGCTCACGCAATCGTTGATCACGCCCGAGCTGAAAACCTTGTTTTGAGCAAGCCTGAATCGTTCGAGTCCGGATCCGGGATTGGTGTCAGCGGTATGGTTAGCGGCAAGAAAATCCAACTGGGCAATACCGCCTTGATGGAAGAAGCAGGCGTGAGTATCAGGCCCCTCCAATACCGTGCAGAGCTGTTACGACTTGAAGGTATCAGCATCATCTATGTTGCGGTCGACGGAGTACTGGCTGGGTTGCTCGCAGTGTCCGATCCGATCAAGCCAACCTCCAAAGAGGCTGTCACCAAGCTCAAGGCTGACAATGTAAAAATCATCATGGCCACTGGTGATGGTCTCACCACGGCACGAGCTGTAGCCAAGGAGATGGGCATTGAAGAAGTCCACGGTGAAGTGAAGCCTCAGGACAAGGAGCGTTTGGTCGCGGACCTTCAGCAATACGGCCGACGGGTTGCTATGGCTGGCGACGGTATCAATGATGCGCCTGCCTTGGCCCGAGCAGATGTGGGCATCGCCATGGGGACCGGGACAGACGTCGCGATGAACAGCGCGCAACTGACTCTGGTTAAAGGCGACTTGATGGGAATTCTTCGAGCGAGGTCCCTTTCTGTCGCGACAGTAAAAAATATGCGGCAGAACTTGGGCTTCGCCTTTCTCTACAACTCGATGGGTATCCCGCTCGCAGCAGGCTTGCTGTATCCACTGACCGGGCATCTCTTATCACCGATGGTGGCGGCCATCGCCATGAGCGTCAGCTCTGCATCTGTTGTTTTCAATGCATTGAGGCTGAGAAACATCCGTATAGATTGAGGCCTGGGAACCACTAAATCCGGGGTGCAGACAACTCTTGACCTTCCTATAGTGTCAACGTTGATGCTGTGCCTGCGGCTAAAGAGGCCGCTCAGAGAGGAATAACTATGTTCGTCTTAGACGTTTCAGGCATCGGTTGCGGTAGCTGTGTTAGCAAAATTACCAAAGCCATTCAATCGTTGGATAGCGAGGCAACTGTTTCGGTGGATCGTGCTGCCGGTAAGGTCAACGTTGAAAGTAACGAAAGCCCAGAGCGCGTCCGCGAAACTGTTGAAACATTGGGTTTCCCTTCCAAAATCAGCGCCTGACTGCGCTGATCTACTCCAGCGTTAACGCCCTCATACACAGACTCTCCGTAGGCTCATTTCAGGTATGAGCGCAGGGCCGAGATGACCTGATCCAGGTCTTCTTGGCGTTGTTCCGGAGTAACAGCTTCTGCTCCTAGGTGCTCACGGATATGCCCTTCAAGCACCTCTGCCATCAATCCGTTCACCGCGCCTCTCACCGCTGCAATCTGTTGCAGTACAGCAAAGCACTCTACTTCCTGCTCCAGTGCTCGCTCCAAAGCCTCCGCTTGTCCCTTGATGCGTCTGACGCGAGTCAGCAGTCGTTTCTTGTCGTGGATGGTGTGCGGCATACGGTTGTTCCTTTTTCATTAATCTATACTAGGGTATAGTATATTTTTGTTCATTAAGCAGAACTTCAACCCATGTCTTCTTCAACAATCTCAGACGGTCAGGGCCACTCTCACATTTTCGACGAGGGTAACCCCTTAGCCGAGAAAAACACCCGTCGAGCGATGATTCTAACTGCATTGATGATGATTGCAGAGATTGCCGGTGGATGGTTCTACAACTCGATGGCATTGCTTGCGGACGGGTGGCACATGAGTTCCCATGCGCTGGCTCTGGGGCTTGCTGTCCTGGCCTATGCGGCGGCAAGACGATTTTCCAATGACACCCGCTTTGCGTTTGGGACTTGGAAAATGGAAATTCTAGGGGGTTACACCAGCGCTATCCTGCTGATCATGGTGGCAGGGTTGATGCTCTATCAATCGATTGAACGGTTGATACTGCCCTCTTCGATTCACTACGACCAGGCCATCGCCATCGGTGTTGTGGGCTTGCTCGTGAATATCGCTTGCGCCTGGTTACTCAAGGATGGTCATGCCCACACACACCATGACCACGATCATGGGCATGGGCATCATGACTTGAACCTGCGCTCCGCTTACATGCATGTATTGGCGGACGCCGCTACGTCGGTGCTGGCCATTCTGGCGTTGATCGGAGGTAAATTCTGGGGGGCTGCGTGGCTTGACCCAGTCATGGGCATAGTGGGTGCCGGATTGGTTGCGAGCTGGGCCTATGGTTTGATTCGTCAAACCAGCCGCGTATTGCTGGATGCGGAAATGGATTCCCCGGTCGTCGAAGAGGTTCGCGAAGTCATCGCCTCCAGTCCCATTTTCGCGCAGATTAGCGATCTTCATGTATGGCGAGTAGGTAAAGGGAAATACGCCTGCATTCTAAGTTTGACGACGGATCAAAACGCGACGCCCGCTTACTTCAAAGACCTCTTGTCAGTGCATGAGGAACTGGTTCACATCACAGTTGAGCTTAACGCCGCCTAAAGCAAAGGCGTAACTGACCTCCGCACGCGTGAAGAGGCCTGTTCACATTGAAGCCCAGCTCAGAGCTGGGCTTTTGCGACTTAGTGGCAGTGGTAGTCGTTCGTCTTATGGTTGCGATGGCAACCTTTTGAATCAGTACCGCCGCTATGCGCGAAGGCAGCCACGGAAGTAATCGAGAGAACAGCAGCAATCAGAAGGGCAGATAGTTTCATTGGGCGAATTCCATGCTCAGGTTTTTATGAAGGGTGAGAACTCTCACGCCTTGCAGGGTATGGCTAAATGCCTTCATTGAGCAAGCGTGCTTGGTTAGTCCCCCTCAGTATTCGACGCGGTAGGTGACAGAACCTTTTCTTTAGCTGACAAAGCCAATAGTTTAGGATCGCCTCATATCCCCCTAGGGAGGATGCGAATGCTTCTCTCAAAGCTAAGCCAATATCTTTTTTGCGGTTGAGAAAGTTCTGCAACCCTTCTCGGCAAAGATGGGCTTCGTCCTTGAAGTCGACGTCGTGATTAGTATTCGTCGTAAATCCTCTTGGCCAAGCGCTTGGCCGCCCGAGACTTCAAATGCTGAAAATCCTGGCTAACCGAACCTACCGACATCTCTTCTTGGCTCAAGTGATTGCTCTTGTCGGAACAGGCCTCGCGACTGTTGCGCTGGGGCTACTGGCGTTCGATCTTGCGGGAGCACAGGCCGGGGCAGTGCTTGGCACCGCGCTGGCAATTAAAATGACTGCCTATATTGGCGTAGCACCGATTGCGGCGGTTTTTGCGGAACGTCTGCCGCGACGGGCGATGCTCGTATCACTGGACTTGGTGCGAGCCCTCGTTGCACTTGCCCTGCCTTTCGTCACGGAAGTATGGCAAATCTACGTGCTGATTTTTGTACTTCAATCGGCCTCTGCTGCATTCACCCCGACCTTCCAGGCCACCATCCCAGACATACTGTCGGATGAAGAGGATTACACTCGCGCCTTGTCGTTATCTCGCCTTGCCTACGATCTTGAAAGTGTCGCCAGCCCCATGCTCGCAGCCGTACTGCTGACGGTGATCAGTTTCCATAACCTATTCGCCGGAACGGTGATTGGCTTTCTGGCCTCAGCAGCGCTGGTCTCGACGGTACTACTGCCAAAGGCGAAGCCGACTCAAAGGCGCAGTATCTTTGAGCGAACCACCCGAGGAATGCGCATATTTCTGGCCACACCGCGCTTGCGGGGACTACTAGCCCTCAATCTAACGGTGGCTGCGGCCAGCGCCATGGTCATCGTTAATACCGTTGTGTTGGTACAGTCCCGATTCGCTTTACCTCAGAGTTCAACCGCATTAGCGCTCGCTGCTTTTGGGGGTGGATCTATGATCGCCGCACTGATTTTACCTCGCCTTCTGAAAGGCATAAAAGACCGGACAGCAATGCTGTTTGGCGGTGGGATCCTGGTTGCGGGCTTGGCAGTTGGCATCAACCTGAGCACCTACAACTTCCTGCTGCCTCTGTGGTTGGTACTCGGTGTGGGATATTCCTTGGCACAAACGCCCAGCGGACGCCTGCTGCGTCGGTCGTCGCATGCCGAGGATCGTCCAGCCCTTTTTTGCAGCGCAATTTGCACTTTCCCATGCCTGTTGGCTGATCACTTATCCACTGGCCGGTTGGCTGGGCGCCAACATCAGCCTCAATGCCTCTTTCGTGGGACTTGCCATCGTGGCAGGTGGAGCATTGGTGGTCAGCGTCGTGATGTGGCGTCCTGCACATGACCAAGAGTCTATTAGGCACACCCATCAGAATCTGCCGGACGGCCACACTCATTTAGAAGGTCACGATGGAGCGAGTCACGAACACCCTTATGTCATCGATGATCAGCATCGTCGATGGCCGTATTGATCACAGGGCATGCATAATTTTCTGAGTTTGATCACCCACAGTTCAGACTAGAAAACGAAGGGCCTGTAATGCGGCAAGGTGACCCGGATAGAACCAGTAACCCCAGTGCTGCACCGGCCATACCTTGAACGTGAACGTCTGACGCAGAAGCCAAAGTCCGATCAGCGGAGCGATAAAAGCGGTACTTAAAGCCAGCAATGGATAGGTCTCAAACTCCATCGCCCTGACAATAATGCTGCTGCGGGTATTGATCAACATACACAAAACCGCTGGCAGCAACCAAAGGATGCCCTGGCATTTGATCGCCAGTAGCAAGGCCGTAGGTACGAGCGCGCCATAAACCCCATACATCAATGGATCATCCAGTACGTAGGCAAGACCTGCGGCGACCGAGGCCATGACAATGCTTAGCAGGGTTCTGTGCTGAACACCCCAGGCAATCACCAAACCCAACGCCAGGGTGGGCAGCACATTGAATGACCCGGAGGTGCTTAAGTAGCGGTAAGGCACCTCAGAAGCGACGGCGAACAAGAGCATCAAGGCGAGGTAGCGGCCGTTAGCAACGGTCAGAAACGCGCCCGGCGTGGAGCGCGCTACGTTGGCCGCAACGGCAAGGCAGAAAAAGGGAAAAGAGAGTCTTCCAGGAATGAACAGGCTGCTCATGTCTGGCCACAGCAACCGAAGGTGATCGATCACCATGGTCAGCATCGCGAGCCACTTGATCAGGTCAAGGCTGCTGCTACGGCTACTGGATGGATTGTGTTGAGTTGAACTGGCGGTCGTCATGTCCAAGGGTGAGATCCGCCCTGCTTCAAGAATTCAGCGAAATTGGGCATGTCAGACCTAGAGGTACTTGGTGATTTGCTTGAACGCTTCCAGCGGTGCGCGCTCGCCATTGTTCAAGGCTGAGACGGTATTCTCCAGGCAGTGATCGATATGATCCTGAATGAGCGTTCGCTTGGCCTGACACACTGCTTTTTCAACGGCATGCAGTTGCTGGGCGATGTCGACGCATTCACGACCTTCTTCGATCATGGTGATTATGCTGCGTAGATGGCCGTCCGCACGCTTGAGGCGCTTGATAATGGCATCATGACTTCGGTGAGTGTGGGGATGGCTATGTTTGTGTTCATCCATGGCTTGAGCCTCTGGCCTCAATGAATTACGCTGGCATGCTATCCCCCTAGGGGGGTTAGGTCAAACGCATCACCGCAGCAAAAAAGCGAGTTAAAAGACGATCAACATGCTCAGTAGATCCCTGACAACAACGGTGGTATTCGCGCTTGCTCTCGCCGTTTTGATGGCTTGGGTCGGGCATACCTATACGTTGTCGGTGGCGACGAAACAGCCTGCCTGGGAGATTAAGCAAGACGCCTATCACTCCCACGGCGAGCAAGAAGCCTCACTTTCCTGCGCGAGCTGTTCGGATCACTTTCATTCGCCGTTGACCCCGGACCACCAGCACGAAACACCGCAGCTTACTTCCCTGTTGATTTTGGCCGAACAACCCAAGCTATCGGTGCGGGTTGATGCCCCGCAATATGCAGTTCCCCCTCCGCCGATATTCTTGATCAAGCGTCCACCCCGTCCTTCGTTCGCATCCTGACCATGGCCGCGCTGCGGCCCAAGATCACTGCAACGTAGGATTTATCCATGCATTCGCACTCTATGAGCGGCGTGGGCGCATTCACTGTGCCCTCGTGTCGCCCGCTACTTCTGCTGTTTTTGCTTATCGCATCACTCTCCTTCGGCATGCCCGAGGCGCTGGCTCACGCCGTTGCCGAGGGGGATAAGGGCTTCATCCAGGAAAGCTCTGGCGTCATGTTGCTGCCCTTTATCTACATGGGCGCCAAACACATGATGACGGGCTATGACCACTTGCTGTTCCTCTTCGGGGTGATCTTTTTCCTCTACCGCCTGAAGGATGTAGGCCTCTACGTCACGCTGTTTGCTGTGGGCCACTCGGTCACGCTGCTGCTCGGTGTGCTCACGGAAGTAAGCATCAGCTCCTACGTGATCGACGCCATCATCGGCTTCTCGGTGGTGTACAAGGCGCTCGACAACCTGGGCGCGTTCCAGCGCTGGTTCGGTTACCAACCCAATACCAAGGTGGCCACGCTGGTCTTCGGTCTGCTCCATGGTTTTGGTTTGGCAACCAAGATCCAGGAGTACGAGATCTCGCCCGACGGGCTGATCCCCAACCTGCTTGCGTTCAACGTCGGCGTCGAGATAGGCCAATTGCTGGCCCTCAGCTCGATTCTCATTCTGATGGGGTATTGGCGGCGCACCGCCAGTTTTTGGCGCCATGCCTATGCCGCCAACGTTGCCATGATGAGTGCCGGTTTCCTGCTGATGGGTTACCAGCTAGTCGGCCTGTTTGTCTCCGCGTAAGGAATTCTGACCATGTTCAATACTCCACTTCCAACCGTTAACGAATTACCCAGCAGCCGCCAGTTAGTGCGCTCGACAGTCATCGCGCTGATCACCGCAGTCGGCCTTTTGGTGACGGTCGTCATGCCTTCGGAATACGCCCTTGATCCAACGGGCGCGGGACGAGCATTGGGCCTGACGCAAATGGGCGAACTGAAAATCACTCTCGCACAAGAGGCCCTGGCCGATACCGCTCCACCACAACCCGTCGCGGCAGCTCCGATTCCGCAAATCGCACAAGTTCAGCCTGCGGCAAAGCCGGTAACGGAACCTGTAGTAGCTGCTATCCCTGCATCAAAGACTGATCAGATGACCGTCATACTCAAGCCAGGTGAAGGGACAGAGATCAAGCTGGAAATGTTGAAAAACACCAGCGTCAGCTATGAGTGGACAACGGCTGGGGGCCCTGTGAATTACGACACCCATGGCGAGCCCTACAAGGCAGAAAAGGGCTATTTCCACAGTTACACCAAAGGCAAGCAAGTCAAAGGCGATAAGGGCGAGTTCACCGCCATTTTTGACGGCACCCATGGCTGGTTCTGGCGTAATCGCAGCAACAGCGACGTGACTATCTCACTGAAAACAACCGGTGATTACCTGAGCGTTAAACAGTAATCCAAGGACGGCCGCTCTTCTGCCGAAAAGGCCTAGAGCGACCGGACCACGGACGTTTAACCTCAGTATTTTAGGCAAGACTTTCCCATGAAAACTTCAGCAACGTTGTTCCGTACGATGCTCTTGATCTGCTTCTTGGGCCTGATGACTGCATGCAGCGGCGGCGAGAAAGAAACAACCTCCGAGAGCGCTGAGCACGGGCACTCGCACGAGTGATATCTTGAAAACAAGCGAGGCCGCAAATGCGGTCTCGCTTTTCTACCCTTACTCTTTACGCACCAGCATCCTCGTCATCCGACGCTCTTCAACGCCAACCACCGTCATGCTCCACCTCTCCCAATCGAGTTTGTTCCCGATGATCGTCAGACGATCCAGCAGGCTCATGACCAGTCCCGCCAGAGTCAGGTAGTCCTCAGTCGATTTAGCCTGAAAGCCGGTTTGTTCACGCGTTTGAGATTCAGGGCACCACTAACGATGAATCGACCATTCTCAAGAACAATATTTGGGTCTTCGACTTTGCTGATATCGGACAACGCGTCCAGCGATGGACTCGAGCATATCAGTCATGGTGAGGTGCGCTTAATTTTTTGCTGACACTGAAGTTCAAGGACGACTAGATTTGGAATAGCAGCCCCACACTATAATTACCTTTGTTTTGTCATAGTTCTTTTGCCCATCACTCTCCACGTATTGCCTTAATTAAGCCTTTAAATGAGCCATTTAATCGAGTAAAAGCCGCCTCGAAATGAATTTCATTCTCCGTATATTTCGCGATTTCGATCTGCTGATCCACGGTGTTTTGGTCAAGGGACGGTTGATTTGGAGTTCTGTAAAGTAAAGCACTCCCATCAGAATCGTCTTCTGAGCCATTTCCACGAATATGATTTCGGTTTGTTGTTTGTAAAGAAAATTGGGTGTCTGCAACTCGCTTTGACTGTTCTGCAAGCAAGGTAGGAAAGTCCATATCGCGAGCCTTAAAATTCGGTGTGTCGGCGTTGACGATATTGTTGCTCAGCACCTCAGCTCTTTGACTACGATAGATTAAAGCTCTTTCCGCAGAGCCAACGGCCTTTTCGAAATTAATACTCACGCCAGATCACCTTTGTGGATAGTTTCCAGTCCAAACACAATATGCATCGCGATTACTCAAGTTGAAATAATGGTGGCACGTCGATCAATTCAGATTCTCTGCAGCTGTTCAAAAGCTGTCGAGCATCCTTTAAGAAAACTTTAAATTTCGCAGCCATCCGTCGTCTTCGCTGAAAATGACTGGAGGCTTACAAAGCCGTCATATATTGGTTTTTAAGCGGTTAATTGCAGCTTAGGATGGACGATACCATACGGATTAAGTCGCAGATTGTTCAAGAAGAAAATGTCAACCTGACACAACTGTAATGTTGGCCTAAGGTTTCTGACAGGGTATGAGCCGTAGAATTACATCGAGCCTTGAGCTCAGCCCCAAGAATCATCTCTTGATGTGGATTCAACGGGGCAACCAAAAACTCATCCGAGGCTCCCCAAATGAAATCCATGAAAACCCTGTTTGTCATCGCAGCTTTGACCGTCTCTTCCCTGGCTATGGCCGAAGGCGGTGGTGACCGGACATTTGCACGTATGGAAGCGGCCAGTAAGGACTCGATGGAGTCGTACCAAATTGCCCAAAAGCAAGGCACTCAACCCCCCGTAGTCGAGAGCAAGGCCAAAGCCGCCGACCACGCCAACTGCTGATCCGTTTGGCGCATTCCCAAGCTGAAAGAAATGTAATCCCCTTGATAGTTAAAGTGTGGCAATTTCTGGGCTCGTCTGCCGTATGAGTTTCGTCATTTGCGGCGGCGGGCAAGGCTCAGGGGATTCGAGACGGTTACCCTGCACCTCCAAATCTTTCAAAACTGGGCGTTGATGGAAACCCTGCTGCAGCTTTCTGGATCATCAAGCATGGAATCAAATCCACAGGCATGCCCGCTTGGAGTAAAAGCATGGCTGATCCCTACATCTGGGGAATGGTCGCTTTTCTTAAGCAGCTTCCCACCTTAGATGCAGAGCAATACAAAGCTCTAGCCGCGAACAGTGGTGGTCATCAACACGGTGGCGGCGAGAGCAAAATGCATAACCATGAAGGTCTGCATGAGGGTCAAAAAGGGGCCGCCGCTGGACATCATGATGCGGATGAAGCTAGAGAGGTAGCTGAAGTAGGCAACCATCAACGCGAGAAAAACAGCGCCCATGCTCATGAGGACGCCGCAGCACCTACTCAGGATGAAAGTAACGAACACGCCCATCCTCAGGGTGCCGAGGCTTCACATGACGCTCCAGCAGCCGCTCAACCAAACAACTCATACCCATGCTGATGGGAAGGATCATACCCATGCGAAATAACTTTCTTCGTCCCTGCCGGGCACTTCGCCTCGCTGCATTCGCGGCTCTGTTGATCAGTTCCGCTGGTCATGCAGCAGAGTCGCTGACGATCGATGTCCATCGTGACGCTAACTGTGGATGTTGCAAGAAGTGGATGCAGCACCTTGAAGCTAACGGCTTCACCGTCGTTGACCATGTAGAAACCAACATGAGCGCGATCAAGCAGGACCTGGGTGTTGTTCCGCGTCTCTCGTCATGCCACACCGCAGTGATCAACGGAAAATTTGTTGAAGGCCATGTACCTGCCGAGCAAATAGTTGCTTTGAGCAAACGCGATGACCTTATCGGGATTGCTGTGCCGGGCATGCCGGCAGGCTCACCTGGTATGGAGGTCGATGGGAAGCAGGATGCTTATCAGGTCATCGGCCTGAGCAAAGCAGGTACCGACCAAGTGATTGCCGAGTACCCGGCAAACTAATCACAAACGTTCATAACCCGAACGATAGTAAACCGATCGATCCGGCATCGGCAAAACGCTCAAATGTCGGTACGAATAGCCCATCATGGCCCAGCATCAATACGATGCCGCCGTCAGATGCCGAATGACTGTACGTGTGCAGTCGGCACGAACATAAGCGGAAGTAGGCCGAGCTAGAGAATGAAAAGCTGGGTTACAGCAGATACCGTGCGCTGGGCAGGTCATGCATGGGTAGGTCCCGGTATCGGCGTCTTTCATGGCCGCGTCGGTCACCAGGAATGGCACCTTCATCAAGCGCATCAGATCTCAGTTGGCCTCGACTCAACTGTATCGGTTCAAACCCCAATGGGTATTCAAGCAGGGGGCGCCATTTTCATTCCGGCCGGCTTGAAACACCGGCTGGGCGGCGCTCACGTCCTGTCGATCTATGTGGATGCGCTGTCCGAGGAAGCTCGTGCTTTGCATGGTGCCGAAGAAGCGAGGGTGATTGGGATCACTCCAGCGGACGTAGCGCCGATTATCGACGCGCTGCACACGACAGGACACACTGATCTCCAGGTTAGGACTGGGGTGCGCCAGGCGCTGCGACTCCCCGATCTCCCGCCCCCAGATCCTCGCTTGATCAAGGTAATTGAGGGGCTGCGCAGAGGCCAAATGGGACGCAGAGAATTGGCCGCGGTGGTGCATCTATCCCCCACACGGTTTTCTCATTGGTTCGTGGAGCAGACGGGGCTGCCGCTTCGCAGTTACGCGAGATGGTTACGTCTCACGCAAGCCCTGCAGCATTTGGCCAAAGGTGCACGGCTGACCGACGCGGCTCATGAGGCGGGCTTTTCAGACTCTGCTCATTTCTCCCGGACATTCCGGGCGCTACTGGGTATCGATCCGTCATCCGCCTTGGCTGAAGTTCATCTCCAGGAGGTTTAGCTCTTTCGTTCAAGTCGAAAGCTCACCTCTTCACATATTGTGATGGTTCCATATCCAGGAGCTGAGCAATGCCTTCCTTTCTCCGATTCGCCTTACGGTGGGTGAGCTATCCACTCGTGTTTGGCGGCTCTGCTGCCTTCATGATCTGGGCGCTGTATACCGGCGTACCGTATTGGCCCACGATTCCCCTTGTCGCTGCAGTGGGACTTTTGATCATTGCTGGTTTGGAGCGCATCCAACCTTTCCGCGAAGCCTGGCTTGAGGATCATCAAGACACCGCGACAGACCTGCTGCACATGCTGGTGAACCTTTCCGTCATTCAATTCACAGCTGGAATCCTGGTCAAGCTTGGAGATGCGGTGCCAGCTTCGGTTCGTCTCTTTCCGATCGAGAGCCCGCTGTGGTTACAGTTGCTACTGGTCATCGCTGTGCTCGATCTGAGCCTGTATGCCATGCACCGGATCAGTCACCGAGTGCATTGGCTGTGGCGTTTTCACATGCCTCATCACAGCGCCGAGCGGTTGTATTGGATGAACGGGGAGCGACGACATCCGTTGCACGCGGTGCTTATGGCGAGTCCGGGGCTGGTGATCCTGTTCGCATCAGGCGCACCCTCCGCAGTTGTGGCCATCTGGTTTGGAATTCTAACAGTGCACTTGGCCTTCCAGCATTCGAACCTGGACTACCGGCTGGGATGGTTGCGCCACATCATTGGGGTTGCCGAAATTCATCGCTGGCATCACAAGCGTGACTTTGAAGACGCCCAGGTCAACTATGGTGAGTTTCTGATGGTGTGGGACCGACTGTTTGGCACGTTCTACGACAGTGTGGGGGATCTGGGCCAAGCCGAAGTCGGATTGCATGAAAAGGATTACCCCCAAAACTACCTTGGACAGCTCATCGAACCCTTTGAGCATGGCCGGGTAAACAAAGGCTAGTGGGCTCCCTCACTTTGTAGCTACGGCAGCTACCGAGGCCACACTAAAGGCAAAACCGATCTAACATGATTCGAGCGGCATGCTGTGAGCTGTAACTACTTCCATGCTCAGGGAATTGGGCGTCGTTGTTTAGCGAGTCCTTGTTTCTAAGAGAGGGAATTCATGTTGATCTGCAAATGCTGTCTGGCAGGCTCTTCCTGACAGATTCGTAATGGTATAGCCCGTCACCAGCGACTAGACTCCCTCGCATGAAACGCTATCTGCGGTGTTGCCTCATTTTCCTGATCAGTCTGGCGCTTCCCCTGAGCGGGATGGCGGGCATTCAGTCACCGACAGAACCTTGCCCGATGCAAACGACGGGCATGACCATGATGGATGATATGAACCAGGACTGCTGCCTTGACCTGAGCAGCTCCGCCGATCACGGCAAACCCTGCAAACCTGGCCAGGAATGCAGGAGCGCCAGTCTGCTACAAGTGTCGTTTGGGAAACCTGCCACCCGTTTGTCCAGTCCGCAGATGCTGACAATCTTCAGCGACTTCCTGCCTACTCAGGCCCCGTCCGGGGTGTGGCGACCGCCTCGCGCTTGATACCGCACCACACTGAGTCTCATCCCGCTCTGACGCGAGATGGCATATCTGCGCGCATGTTTGAAGAGGCGCGCAGTGGATCATCACAGGAATCGTGAACATGAATTCCAAGTGCTACTGCACCGGTTGGCCCCTCGTGGCGGCCCTGGCGGCAAGCGTGCTGGCATTGCCAAGCCTTGCTGCGCCCCTGACACTCGACGAAGCCTTACGCTTGGCTGAAAACAATGCACCATCGCTGACCGCCCAAGCGGCCAAACTGCAAGCCGCCAGCAGCGCCGCCATTCCAGCCGGCGAACTACCCGACCCGAAGCTCCTGCTGGGCGTACAAAACTACCCCATCGGCGGCCCTGACCGCTGGCGCCTCGAGCAGGACTTCATGACCATGCAGATGGTCGGCGTCATGCAGGAGGTGCCCAACCGTGACAAGCGTCGGGCGCGCATCGAAGTTGCCGAGGCGGCCGTAGATCGAGCCGCGGCCGAAGGCCGTGTCGAGCGGCTGAACGTTCGTCAGGCCACAGCATTGGCCTGGATCAGCAGCTACTCCGTCGAGCGTAAAGAGGCGCTGTTTCAGGATTTTTACCGTGAGAACCGTCTGTTGGCTGATACCGTCCGGGCGCAGATCGCCGGTGGTCGTGCTCAGCCTGCCGATGCAGTAACGCCGAAACAGGAGGCGGCTCAGTTGGCGGAGCAACAAGACGACCTGATCCGCCTGCGGGCACAGGCCAGAGCGGCTCTCCGACGTTGGATAGGTCCGGCCGCAAATGACCAGCCCGTCGGTAGGTTGCCCGAGTGGCCCATCGACGCCTCGGGTTATCCGCATAAGCTGCAGCATCACCCCGCACTGGCGGCGTTCGTCCCAATGACTCGCGAAGCGCAGGCCAAGGTCCGTGAAGCAGAGTCGGAAAAGCAGTCCGACTGGAGTTGGGAACTTGATTACCAGCGCCGCGACCGTCAGTTCGGCGACATGGTCAGCGTGCAGTTCACGTTCGACCTGCCACTGTTCCCCGACTCCCGACAAAACCCGAAGATCGCCGCCAAACACGCCGAACTGAATCAGTTGGAGGCCGAGCGCGAAGCGCTTTCACGTGAACATACCCAGCAACTGGAGGACGATTTGGCCGAATACGAGCGTCTGAACCGTGCTGTGCGCCGCAGCCAGGACAGCCTGTTACCCCTAGCCAAGGAAAAGGTTGGGCTGACCATGGCCAGCTACCGCGCCGGTAAAAGCGACTTAGCCGCTGTCATCGCTGCCCGACGTGAACTCATCGAGACCCGCCTCAAACAGATCGACTTCGAAGAACAGCGAGCCCTCACCAGTGCTCGCTTGTATTTTGCTTATGGGGACACCAATCAATGAGCGCTCGAATCTGGAAAGGGGCTGTGCTGGCAGGCCTCTCGATTGCCCTGGGCGCTGCCGGCGGTTACTGGCTCGCTCAGCAGCGCATGAGTGCAATGCCTGAGACCACCGCCGAACAGGCCCCTAAAACGCAAGACGAACGCAAAGTACTGTATTGGTACGACCCGATGTCCCCGCAGCAGAAGTTCGATAAACCAGGCAAATCGCCCTTCATGGATATGGAGTTGGTGCCCCGATACGCTGATGCTGCGGCGGACAGTGCGGCCATCAGTATCGACCCAAGCCTGACCCAGAATCTCGGCTTGCGACTGGCCACCGTCACTCGCGGCGTGCTTGCTTCCAGCCTGGACGTGGTCGGTGTGCTGGCATTCAACGAGCGGGATGTCGCGGTGATTCAATCGCGTACTGCTGGCTTTGTGGAGCGGGTGTATGCCCGTGCTCCAGGCGATGTGCTCAAAGCCCATGCGGCTTTGGCCGATATCCTGGTCCCGGAGTGGGCCGCTGCTCAGGAAGAGTTTCTCGCACTCAAACGCAGTGGCGATGCGGACTTGCTGGCGGCAGCACGCCAACGCTTGCGCTTGACCGGGATGCCAGCGACGCTGATTGCTCAAGTGGAGCGAAGCGGCAAGACCCAGCCGGTCCTGACGCTCACCAGCCCCATAAGCGGTGTGCTGCAAGAGTTGAATGTACGTTCGGGTATGACCGTTGCGGCCGGCGAGACTCTGGCTCGAGTCAATGGCTTGAGCAGCGTCTGGCTGGCAGTGGCCGTTCCAGAGTCGGAGACTGGATCGATCAACATGGGGCAAGCGGTCGAAGCACGTCTGCCAGCCTTTCCAGGAACAGTGCTCAAGGGCACGGTCAGCTCGATTCTGCCCGAAACCAATCCCGACAGCCGAACTGTGCGTGTTCGGGTCGAACTCCCCAACCCTGATGGGCGACTCAGGCCGGGTATGACAGCCCAGGTGCACCTGAATCGTTCGACCGAACAAAGCGTTCTGTGGGTGCCGAGCGAGGCAATCATTCGCACCGGCCGACGGGTCCTGGTGATGCTCGCCGAAGACGCTGGTCGCTACCGACCCGTAGAGGTGCAACTCGGGCAGGAAAACGAAGGCAAGACGGTGGTGTTGAAGGGGTTGGAAGAAGGTCAGCAGGTAGTCAGCTCTGGACAGTTCCTGCTCGACTCTGAGGCCAGTCTCAAGGGCATTGTTGCGAGCGCGCTGGAAATGTCACCACCCAGCGCAGCAGCCTCCAGCTTTCATGAGGCGGATGGGCAGATCGTCGAGATCAACAACCAAGACGTAACAATCGCCCTTGGTCCGTTCAAGACGCTGGGCATGCCTGGTATGACTATGACCTTCCCATTGGCTGACCCTGCTCTCAAGCAAGGACTCAAGGCGGGCGACAAGGTTCGGGTTGCGGTGAGCCAAACCGATGATGGATTGCGCGTTGAACGCCTGGAAAAACTAGGGGGCCAGCCATGATCGCCGCCCTTATCCGCTGGTCAGTCGCCAACCGTTTTCTGGTACTGCTGGCCACGATCTTCGTCACGGTCTGGGGCGTTTGGTCGGTTCAGAGCACTCCCATCGACGCATTGCCAGACCTTTCCGATGTTCAGGTGATTATCCGCACCCCTTATCCGGGACAAGCGCCGCAAATCGTTGAGAACCAGGTGACCTATCCGTTGGCTACCACCATGCTCTCGGTGCCGGGGGCCAAGACCGTACGCGGCTATTCTTTTTTTGGCGACAGCTTCGTGTACGTATTGTTCGAAGACGGTACGGACTTGTACTGGGCCCGCTCGCGGGTGCTGGAATACTTGAGTCAGGTCCAAAGTCGTCTGCCGGCTTCCGCCAAACCGTCGTTGGGGCCAGACGCCACAGGCGTGGGCTGGATCTATCAGTACGCACTGGTGGATCGCACAGGGGGACACGACCTGGCGCAACTGCGCGCCTTGCAGGACTGGTTCCTCAAGTTCGAACTCAAGACCCTGCCGAACGTTGCGGAAGTGGCCACCGTGGGCGGCATGGTCAAGCAGTACCAGGTGCAGCTCGATCCACTGAAACTGGCCAACCTGGGCATCACTCAAGCAGCGGTGACCGAGGCTATCGGCAAGGCCAATCAGGAAACCGGTGGTGCGTTGCTGGAGATGGCGGAGACCGAGTTTATGGTGCGCGCTTCCGGTTATCTGAAGACACTGAATGACTTTCGTTCGATTCCGCTCAAGCTCGGTGCCGGTGGGGTGCCGGTGACCCTCGGCGACGTGGCAACGATCCAGTTGGGCCCGGAGATGCGTCGTGGTATCACCGAGCTCGACGGCGAGGGTGAGACTGTCGGCGGCGTGGTTATTCTGCGTAGCGGCAAGAACGCTCGTGAGACCATTGCGGCGGTCAAGGCCAAACTGGACGACCTGAAAAGCAGTTTGCCGGCTGGGGTGGAAATCGTCACCACCTATGACCGCAGCAAACTGATCGATCGCGCCGTCGAAAACCTCAGCTACAAGCTACTCGAGGAGTTCATCGTCGTCGCGTTGGTCTGTGCAGTATTCCTCTGGCATTTGCGTTCATCCCTGGTGGCAATCATCTCCTTACCGGTAGGGGTGCTGATTGCCTTCATCGTTATGCGTTACCAAGGGATCAACGCCAACATCATGTCCTTGGGCGGGATCGCCATCGCCATCGGCGCCATGGTCGATGCCGCGGTGGTAATGATCGAGAACGCCCACAAGAAGATTGAGGCCTGGCATGTGGCCCATCCAGGGGAAGAGTTGAAGGGCGAACGTCACTGGCATGTGATAACCGAAGCGGCGGCGGAGGTGGGACCGGCGCTGTTCTTCTGCCTGCTGATCATCACCCTGTCGTTCATTCCAGTGTTCACCCTGGAGGCCCAAGAGGGTCGTCTATTTGGTCCATTGGCCTTCACCAAGACCTATGCCATGGCTGCGGCGGCAGGACTATCGGTAACCCTGGTGCCGGTGCTGATGGGCTACTGGATTCGTGGACGGATCCCCAAAGAGGAACGGAATCCTCTAAACCGCTGGTTGATCAGGATCTATCAACCGGCCCTGGATGCGGTGTTACATCGGCCAAAAGTCACCCTGTTGATCGCGTTATTGGTCTTCCTCAGCGCGTTGTGGCCGATCTCCCGTTTGGGTGGCGAATTCCTCCCTGCGCTGGACGAGGGCGATTTGCTCTATATGCCTTCGGCTCTGCCGGGATTGTCCGCGCAGAAAGCGGCGCAGCTGCTGCAACAGACCGACCGCTTGATCAAGACGGTACCCGAAGTCGAACACGTTTTTGGTAAAGCGGGTCGTGCCGAAACCGCGACCGACCCCGCGCCGCTGGAGATGTTCGAGACCACTATCCAGTTCAAACCACGCGAGCAGTGGCGTCCTGGTATGACCCAGGAGAAATTGGTGGAAGAGCTGGATCGAGTGGTGCGCGTCCCTGGGCTGACTAATATTTGGATACCACCGATCCGCAACCGCATCGACATGCTCGCCACCGGGATCAAGAGTCCGATCGGAGTGAAAATTGCCGGCACCAACTTGACGGAGATCGATGCAGCGACTCAGGCGGTTCAGCGCGCGGCCAAGGACGTGCCGGGGGTCAGTTCGGCCTTGGCTGAACGATTGACCGGAGGCCGTTACATCGATGTGGATATCGATCGCAAAGCCGCTGCCCGCTACGGGTTGAATATCGCTGATGTGCAGTCGATCGTCGCCGGTGCTATTGGTGGTGAAAACGTTGGCGAGACCATTGAAGGGCTCGCCCGCTTCCCGATCAATGTGCGTTATCCCCGAGAGTGGCGTGATTCGCTTGGCGCCCTGGAGCAACTGCCGATGTACACCCCGCTGGGGAGCCAGATCACCTTGGGCACGGTGGCGAAGATCAAGGTCAGTGAAGGCCCGCCGATGCTCAAGAGTGAAAATGCCCGACCTTCCGGCTGGGTGTACATCGACGTGCGTGGCCGGGACATTGCCTCAGTGGTTGCTGATCTACGTCGGGTTGTGGGTGAGCAGGTCAAGCTGCAGCCAGGCATGAGCCTGAGTTACTCAGGGCAGTTTGAGTTTCTTGAACGAGCCAACGCACGGCTCAAGCTAGTGGTGCCAGCCACGCTGTTAATCATTTTCGTGCTGCTGTACCTGACGTTTTCCCGATTCGACGAGGCGTTGCTGATCATGGCCACCTTGCCATTCGCCCTTACAGGTGGGGCGTGGTTCCTCTACCTGCTGGGATTTAACCTGTCGGTGGCTACTGGCGTCGGTTTTATCGCTCTGGCGGGTGTGTCTGCCGAATTCGGCGTGATCATGCTGCTCTACTTGAAAAACGCCTGGGCCGAACGTGTAGAGGCCGGCGACAGTACCGAACGTGGGCTAATCGCAGCAATTAGCGAAGGAGCCGTGCAGCGGGTTCGACCCAAGGCCATGACGGTGGCGGTCATCATTGCTGGCCTGTTACCGATCCTATTGGGCAGCGGTTCTGGTAGCGAAGTGATGAGCCGCATCGCTGCGCCCATGGTCGGTGGCATGGTCACCGCGCCCTTACTGTCCCTGTTTGTCATCCCGGCAGCTTACCGCTTGATGCGCCGCCGACGCCTTGTTGTCGAGTCCATACCCGCGGAAGGAAGCAGGCTATGAAGTGATTGTGTCCGCCACTGCCTGTGCCGTCACTGCACGACCCCTGATTGCCTGCGCAACATCATCCAGCGGTCTGGTTTTCTGGTAGGGCAGGGGACGACCCTTACAATCAATCGGGGATCGAACTCTATCGGCATTGCGTCAAAACACGGCTGATAGAGATCGATACTAGGGGCTAATAGGCCATTCTCGACGCGGATTAACTGTAAGAGTGAAGGTGTGTTTCCTCTGAGACAGACCCGGTGTATGGAAATGTCAGGCTTGATTGATTTGTTGGCGGGCAAAGGAAACAGCTTGATCGGCAGTGTTTTGAGTGATGCCGAGGCGGTGGCGTTTGTTAAGGCGAATTTTCCGGGCAGAGCGTATTGCCTGGTAGCTGACTGGACCGTGATCGATGTGTCCGTTTCCGACGAGCAGGCCAAAATGCTTGCGACGCTGGGCCACGCGGCCAGCATCGTTTATGCGCTTTGTGTCATTGAAGACAGTCGTGGGCATTTTCTTCCAGGAGACTGGGTTAAAAGCTCCTACGGAGTTTCGTTCACTCACGGATGCCTATTCGAAACTCAAAACACTGTCTATGTCTTGATGAGAGGCGGTCGCCGGTTGGGTGCAAATCTGGAATTTTTACTAAGCCTACGCTGATGCGCGTATTGCTACGCGCTTGTCGAGGGATGCTTTAGGTAAGCTCATAGCTCGCTAGGCTGGATTCAGCACTGGCGTTTGAGAGCAGACAATCAGCTGTCTGGCCCCGCGGGTGAGTGCCACGTACAAGTGGTTTGCGTCCATCTGATCTAATGTACTGCCGACAGCTCGGCGAGAGACAGGCCGCCCAAGATGACGGTTCTGATCCCGAATTCGCAGGGTGGCTTCATGAAATGTCACTCCTCCCTGTGCCGTCAGATTGAGTGCTTGGCGGGTGGTACGCATTATTTCTGGTCAATACACTCTCACCTCCGGTTGCTCGCTTAAACAAGGTAGCTGCGGTGCTCATCGTCATGGTCTGATTGGCCGCGTAGCAGGCGCATGGCTGGCTTTCAAGCACAACTGAGTGTCTGCGGGGAAACAGGAAACTGGTGAGCGTTTTGTCGTTGAAGGTTCATTCCAATCTTATTCTCGCTGATTCATGTCCTTTGGTGTGCACGGCGAAACCGCTCTACTGCTGCGCGTCGATTAACTATGCAGGGGCGGGTGAGAGCAGGCTTCGAATCAGTCGGTATACTCTGGAAAAACTCATGGGTACTACTATGACACTCACTGACGCTACTCTCGTGTTGTTCTTGGCGGCGCGCATTCATGGGACGGATGAGGCTGTCAGGGCCTCTGCGAAGATCTGTGTAAAGAAGTTGCCGCGCGGCAAACGTGATCTCATGTACACGGTGATTAATAGCCGAAACCCGCTCGAGCTAGTGGGCTTTCTAGCGCAGAACCTCGATACGTGACTGTTGAGGACCGGTAGGTGACTATGTGGGAGGGCCAGTTGAAGAGGCCCAAGATCGTTGCTGCCAGCCATAGTAGTGATGACTACTATTTCTCATCAAGCTTGCTGCGGCTTGTCCGCTGATTGAGCAGTGGCCACAAGACACGAAAAAAGCTCTGCAGAACTGCAGCTCAAAGGTGGCGGACGATGCCTTTGAAGGCACCGCACTCGTTGCACTCGAACTGCGTGGTTTCCCACGGAGCCTTGGGCTACCGGGGAAAAGCATCCTTCGCTCATCCAGGACACTACTGGTGTAAATCCCCTATCCACCGGAAGACAACGGTAACTGGCCGGGAAATCCCCGGCCAGTCTTCTCAATGTTCAAGTCCGGGTTTAACGCACATGCACGTAGGTGCCAGGTGCGGCCTCCATCGGCGGGTGGTTCTGGTTGCCCAGCGCCAGCTGAGTTTCGCGTTGCTCACCAGAACGCGCCTGAATCCAGCCCAACCACTCTGGCCACCAGCTGCCATCGTGCTTCTGCGTGTCGAAATACCAGGCACGCGGGTCGGACGGTAGCTTGTCGTTCTCCAGGTAGCTAGCCTTGGGATTACCTGGCGGGTTGAGGATGCTCTGGATATGCCCGCTGTTGGATAGCACGAAGCGCCGTTCGCCACCGAGCAGCAGGGTCGAGCGATAGACCGCGTCCCAGGGCGTGATGTGGTCGTTGATCCCGGCGATGCTGAAGCTGTCGACCGTGACTTTCTGCAGGTCGATCGGCATGCCGCACACCTCCAAGCCGCCAGGGTGCATGAGCGGGTTGTATTTGAAAAAGTCCAGCAGATCGCCATGCAGGGCGGCCGGTAGGCGAGTGTTGTCGTTGTTCCAGTAGAGGATGTCGAAGGCCGGGGGTTGCTTGCCGAGCAGGTAGTTATTGATCCAATAGTTCCAGATCAGGTCATTCGGGCGCATCCAGGCGAAGACCTTGGCCAAGTCGCGGCCATCCAGCACGCCTTGCTGATAGGAGCGGCACCTGGCGGCTTCCAGGGTTTGCTCATTGACAAACAACATGGCTGAGCTGTCGATCTGACTGTCCAGCAGGCTGACCAGATAGGTTGCGCTGGCGACTTTGCGCAGCTGTCGCTTGGCTTGCAGGTAGCCTTGCAGGGCGGCGATGCTCAGGCCGCCGGCGCAGGCGCCCATCAGGTGGGCCTCTTTGCTACCGCTGATGGCGCGGGTCACATCGAGGGCTTCTTCGATGGCCTGTACATAACTCGATAGACCCCACTCGCGATGACTAGCGTTCGGGTTGCGCCAGCTGACGATGAACACCTGTAAGCCGTTCTTCAGCGCGTACTGGACGAAGCTCTTCTCCGCGCTGAGGTCGAAGATGTAGTACTTGTTGATCTGCGGCGGCACGATCAGCAGCGGGCGGGCATACTGTTTTTCGTTCATCGGCTGGTACTGGATCAGCTCCAGCAGCTCGTTGCGGAACACCACGGCGCCGGGGGTGGTGGCGATATTCCGACCGACTTCGAAGGCCTGCTTGCTGACCTGGCTGGGCATGCCGCCATTGTGCCGCAGGTCGTCGAGCAGATGACCAATCCCCTTGAGCAGGCTGGCGCCGCCGGTGTTGAACAGCTCCTTGACCGCCAGGGGGTTGAGCGGGCTGTTGGACGGCGAGAGCGCATCGCCGAGCTGGGCCAAGATGAAGCGCGCGCGGGCTTGGTCGTCGGCCGCCAGGTTGCTCTCGTCGACCCAGGCGTTCAGTTGCTTCTGCCAGGCCAGATAGGCCTGCAGGCTGCGGCGGTAGAAGGGGTTGAGGCGCCAGGAGGGGTCCTGGAAGCGCGCATCCTGGACGGGGGGTTGCTGCGACGTATCGCCGAGCAGCACGCGGCCCAGTTGGCCGCCGAGGGCCAGAGCATGGCGGGCGCTGTGGATCGGCTGCTTGATGCCCTGCAGCGCCAGGGTACGCAGCGTGGGCAACAGATTACGGCCACGCAGGCCGAGTATTGCGCTTCGTTCTACCTTCACAAAGGACGCGGGTACGGGCAAGGCGCCCGCCGCTGGTTTCTTTCGCATGAACCAAACTCCATCGTCATATCGTCATATCGTCATATCGTCATAGAGCCAAACAGAAAAGACTTGTACCAAGGCACGCCAAACTGCCGCGCGAAGCATCAACCAGAGCCACGTCCCTCTAGCGGGGCAAGTGGCTATGCGCCGCACGGTGACTAAAGATACGGTCACTGGCTGCGTAGCGGTGCCGGCTGCCCAGCGGCGGCGTGCTCTTCGGCATGACCAGGCTGGAGGCCGGCAGCAGAAAGCCGAGTAAGGCGTGCTGGGTGTCGTGCCAGGCCGCCTTGTGTTCCATATCGAGGAAGTGTCCGGTGTTCTTGATTGTGCTGAACTGGCACTGACGGACATGGCCGGCAAAAAGGCGGGCGTCTTGCGCCGAGGTGTACTCGTCCCATTCGCCGTTGACGAACAGTAGCGGAACCTCGATGGCATCGGCGCAGTCGACGTAGCACTGGGTGTCTTGGGTCAGCACCTCATTGATGTGGAAATGCATCTGCCGGTATTCGTGCTCGGCCAGGCTGCTGATATGGCGGTAGTTGAAGCGTTTGAACAGCGACGGCAGGTGCTTGCCGATGGTGTTGTTGACCAAGCGGCCAACGTTGAAGCGGTCGCAGGCCTGGAGAAGGCTCAGGCCGCTCTCCAGGTAGTCGCGCATCGGCTTATTGATCCGCGCTGCGAATGAACTGATCACTGCCTTCTCGATCCGTCGCGGCCGCTGAGCGAGTGCCAGCAGGGTGGCCGCCCCGCCCCAGGAGAAGGACAGCACATGGTCGGCGCGGAAGTGTTCGACCAACTCCAGCAGTATCTCTGCCTCGTCCTCCTTGCAGATCGGCGGACCGTAGCGGTTGTGCGGTCGCGACTGGCCGGCGTAGGGTTGATCGTAGAGAACCACATTGAACCGCGGCTGCAGGTAACGCACCGTTTGGGCGAAGGATGCGGTGGTTGCCAGCGAGCCATTGACCAGAATGATGGTCTTGTCAGCGGCGTTGTTGAGATAGCGTTCGGTATAAACCTTGTACTTGTTGAAAATCTCGACGATGGCAGTTTCTGGCTTCATGTCGTTATCCTTCTGGCACAAGTCTGGCTCAGAGAACAGCGTGAGTGGCTGGTCGCAGGGCCATACAGTAGATTGCAGAACGCCCGGCCCCAACAGTTGAGCACCAGACAAATAAATAACTTGTTTGGTTTCAAATAGTTACCGAGATCTATCGAGTGATACTCCTGCGCCAAAGCAGAGGATTCCCCCCGATTCAACCAGGCAGCACAGAAGCGCGAGGACTCTCTGATGCTCGTGGTGACCGTGTAGTCACTAATCGACCTGAGGTTCAGAGTTAAGCAGGCGATCTCCCACATGCAAGCGCAAACGAACTATTCCGACGAGCCGTGAGCTATGCCTGTGAGGCTGGACTGTCAGCGATCCATGCCGCCCAATTTCGGCGGATTGCTCCGTTCAAACTGCTGAGCGAAAGGATTATCACCCAGCCCCTGACACGCTTGAGTGAGCGCACTCTTGGCAAACGACCTGGTGACCTCGCTGCGCGTTATGGCAGGGCGTAGTGTTGCCTGGCACGGGCTATGTTTAGGGCGTTTCTGGTTGCAGAGAAAATTCGGCGTGCGGTTCAGCAAGCTGGAGTCGAACACGACGAAAGCGCTGAAGGCACCGTCACGGTCAGTCTTGGCGTCAGCGGATGCTGCCTCGATCCAAGGGGTGCCGGTAGTCTCAAATTGAGCCATCGTCGCTCTCTACTCCGATAAATTATCAGAGCGTAGATGAAGGTTGAGCACCAGGGTTGTGAAGGTCTTTGGCGAACTGCTCGACTCAGAGGCCTGGTACTGAATTTTTCCGTTTCCACTCAGACGAATTTAACGGTTGCTGCGTGGTTAGCGGATCTCTGTCGAGGAGGGAGGATAGTCATACTCGGTCATGAGCGATCGCAAGTGCTCGATGGCGTCATGATATTTAAGATCGGCATGCCGTCTACACTCTTGGTACTGCATGAAAACTTCCGCATCCATGTAGGGCCGGTCGAGAAGGTCAAGGGCGGTGCAGCTCAAGCTATGTGCTTCGCTGAACAGCTGGTTGTTACGTTCAAGTGCCAGGTTCAGACATGCCGTGGCTTGATCGGAAATCCTCGAATCATTCATTGCTGCACCCTTTGTATTGACCCGTTCTTGTTTATGCGCCTGATCCTGCTCTCGGCGGTGCTTATCGGACAGCCTCGGAGTACACAAAAAAACCGATTTCAAGAGCGTGACCTGCAGCGAGGCTCCTTCACCGGCTTTGCCAACTGAACACGTTTATCGGTTGGTCTTGTCTTTGGTGTCAAGCCAGTTCTGGCGGGCTTCGATGTACTTGTTGTCCGCACGCCTTTTGAGCTCCGAGAACTCATGAAGGGTTTGAGTCGAAACTGGTTGGTTACTCAAGAGCGCATAGGCCGCTTCGCTGAGCTGATCGGCTTCAACGAAGAGCTGATTGCTGAGGTTAATGGATTCAGGCCATGGGGAGTTTTGCGTTTTTTTTGAATTTACAGTGTTCATAGCGGCATTTCCTTTCGGCAGAACTGGAAGGTGAAAATGCTCTCCTAGCATTCCTTCAAGTCATGGAATCCAGTGCGAGAACTCGCTCGGTTTGCGGGCATCGTTCCTGACCGTTGCGGCATATGGCGTTAAATGAGTTTGTACCAGGTTGAAGCTTTTTGCGGCGTTCAACGATGAATGGTTTCCCGCACCTAGCACCCGTCGGGCCCGTACCCCACTCCCTTCAGTTCCAGACGAGTGTGGACTGACTGGATCTATCGCGCCCTGGTACTTCTGGTGGTTGCCTGCCCTTGTGCGCTGGTCATTTCCACGCTGGTGTCGATCGTCAGCGGTCTGGCGGCAGCGGCTCGCAAGGGGATTTTGGTCAAGGGTGGCGTCTACCTGGAAATTGGCGCGAAGCTGAGCTTCGTCGCGCTCGATAAAACCGGGACGATCACCCACGGCAAACCAGTGCAAACCAATTACCTCCCGCTCTCCGAGACTTCATACGTCGCGCCACAAATCATTGCCGCCAGTCTCGGTGCGCGCTCGGATCATCCGGTTTCGCAGGCAATAGCCAAGCACGAGGCCCTGCACGCATCAACGCTCAAGCAAGTAGATAATTTTGAGGCACTTCCCGGCCGTGGGGTGAAGGGCATGATTGAAGGGCAGCTCTATCACCTTGGAAACCATCGACTGATCAATGAACTGGGGCTCGCTACGCCGCTGCTGGAGGCTTCACTGAATCAGCTGGAGCGTCAGGGCAAAACCGTGGTGGTGTTGACCAGCGCCACTCAGGTCTTTGCGCTGTTTGCCGTGGCCGATACAGTGAGGGATTCCAGCCAGACCGCGATCAAAGAACTGCACGAGCTGGGCATCAAAACCATGATGCTCACGGGGGACAACGCCCACACGGCGCAGGCCATTGCTCAACGGGTCGGAATTGATGAGCCGCGAGGAAACTTGCTGCCCGCCGACAAGCTGGCTGCCATTGGTGAGTTGCAGAACCGTAACCACGTGGTCGGCATGGTCGGTGACGGTATCAACGATGCACCGGCCTTGGCCAAATCGCAGATCGGTTTCGCAATGGCCGCTGCGGGTACAGGAACAGCCATTGAAGCGGCAGACGTCGCGCTGATGGATGATGACCTGCGAAAGATCCCGGCCTTTGTTCGTCTGTCACGACAGACCGCATCGGTTCTTAAACAAAACATTGGGTTCGCGCTCGGAATCAAGGCAGTGTTTCTGGTGTTCACCTTGATGGGCTTGGCCACCATGTGGATGGCAGTGTTTGCAGACGTTGGTGTCAGCCTGTTGGTAGTGCTGAATGGGCTGCGCTTGCTGAAAAAATAGTCCGGGGGCTGAGCATGAAAGAGATGTTGCATAGTGCAATTCTTGAGGGCTTCGACGAAGCTCGTGTAGCGATTCGGTCCCGAGATTACGGGCGCGCTTATCATTGGCTCGAGCGCACCCACATCCTTACGCAACGCCGCACCTTGCTACATGCAAAGTCCCATGTCTTGATGTTGTACTTGGGCATCAGGGCACAAGATCCTCGGGAGGTTTTGGGACAAATACCACGTTTCCTCGCAGCACTGCTATTTTCTCAAGTATGGGTGCCTTCAGGAAATACTGGTCGAGCCCGAGTCAGTGCTTTTCAGGTGATGCCTCTTTCTCAAGAACTGGAATCTCTTCTTAGCGAAGAGTGCTCCCCCCCCGGGCGACTTCTGAGTTGTTTCGCATCCGCTCACACACATGGAGAGACTTATGAGCGCTGGTCATAGTCACGGTCAAGCACGTGCAGGACACGAGAAAAAATTGTGGATCGCTCTGGCGTTAACGACAAGCTTTATGATCGCAGAGGTCATTGGGGCTTTCATTACCGGCAGCTTGGCGTTGTTATCCGACGCCGCTCACATGCTGACCGATTCCACTGCCCTGGCTATTTCATTGGTTGCTATTCAGATCGCCAAACGCGCTGTGGATAAAAAACGGACGTTTGGCTATGCACGATTTGAAATCCTTGCGGCTGCTTTCAACGCGATTTTGTTGTTCATGGTGGCGGTCTACATTCTGTACGAGGCCTATCAACGGTTTAAAACTCCGACAGAAATCCAATCGACAGGCATGCTGATCGTCGCTGTGATAGGGCTACTTGTGAACCTTGCTTCAATGCGCTTGCTCATGTCTGCCAGTGCCGAAAGCCTCAACGTCAAAGGCGCGTACCTGGAGGTTTGGAGCGACATGTTGGGCTCCATAGGTGTAATAGGGGCGGCATTGATCATTCGTTTTACCGGATGGACTTGGGTTGACTCGATCGTTGCCGCGGCTATTGGGCTGTGGGTTCTCCCCAGAACTTGGGTTCTGCTCAAAGAAAGCATAAATATCCTGTTGCAAGGGGTTCCAGAGGGTATCGATATCGCTGAAGTTGAGGCGAGAATCAGGGCGGTTGAAGGCGTTGAAGATATCCATGATCTGCATATCTGGGCTTTGACCAGCGGCAAAAATATCATGAGTGCACACCTTGTCGTCCAACGTTCCTCCCGCAACGAGCAGGATATTTTGGCTGAGGTGACACGACTGATGAGCGAGGCATTCCATATTAGCCAAACGACTCTTCAATTAGAGAACTCGCAATTTCATGCCAGGCTCGAAGAAAACGAAGGCATGCAACACTAGAAAGGTACCTCGCGAACATCCCATGTCAGGGCAGGGCAGGGGTCGCAGTGTGCTGAAATCTCAGCGGACAATATGCCCCTGAACCACCGGAGCATTTCCAGCAGTACAGGGGAATATTGACTGCGGTTTATGCAAGCATGATGTAGAAATTTACCCCTGAGTCTTTTTTGCCTGCTGCCAGGTGGTCTGTCCATCGAGGTTTGGAAAACTCAACCTGAAAACGGTGATGCTGCCAGGCATGCTCTGAACCTCCGCAGTTCCCTGATGAAGGCTCATGATCGATCGAACAATCGCCAAGCCAAGACCGGTACCACCTTCCGCACGCGAGCGACTGGTGTCGACTCGATAAAAGCGGTCGAACACGTGCGCCAGATGCTGAGGTTCGATCCCTGCGCCTGGGTTGCCTACCAGTAGCGAGACCTGTTCGGCATGGCTTTCGATAACAATTGAAATAGATTGTCCTGCCGGGCAGTGGCGTATCGCGTTGGACAACAGATTTGATATTGCTCGCTGAATCATCAACCTGTCGCCAATGGCCTTGCCGTTTCCGGTGACGCTCAGGCTGATCCGTTTCTCTTCCGCAGACAGTGAAAACAGATCGACGACCTTCACTGCTTCATCTTCTAAAGTAATTGTCTCGAACGGGGCGAGCGCCGCGGGGTGACTGACCTGAGCAAGGAAGAGCATATCCGAGACAATTCGAGTGACACGGCCCAACTCTTCGGTGAATGACTCCAGCACCGCTTTGTACTCTTCGGCCGATCGCTCCCTAGACAGTGTCACCTGGGCCTTGCCCATCAAATTGGAGATGGGGGATCGCAGTTCGTGGGCCAAGTCATCGGAGAACTGAGACAGCTGTTGAATACCATTGTCGAGTCGGTGCAGCATGAAATTGATGCTATGGGCCAGCTCACTGAGCTCCTGAGGCATTTTGACCACAGAGAGGCGATGGCTGAGGTCTTGAGCCGAGATCATGGCGGCGACCTTCCGGAACTCTCTCAGTGGAGAAAGTCCTCGCTGCACCACGGCCCAGGCACTTATACCGATAAGTATCAGTAAAAGCGGCAGTGCAATAATCGTCGACCGAAGATACGCACTGAGCAGCGTTTCATCGTTTGCAGAATCCATCGACAGCAATACGGGAACGCCGACACCGTTCTTTAACTGAATGAGCTTGGACGCGGTAAGAAAGTTCCGACCCTCACCATCGGAATTGGTGGAATATGAAATTTTGTCGACGGTAGCACTCGCCGCCTTCAACTCAATCCGCAGATCCGACAAGCCAGACCCGAATTTCAGTAAGGGCGTCCTGAGGTTTGTCAGGTCATAGATGGCCAGGTTCAGATTGTCATGCCCCATGACTTGGTCCAGCAACGAGTGCGGTTTCGAGTTTACGTGGGCCGTGTCCTCGTATAGTGAGAGGTGGTGTTCAACCTGCTGCATTTTCTTGTCCAGGCTGTTTTTCGCCAGCTTGTCCAACTCATGCGTTAACGCGAAAAAAGCCAGGACAGCCAAAAACACTACCTGCAACGCCCCCAGAATACTCACCGTCAAACCTAGTCGCATTGACAGGCTGACCGGCTTCATTTACGCGCCTCCAGTACGTAGCCAACACCGCGTAGCGTATGGATCAATTTGGTATCGAAGGGGTCGTCGATTTTGGCTCTCAATCTACGAATTGAGACCTCGACAACGTTAGTGTCGCAGTCGAAGTTCATGTCCCAGACCAATGAAATGATTTGGGTGCGGGAAAGTACTTCGCCAGTCTGACGCATCAGCAGGTGCAGAAGCGCAAACTCCTTGGTCGTCAGATCTATGCGCTGATCACCACGAAAAGCACGGTGGCGTGCTTGGTCGAGCTCCAGATCGGCTACCTTGAGTACCTGCGGGACAGGAATGTGATCGCTGCGCCGCATCAGGGTTCGTACCCGTGCCAATAGCTCAGGAAACTCAAACGGTTTGACCAGATAGTCATCGGCGCCTAAATCCAGTCCGCGGATCTTGTCCGCCAGGCGCCCTCGGGCCGTCAACATCATGACCCGGGCATTACTGCTTTGGCGCAGACGTTCAAGGACACCCCAACCATCAAGTTCTGGAAGATTAACGTCAAGTAGTACCAAGTCATAGGCATGTTGACGTGCCAGATGAAGTCCATCTGCGCCAGTTACTGCACGGTCTACAACATAGCCACTTTCAGTCAGCCCTTGATGCAAGTATTCGGCAGTTTTAGGCTCGTCCTCAATTACAAGGATTCGCATGATATGTCACCATTTTTAATAGGGAAAATAATTAGTTAATTCAGAAAAGTTAGTATTTTTTAGGTTTCTGACCGAAATGATCCGACTTTGAACCTCTTCAGTTGTTCGTGGCCTCAATGTCCAGCCGCTCGGTAAGGATCATCACCTTAAAGCCTGTAGCTGCTATAGGGTCAAGCCAAGGCCTCGTTTTTTAGCCGTCCAGGCAACTTATCGCGACGAGATGTCACATGAAATGTAACTAAGCTTATCCATGGGCTGATGGCCTGCCATAATTGTAGACTTTTAACAAGTCTTTTCAGCAGATATTTGTTTCGTCATATTGCCAGCCATATGCGTTTATTATTGATTTCCCTATCCTAGTGCATAAAAACACATACGGATCGTCAGATAACGTATTTGTAATTTTTCAGTCACCTTGCTGATAAGTGGAAACTCTATATTTATGCATAGAGAATATTAGCGTTAAAGGAATTATGAAATTGCGTCGGCATAGAAAGTTAACTGCACCCTTGAGCATAAAAAAGGCCTTATTGGTAGTAGGCTTAAGTGGTGTGTTCTCACTGGCAGGCACCTGTTTTGCCGCAGTTTCGTCTTCGCGGACGCTAACCATAGATCAAGCGCTGGAAACGGCTTTTACGAACAATCCCGACTTGGCGGCAGCACAGTGGGAAATTGGTATCGCTCAAGGAGATCGACAACAAGCGGGCTTGATTCCTAACCCCGAGCTGTCCTGGGAGGCTGAAGATACTCGACGAAACTCGCGGACTACGACGGTTATGATCAACCAGCCGATTGAACTCGGTGGCAAGCGTGGGGCCAGGATCGACGTTGCCACCCGAGCCCAGGATGCGGCTGGAATTGAACTGGAGCGCAAACGTAATGTTTTGCGTGCCGATGTCATCCAGGCGTTTTACAGCTCATCGACGGCGCAGCAAAGGTTGCTGTTGGCACGTCAGTCCCTTGAGCTCGCCGAGCGAGGATTGCGTGTTGCTCGGGGGCGTATCGATAGTGGTAAGTCATCTCCCGTGGAAGGTACGCGAGCAGAGGTCCAGCTGTCTGAGGTGCGCCTGGAATTGAGGCGAGCCGAGCGGGATGAGGCCCGTGCCTATCAGCAACTCGCTCAGGTCATGGGGGCACCGTTGCCTGCATTCTCGTCTGTGGGTGATTCAGGCCGGTCGATGCCAACGGTTCCGGAACCTTCACTGCTGCTTAATCGCATCGGTGAAACCGCAGAACTACGGTTGGCAAAGCTGAAAATCGATCAGCGTGAAGCCTCCCTTGGCCTGGAGAAAGCTCAGCGTATTCCGGACCTCACCGTGAGTGTGGGCAGCCAATACGATGAACGGGAACGCGAGCGGGTGAATGTCGTGGGGCTGTCGATGCCCCTTCCGTTGTTCAACCGTAACGAGGGCAATGTACTGGCAGCCGCCCGCCGAACTGATCAGGCCCGCGACCTTCGCAATGCCAGTGAGTTACGCCTGCGCACAGAAATCCAGACCGCTCTGGATCAGTGGATGACCGCGAACACTGAAGTCACGTCGTTCAATCAAACCATCCTGCCTGCCGCGCAAAGTGCCGTCGACACCGCAACCCGAGGGTTCGAAATGGGCAAGTTCAACTTCCTGGACGTACTCGATGCGCAGCGCACCTTGATCAGCGCCCGCACCCAATACATCCAGGCCATTGCAGAGGCGACAGACGCCTGGGTGCGCATTGAGCGAATTTTCGGTGATGTCACCCAGCTCACTCGTACCCCTTGAATTTCATATAACGCTTTTTTTACCGCTGCTCAGCATGGCAGTGCCACGGTAATCCGTGAATGCCGACTGAGCTGCGTGGGGAGTCTCCATGGATAAAAAACAAATCCTTGTCGCCGCACTGACCTTGACGGTGGGCATAGGAATCGGTTCGCTCTGGATGGGTAACACGTCGGCACCGTCCACCGAAGCTCTGGCCCAAGAGGAACAGGGCCACGACGATCACGGCGACGAAGGTGCTGGCAAGGAGTCAGCTGAAGGCAAACATGCCGAAGGCGAAACGGAAGAAGGTCACCTGACACTGAGCGATGAGCAGATCAGCTCGGCCGGCATCCAGTTGGCCGAAGCAAAGGCACAGAACATCAGCCTCTCATTGCCCTTTCCTGGAGAAATCCGCTTCGATGAAGACCGCACTGCGCATGTGGTGCCCCGGGTGCCGGGTGTCGTCGAGTCGGTACATGTCAATCTTGGCCAACCGGTGAAAAAAGGTCAGCTACTGGCCGTGATCGCCAGCCAACAAATTTCTGATCAGCGTAGTGAGCAAGCCGCAGCGCAACGTCGTCTGGAGTTGGCGCGCACCACCTACGAGCGTGAGCGGCAGTTATGGCAGGACAAAATCTCTGCCGAACAAGATTTCCTTCAAGCCCGTCAGGCTCTGCAAGAAGCTGAAATCGCCCTCAGCAATGCCCGTCAAAAAATCAGTGTACTCAGTGGCAGCTCGGTGGCCAGCGGTGGCAACCGGTATGAGCTGCGTGCGCCGTTCGACGGCGTCGTGGTCGAGAAACACTTGGGCCTCGGTGAGGTTGTCAGCGAAACCACCAATGCCTTCACCCTCTCGGATTTGTCGCGTGTGTGGGTAACTTTCGGCGTTTCCCCCAAGGATTTGAACAAGGTGCTGGTGGGCAAGGCAGTCACGGTCAGTGCCCCTGAGTTGAACGCCGAAGTCACGGGAACCGTGGCCTACGTCGGAAGTTTGTTGGGCGAGCAGACCCGTACCGCCACGGTCCGTGTGACCTTGGCCAATCCGCAAGGCGCTTGGCGTCCCGGGCTGTTCGTGACCGTGCTGGTTGACACCGATACCCGGCAAGCGAAAGTCGCAGTGCCAGAAGCCGCAATCCAGACGGTCGAGGATAAGCCAACTGTTTTCGTTCGAACTGATGACGGGTTTAAGGCGCAGCCGGTGGAAATAGGCAGCCGTGCGGCGGGGCTGGTCGAGATCACAGAGGGCCTGGAGCCCGGTGTTCAAGTCGCTGCTGCCGGCAGCTTCATTCTGAAATCAGAGCTGGGTAAAGCCTCGGCTGAACACGCCCACTGATCCGCCATTTCCACGAGAAGGTTCTCATGTTCGAACGCCTGATCCAATTTGCCATCGAGCAACGCATCATCGTGCTGCTCGCGGTTCTACTCATGGCTGGCCTCGGCATCGCCAGCTACCAGAAGCTGCCGATCGATGCCGTACCCGACATCACCAACGTCCAGGTGCAAATCAACACGGGTGCCGCAGGTTTCTCACCGCTGGAGACCGAGCAGCGCATCACTTTCCCCATCGAAACCGCCATGGCCGGCCTGCCCGCTCTTGAGCAGACGCGTTCGCTCTCACGCTCGGGCCTGTCGCAAGTCACGGTGATCTTCAAGGAAGGCACCGACCTGTTCTTCGCCAGGCAATTGGTCAATGAGCGATTGCAGGTGGCCAAGGAACAACTGCCCGAGGGCGTGGAAGCCGTCATGGGGCCGATCTCTACCGGCCTGGGTGAGATTTTCCTGTGGACGGTCGAGGCCGAAGAAGGTGCCGTCAAGGAAGACGGTAGTCCCTATACGCCGACGGACCTGAGAGTGATCCAGGACTGGATTATCAAACCTCAGTTACGCAACGTTCCCGGCGTCGCCGAAATCAACACCATTGGCGGGTTCGCCAAGGAGTACCAGATTGCGCCCGATCCAAAACGTCTGGCGGCTTACAAGCTGACGCTGACTGACCTCGTGACAGCGCTGGAGAGGAATAACGCCAACGTCGGTGCCGGTTACATCGAACATAGCGGCGAACAGTTACTGATTCGTGCGCCCGGCCAAGTAGCGACCACCGACGACATCGCCAATATCGTGATGGCCAACGTCGACGGCACTCCTATTCGCATTAAGAACGTTGCGACCGTGGATATCGGCCGTGAAATGCGCACGGGTGCGGCTACCGAGAACGGTCGTGAAGTCGTGCTCGGTACGGTGTTCATGTTGATCGGTGAGAACAGCCGAACCGTGTCTCAGGATGTTGCTCTCAAGCTGGAGCAAATCAATCGTTCGCTGCCTAAAGGGGTGGCGGCGGTCACCGTCTATGATCGTACCAATTTGGTGGACAAGGCGATTGCCACGGTCAAGAAGAACTTGATTGAAGGTGCGATCCTGGTGATCGCGATTCTGTTCCTGTTCTTGGGCAACATTCGCGCGGCGCTGATCACTGCTATGGTGATCCCGCTCGCTATGCTATTCACATTCACCGGCATGTTCACCAACAAAGTCAGCGCTAACTTGATGAGTCTTGGCGCGCTGGACTTCGGCATCATCGTTGACGGTGCGGTGGTGATTGTCGAGAACGCAATCCGGCGTCTGGCTCATGCTCAACAGCATCATGGCCGTATCCTCACACGCTCCGAACGCATGCATGAAGTGTTTGCCGCAGCCAAGGAAGCCCGCCGCCCGCTGATTTTCGGTCAGTTGATCATCATGGTCGTGTATCTGCCGATTTTTGCCCTGACCGGCGTCGAAGGGAAAATGTTCCATCCCATGGCGTTTACCGTCGTGATCGCCTTGTTGGGCGCCATGCTGCTGTCCGTTACCTTTGTTCCTGCGGCGATTGCCATGTTTGTGACTGGCAAGGTGAAGGAAGAGGAGAACGCGGTCATGCGAGGGGCGCGACGGGCGTATGCACCCGCACTGGATTGGGTCATGAGCCATCGATCGCTGGCATTCGCCATGGCACTGGGCGTCATTGCGGGATGCGGGGTCGTCGCCAGTCGAATGGGCAGTGAGTTTGTGCCGAGCCTCAGCGAAGGGGATTTTGCCCTGCAAGCATTGCGCGTACCGGGTACCAGTCTGACGCAATCGGTAGAAATGCAGCAGCGTCTGGAAAAGCTTGTGTTGGCAAAAGTGCCTGAAGTCGAGCGGATGTTCGCTCGTACCGGTACCGCAGAGATTGCCTCCGATCCAATGCCACCGAACATCTCTGATAGTTATGTGATGCTCAAGCCGAAGGATCAATGGCCTGATCCGGATAAATCCCGGGAGACGTTGATTGCCGAGATCCAGAAAGCTGCGGCCGCTATGCCCGGTAGCAACTATGAGCTTTCCCAGCCTATTCAACTACGTTTTAACGAGTTGATTTCAGGCGTGCGCAGTGATGTGGCGGTCAAGGTCTTTGGTGATGACATGGCGGTGCTGAACAGCACCGCCGCGAAAATTGCCGCGTCCATGCAGAAGATCAATGGCGCCTCCGAGGTCAAGGTTGAGCAAACGACGGGGTTGCCGGTACTGACCATCAACATCGACCGTGACAAAGCTGCTCGTTACGGCCTGAACGTTGGCGATGTACAAGACACCATTGCGGTGGCGGTCGGTGGCCGCCAAGCCGGCACGATGTATGAAGGAGACCGCCGCTTTGACATGGTGGTGCGTTTATCCGACGCCATGCGCAAGGATCTCGAGGAATTGTCCACACTGCTGATTCCAGTGCCGGCGCTGCTCAACGGCAATGACGATCAGATTGGTTTCATTGCCCTTTCAGAAGTGGCAACTCTCGATCTGGTGCTGGGGCCGAACCAGGTCAGTCGTGAGAACGGAAAGCGTCTGGTGATCGTCAGCGCCAACGTGCGTGGACGAGATATCGGCTCGTTTGTACAGGAAGCCAGCAGCGCCATTGATCAAGAGGTGCAGATACCGGCCGGTTATTGGATCAACTGGGGTGGGCAGTTCGAGCAACTCCAATCAGCGGCCAAACGCCTACAGATCGTAGTCCCGGTGGCTCTGCTTCTGGTATTCGCCCTACTGTTCATGATGTTCAACAATCTCAAGGACGGTCTGTTGGTGTTCACCGGGATTCCATTCGCATTGACGGGTGGAGTCATGGCTTTGTGGCTACGTGATATTCCGCTGTCGATCTCGGCGGGTGTTGGTTTTATTGCTTTGTCGGGAGTGGCGGTGCTGAACGGTTTGGTGATGATCGCTTTCATCCGCAATCTTCGAGAGGAGGGGCATTCGTTGGGCTCTGCAATCAATGAGGGAGCCCTAACACGGCTACGCCCAGTGTTGATGACGGCTCTGGTGGCCTCCCTTGGCTTTATTCCTATGGCTCTGGCCACCGGTACCGGGGCAGAGGTCCAACGACCACTGGCTACCGTTGTGATCGGGGGCATCCTGTCCTCAACTGCGTTGACCCTGTTAATACTGCCTGCGCTATATCACTGGGCGCACCGTCGAGATGAGGATGAAGCAGGAGAAGAAAACACAACAACCGAATAGTTCTTTTGGTTTTAAAGCCCGCTGCTGATATTCAGTAGCGAGTTTTTATACTAGTAATAATTACGGATATGTAATCTGAGCGCCACCATGATGACAGGTTCGGATTGATACCCTACTAGCGTTATCTATATGAGGTGTCAGAATGAAACTTACTCAAATATTTCTTCTCGCAGGCGCTTTGGTCCTTTCTTCGTTCGCTTTGGCGGAAGGCGGGGGGGATAGAACTTTTGAGAAGATGATGGCGGCGAAGGATCTGGCAATGGAGAAGTATGTAGCGAGAGAAGGGAAGAAGGCCCCGGTGGTGTCAGGTGATGCTAATGATAAGACGACTAAAGACAGATAGTAGTATCGATGATAAAAAGCTCGTCATCGATAATCGGTGGCGAGTTTTTTGTTGTGCGCCCAGCATGGGCGCAATCTTGTGGGTGAAAGTCCCGCCGTGAGCTGACCACAGCGAACGAAGCGAAGCGCAACTGCATGAGGGCGACCGAGTGTGGGGAGGAAGCGTGAATCGAAACCGCGAGCCGATGGACAAGCACTGGATATAAGGCGATGCCGACCAAGGCGAGCGGGCAACAAATCGAAAAGCTCTTGTGGTCAAAGGGCGGTAACGTAAATCCGGCGGTTGCGCGGGGAAGGATTGCGTTCTTACCTGGGGAGATCTCGCCTCGTGCCTGAAAGGGTGACGGTGCAAGCCGGAGCGAGAAGTCAGCAGAGGCCGTAGTAGTCTTTTTTTTGATGAAGGGCCGAACGAGAGAAAGCGTTATAGGCCATGTTGATGCGAACGACCGGAAGTCAGATGCCTGCCAAACGCGGGGCGGATGGAGATAACGAGCGGTGAAGCCGTGAGAAGTCCCGTCAGCGACGAGGTCAATCGCCCGCAAGATGAATCCGACAACGCAGGGCAAGGGTTGCTGGAACGGGCCTTTGCGAGAGAAAACCTGAAACGGGCGTGGAAACGGGTCAAAGCCAATAAAGGTGCAGCGGGAGTCGATGGTCTGGATATTGAACAGACCGCCGAACATCTCCTGAGCCAATGGGCAGCGATTCGTGAACAGAGCTTCTTTCGGGTGTCTACCGGCCCAGTCCGGTACGGCGTGTGGTCATTCCCAAGCCTGACGGCGGTCAACGTGAGTTGGGTATTCCGACGGTCACCGACCGTTTGATCCAACAAGCGCTGCTGCAAGTCTTGCAGCCACTCCTCGATCCAACTTTCAGTGAACACAGCTACGGCTTTCGCCCGGGACGTTGCGCGCAGGACGCCGTTTTGGCGGCTAGCGGCATGTGTCCTCGGGGCGAAAAGTGGTGGTGGATGTTGATCTGGAGAAGTTCTTCGACCGGGTCGACCACGATATTTTGATGGGCCGTTTACGCAGCGGATTGCGGATCGGGCGGTTATCCGGCTGATTCGGGCGTATCTGGATGCGGGGACGCTGATCAATGGCGTGGTCGAGAAAAGCCGCTGTGGGGCGCCGCAAGGCGGCCCGCTTACGCCGCGTACGATCTTGCATACTTTTCTCTCTGGTGCCGGAGCCAGTCGACGTCTCGCTGGCGTTGAACCCGGGATCCGGATCAACCCGGAATACCACCAAAATTTCGTCCTTATGAATTTCGACACGTTTGACCAGGCCGCGGATAATCTCGCGTTTCGTGACGAAATCGACAGTACCCAATCGGTCATGGACAGCAGCGGCAAACTCTTCGAGACGATTAATTACGAGAAACAGCTCGCGTTGACCCACGCCGTGAGTCCTGAATCTGCTGATCAAGCTGTTCCAGACGGCTCTTCAAGTTTCGCATCTTTGGATCAAAGTCCATTTTGTCGATCATACCTTCGGCATAACTATCGATGAGCCGCGACTTGCCTTTCTCGAGTTGCAGTCGTTGTCGTTCCAGTGCGGCAGTGTCAGGGTTTGTTTTTTCTTTTTCTTCGAGGATTCCCAGCCGACGTTCATATTCATTCTTTAGCCTTCCAGGGTGGGCGAGCAGCTCAACAACCTGCTGCCACACCAGTTCATCAAGACGGTCCGTTCGTATTTGCTGATTGTCACAGACACGTTCGCCACCAAAGCGGTAGGCATCGGTTCCAATGCAACGATAATAGGCATAGTCCCGACGTTGGCCTTTGGCCGCTGCCTTGCTGACCTTTTTACCGTAATAGGCGTAGTGACAATGCCCGCAAACGGTCAAGCCCTGAAGCAGGTAAACAGCACCATGACGGCTCTGACGCGTTCTTCGATTCTCAGCAAGTTGCTCTTGAACCGACTGAAATAACCCTTCGCTGATGATTGCCGGTACGGATATCTCGACCCACTGACTTGGATCCGTGCGTACGGTTGAATAGCCCTTCTTGGGCACCTCGGCACTGTGGCGTTGTGCGCGTATCCGAGGTAAGCGATCACGCGCCTGTGTTTTACCGAAAGCGGCCCGGCCTATATAGGCTGGATTTTGTAATATCCCCCACACGGTACTGCGATCCCAATACGGTTTACCTGAGGCGGTTACGGTGCCTGTTGCGGTAAGGCGACGCACCACTTCGCCAATGCTCAGGCGCTCCATCCCAATCCATTGAAAGATGGCTCTGACCGTCGCCGCTTGCGCCAAGTCGATAACGTACTGTGCGGGTGCGCCATCAAGTTGCTTACGAATGTAGCGATAACCGTAGGGCGCAGTCGACAGCACATTGATGCTGCCGCGTCTGGCTCCATGAAGCTTGCCGCGACGATTGCGCTCCATGATTTTGGCACGCTCATATTCCGCGATCATGCCCTGCATCTGCAGCAGCAACGACTCCTCTGGCGTGACGCCAATGGCATGATTGAGGAACACGACCTGTACACCGCACGCCGATAGTTCTTCCATCAGCAATGCCTGGTGGGCATATTTTCGCGACAGCCGGTCTGGGGACAGGACGTAGAGACGATCTACCAAGCCAAGTGCAGCGCGGTCTCTGAGCCGTTCCAATTGTGGGCGAATCAGCGTCGCGCCGCTGACGCCGGCGTCGATAAAGCACATGTCCTCAACGACTTGGGCGCCATCAGCCACGATCCGCTCCATCAGCGCGGCAATCTGGCTTTCAATCGTGCCGCGTTTAGCCTGTTGGTCAGAGGATACCCGGGCATAGAGCGCCACCATCACAGCCTGGCTCATTGCTCACCTCGCTTGGCAGTACGATGCTTTTTCACAGGGGACCGGGATTGCGACAACTCTGAGGAAGTCCGCGTTTCTGTCGGTTTTAGCTGCTCGTAGACCCTCTCGAGCTCTTCACAAGAGAATCGATTTGGCTCAAAAGCCAGACGAATACGCCAGATCCGTGGTTTTCGGCTCATGACTGAAGTCTCCCGTCAGTGGGGGCGATGACCTCAATGACGAGAACAATCTCGACGTCGGGGCATCCCGCATACCTCGGAGCAAAACTCTCCCTGGCAATGCGCAGCCCCCATTTTATCCGAGAGTTTGCTCTATTGTTGCCGGCGCTCTGTCGCCGTTGCTGGCGAATGTGCTGCTGGACGAAGTGGATCGGGAGCTTGAACGTCGAGGCCACTGTTTCGTGCGTTATGCCGACGATGCGAATGTATATGTTCGCAGCCGAAGGGCGGGGCAGCGGGTGATGGCTTTGCTGAAACGTCTGTATGAAAAGCTGCACTTGAGCGTCAACGAGAGCAAGAGTGCGGTGGCGAGTGCATTGGGTCGCAAGTTTCTTGGATACTCTTTCTGGGCGTCAAAAGAACAGTAGCGGTCAAGGCGCGCAAGCAGTTCAAGCAACGGATACGCGAACTCACCCGTCGCTCAGGCGGTCGCAGTCTGCGACAAGTTGTCGAGAGTCTACGCCCTTATCTTTTGGGCTGGAAAACTTACTTTGGGTTGTCGCAAACGCCGAAAGTCTGGCGAGGGCTGGACGAATGGATGCGACACCGATTGCGGGCAATCCAGCTTAAACAATGGAGGCGCGGTCCGACGATTTACCGCGAGCTGAGAGCGTTGGGAGCCAGCAGCCAAACGGCCCGGAAAGTGGAAGCTAACTCTTATAGTTGGTGGCGTAACAGCCGCTTTGAGCTCAATCGAGTGCTGGATGTGGCGTGGTTCGACAGGCTGGGTCTGGTGCTACTCTCATAACCTCAATCTCTCGAACCGCCCGGTGCGGACCCGCATGCCGGGAGGTGTGGCAGGGGAGCGGCCTATGAAGGCCGCCCCCTATGCCGATTTAGCTGCTTTATTACATATTCGTAATCCTAGCGCCATGCCATCGCAATGCTCTGGTTGATATCCTTTGTTGTAACTCTAGGAGGTATTGGATATGAATTTTTTAAAGGTTATCACCTTCGCTGGGATTCTGGCGACTTCATCAAGCATATTGGCGGAAGGTGGTGGAGACAAGGCCTTTGAAATGATGATGGCTGCTAATGCTAAAGCTATGGAGCAGTATGCCATTAGCCAGGGAAAAAACGCCCCTGTGGCGAAGCAATACGAGTACGGGATGGCGTTGGATGTTGTAAAGGTGATTAGTGTGGTGCGGCCTGCGAAAGTCTGTGCAGTAGTGCCCGCCGCAATGACCTATGAAGATTCAGAAGGGCAGCTAAATACGGTTAAGTACACTGTCGCGGGAGAGTGTCGTCAACGAGGCGGCTAGCAGCTACGCTGCTGTCAGAGGGGTTCATAACACTCGATTCACCTCGTCACTTAAAGTTGTCGGGCGTTTTTTTGTCCTCGAGTTTTGACCGGATCGAGTAGGAGGCGGATTTACATCCGCCGTCCTCTCACGTACATCGACGCCCCCAGTTTGCCGAGCTTTCAATTCGTGCCGACACAGGCGGGGTTGAGATTGCAGCCATACATCCGGACTTTTTGTGAGGCTCTGCCTCTGTCCCTGATGGAATTCGCTGATCGGGCTCTTATCACCACCACGCGCTCGAAGCGCCTGTGAGAGGGCAGAGTTACCCGATCCCGGTCCGACCTGTCTTGCCATCACGTCATGATTGCCTAGGCAACCTTGGAAGTACTCCTTCTAACGCATCATCGCCTGACTCCACCGACCCGGCTATACCCCTGCGACGTCAGGGGTGTAGCCGGGTCGGAATCTGCGGTCATGGGCCAACAGCGCCCAGGCAATCCGGGCATTTTTGTTGGCCTGTGCGAGGGGAGCCTACAGAATTCGGAAAAAATCGTACGCGAAGACTTTCGGACTCTAGCGACGGGCCAGATTCAGGGCTGCCATGACCGTATCAATGAGGGGTTCCAGAATTGCTTTCCTCTCTTCGAAACGGCCATCTGTAAGATCAATCACTTCGTATGTGATATTGCAGCCACCCTGATGGACAGGCGTAACCGTCCGGCCAGTACCCACTCCTGAGAGCCTCCAAAATCAGCAAAAATAGCGTCCATCATTTTTTAGTGGACACTATCTTGGATATTATTGCCCCAGCCCGTCGACCGGGTCACCGCCCCAACTTCCCGCCAGAGTTCAAACGCAAAGTTGTCGAAGCCACGTTCCAGTCTGGCACCTCCGTGTCGTTGATCTCTCGCGAACATGACGCCAATGCCAACCTGGTCTTTCGCTGGCGGCAGCAATATCAAGAGGGCTTGTTCGGCCCGATCAGCCAGAGTGCTACGCTTTTGCCTGTCCAGGTGATCGAGGCGCCAATAGATTTACCGCAAGTCATTCAGTCACCGCCAGAGTGTCATTCCGTGATCGTTGTTGAGGCGGGAAAAGCCAAGCTGCGCATCATTGGCACGCCTGATCTGCCGACCCTGCAACTCATCTTGCAGCAGTTACTGCGATGATTGCTCCTCCCGCTGGAACACGTATCTGGATCGCCGCTGGTGTCACGGACATGCGCCGTGGCTTCGATGGGTTGGCGGCATTGTGCAGACTCAACTGGAAGCCGATCCTTTCTCGGGTCAGATCTTTGCTTTTCGCGGACGGCGCGGTGATCGGATCAAGCTGTTGTGGTGGGATGGCGACGGGTTGTGCCTGTTTTGCAAACGGTTGGAACAAGGACGCTTTGTCTGGCCGCAAGCAACCAGCGGCAGTGTGTCGCTGACGACTGCGCAGTTGTCGATGCTGTTGGAAGGCTTTGATTGGCGCAGGCCAATTCGTACAGCACCCGTTCTCGCGATCTGACTTGCCACGCTGAAAAAATCCCCAGTAACATTCGGTCATGACTCTCGCGACCGACTCCTTGCCGAATGATCTTCAAGCCTCGAAGGCTCTGGTCTCTGCCCAGCGGGCAGAGATTGAGCGCTTGAAAATGATGATCGCCAAGCTGCGTCGTATGCAGTTCGGTCGCAGCTCCGAACAACTGGACGCCATGATCGATCAGCTCCAACTGAGTCTTGAAGAGTTGCAAGTCAGCCAGACCGAACTGACGCCGCCAACCGAACCGCCACCTCGCCCTGTCTCTCGGCGCAAGCCATTACCTGAACACCTGCCTCGCGAAACGCACGTCCATCAGCCCGAATCACAATGTTCTGGTTGCGGTGGGAAACTTCGCCATTTGGGTGAGGACGTGGCCGAAGTGCTGGAATATGTGCCGGCGCGTTATAAGGTGATTCGCCATGTCCGCCCCAAGCTGGTCTGCCGCTGCTGTGAGCACATCGCTCAGGTGCCGGCACCGAGTCACCCGATAGCCCGAGGCCTTGCAGGCCCTGGGCTACTGGCCCACGTGCTGGTCTCCAAGTTTGTTGACCATTTGCCGCTGTATCGGCAATCCGAAATCTACGCCCGTGAGGGCGTGGAGCTGGAGCGCTCAACCCTGGCCGACTGGGTCGGCCAGAGCAGTCAATTACTGCGACCGCTGAACAGCGCCCTGAGCGCCATGTCATGAGCGGCCATAAAGTCCATGCCGACGACACACCGATTGGCGTACTTGCGCCGGGCAACGGCAAGACCAAAACGGCTCGCCTGTGGACGTACGTGCGGGACGACCGACCTGCCGGTGACTCGACACCGGCGGCGGTCTGGTTTGCCTACTCGCCGGATCGCAAAGGCCAGCATCCCCGCGCTCATCTCAAGCGCTTCAGCGGCATCTTGCAGGCTGACGGCTATGCCGGTTTTGCTCAGCTGTATGCGACAGGCACCATTCAGGAAGCCGCCTGCTGGGCTCACGCCCGCCGCAAGTTTTACGATGTCTACAAAGACCAGGCTTCACCACTTGCTGGCGAGGCGCTGCAATGGATTGCGGCCCTGTATGCCATCGAAAGCGAGATCCGAGGACAACCGCCTAATCAGAGAAAAACGGTTCGGCAAAGTCGGGCAAGTCCACTTCTGGAGCACCTGCACGCGTGGCTTAACCAGACGCTGACTCAGTTGTCGAAAAAGTCGACATTGGGCGGTGCAATCCTCTATGCCCTCAACCGGTGGCAGGCTTTAACGCGCTTCTGCGATGACGGCCGAATCGAAATCGACAACAACGCCGCCGAGCGGGCCCTGCGCGCCGTCGCGCTGGGCCGCAATTATCCGCAGTCGGAAATTATGCTCAGTTCGCCCGTGCCCGGTTTTGTGATCGCATAGTCCGCCTGCTTTACGGGTCTACTGGCGCGTTTCGGACACGCCATAATTTTCGGTGGTTTCCAGTAGAGTCCAGTCACCACCCACGGTTATGTTGAAGCCAATCTGGCCATAAAGGAACATGCGCTTGCCACCATCGGCCCACCCGAATCCAAGCGCACGCGCTATCAGCGCCGACTGACGCCCTGCTGAAGTTTCTGGAAAGTCTCTGAAATTATGCAAAGTCGGCAGTGGTGGGCAGCCAGGCGCGCCGCCACCACTGCTGCATACCCGACATAATTTCCGACTGCGGATAATTGCGCTTATGCCAAGCTTCGCATAATCGCTAAAACTACCTGTTTGCCGGTTCCGATGCTGGCGGAGAGCGAGCGGCTGCGATTTACAGCCTGGTGGGTACTGCCAAGCTAAACGGATTGAACCCACAGGCGTATCTGACCTACGTGCTTGAGCACATTGCCGAGCACCCGATCACTCGGGTGAGCGAGTTGCTGCCCTGGAACATTTCTTTGAACCACACTGAACACTGCGAGGCCGCCTGATCCATGGTTAAAACTGTCCGTTTACCCAAACCCGCCCCCGACCTGTTGCTGCTGCGCATTGAGCTGAAGTAGATCACTCCGACGATCTGGCGTCGGTTCGCGGTGCCTGAAAACATCACCTTGGGCTAACTGCACCATGTCATCCAGGTCGTGATGGGCTGGAGTGATAGCCATCTGCATGAGTTTGAAATTGCCGGTGAGAATTACGGTATTCCCGACCCTGATGGCTGGGGGCCGACGGTGAACCCGGAAGCCCGTAAAACGCTGATCAAGGCGCTGAACGGAAAGCGGACATTCAATTATCTCTACGACTTTGGTGACCGTTGGCATCACAGCATCAAGGTCGAAAAAACGCTACCCGCTATTGTCTGTCCTCAGGTGCCGTACTGCATCGAGGGCGCCAACGCTTGCCCACCGGAAGACGTTGGTGGCGGGCCTGGTTATGAGGACTTTCTGGAGGCGATGGCCAACTCCAATCATCCAGAGCATGACGCCATGGTTGAATGGCATGGAGATGCTTTTGATCCAGCGGCATTTGAGTGCGAGCGCGTGAATCAGTGGTTTAAACGGATTAAGGTTTGATTTGCAAGGCGGTGTGGTTCGGACGCTTACGGACAGGCTGTGCAGAATGCGTCCCAGCTCTCCCACCTCGGCATAGCGCAGGTTGTAAGCGACGGAACCGTCTCTGAGGAATTCCCGATCAGCCTTGATTTCTTTCGGCCACATGTGGCGTCCTCCAATTCAGGTTGTGAATGCCCATGTTTCACGGGTGATGACCACAATGGTGACAGCCAAAGCCTCGGACGGGCCTCCCGCGACCAAGCAACGTTTCCATGGCTCAGCCTCAACAGCGGCGTTTTTAGTCGTCGGTTGCACGGCCACAAAGGCTTTGAAACCAAGTGATGACTCTTCGATCTTCACACCCCATTCATAACTGGACGGCAAACCACGATAGCGTAGCGACAGGAGCCGGATCGCATCGTCCAGTTTTTGCGTGGGCTTGAACTGCTGAGACTGAATCCCAAGCAATTGCGCGATCTTGCGGTCTAACAGGTCGGAACCACCCTTGTTTTCGCCACGGGTCAACTCCTTGAGTAGATCGTCCAGGGCCCAGCGTGTTTCTGCGTTCGGTGTGCAACGAGCAGTCGTCACCTCCCGGACGGCCAAGTCGTGACCATCGGGGGCACAATGCTAATCATGACCGCGCGACTCATCTCTGCGGTGGTGGCTGTCAGCAGGAACGACCTCATACTTTCGTAGTCACCAAGGGCACCAACCAGCCACGCAGGCCAGGTAAATAAGGCGAAGCTGGGCGCGATTAAAAATAGATTTCTTAACTAACCAGACAGAACACTAGCCATCTTCAGTCGTGAGTTAGCGGCTCGTCTTGCGCTGTTGTAGATCGCAAACAACTCGACGAAAGCGTCTGAGCCGATTTTAGAGTCTGCCCTGAACAGGTCACCGCAATAGCGTGCAGGGCGACGGTAGATGGTTTGGAGAGGAATAATTTCTTAAGCCCAGCCTCTCCTTTCTAGCCACCGTCTCCCCTCCGTTTCACGCTAGCTTGAGGTCAACCATTTTGCACTGGCTTGGCCACCTCTAATTCTCCATTACGATACAGCAGGTGATACAGAGCTGGCAGCACTAAGAGGGTCAACAGCGTGGACGAAATGATGCCGCCGATCACGACGGTGGCCAAGGGGCGTTGCACCTCGGCACCGGTGCCAACATTGAGTGCCATTGGCACGAAACCGAGGCTGGCGACCAACGCGGTCATCAGTACGGGGCGCAAGCGAGTCATCGCTCCGTTGACGATCGCATCGTGCAATGGCTCGCCATCGGCACGCAGCTTACGAATGAAGCTGATCATCACCAAGCCATTGAGCACTGCCACACCAGACAGCGCGATAAAGCCCACTCCAGTGGAGATCGAGAATGGGATGTCGCGTAGCCACAATGCCAGCACACCGCCTGTCAACGCCAGTGGCACACCGCTGAACACGATGGTGGCGTCTTTCGCCGAGCCGAAGGCCATGAACAGCAGTCCGAAGATCAACAGCAATACCACTGGTACTACTACCGTCAGCCGCTGACTCGCCGAGATGAGCTGCTCGAAGGTACCGCCGTACTCAACCCAGGTACCTACCGGCAGCTCGACCTCTGTAGCGATCCTGGCGCGCAACTCTTCGACGAATGAGCCCAAGTCGCGACCGCGTACGTTGGCAGTGACCACCACGCGTCGTTTGCCATTCTCGCGACTGATCTGATTTGGGCCCAGTTCGGTTACGATCTTGGCGACTGCGCTCAGCGGCACATGTCGGGGTGCGGAGACCAAACCTGCTTCATTGGCGTCTGCTGCTGCGGGTAGGGCGATCGCAAGGTCTGCGAGTACGTTGGGGTCAAGACGCTGGCTGTCATCCAGGCGCACGACGATGTCGAAGCGGCGGTCGCCGTCGAACAACTGTCCGGCGGTGCCGCCACCCAGCGCCACGGACACGGCATCACCCAGATTGACCACTGAAAGACCATACCGCGCCAGTGCCGCGCGGTCGGGGATAATCGTCATCAGCGGCAACCCGGTGACCTGCTCCAGCTTCACGTCTGCCGCCCCGTCTATCCCGGCGGCAATCGCCTCGATATGTGCTCCGACAGTGGCCAGTTGTTCTAGGTCGTCGCCAAAGAGTTTGATTGCAACCTCGGCACGTACACCCGCGATCAGCTCGTTCATTCGCATCTGAACAGGTTGGGTGAACTCGTAGTTGTTGCCTGGGATGGCCCGGACTGCGGTTTCCATTTCTGCGACAAGCGCGGCTTTGGACTTGCGTGGGTCCGGCCAATCGGCGCGGTCCTTGAGCATGATGAAGGTATCGGCGACAGAAGGCGGCATTGGGTCCGTAGCTACTTCGGCTGTGCCAAGCTTGGCGACCACCTGTTCGACTTCAGGAAATGCCTTGATTCGCGCTTCGAGTTGCTCTTGCATGCCGATTGCCTGAGTCAGACTGGTGCCCGGAATACGCAGTGCGTGCAAGGCTATGTCACCTTCGTCCAGGTTGGGAATGAACTCTGTGCCAAGGCGCGTCACCAACATACCGGCCAGTACGGTCAACACGATTGCCCCTGCCACAACGGCCACGGGCATGACCAGAACCTTGTGCAGCAGAGGCGCATAGATACGCTTCAACCCGCGCATGGCCCGGGTCTCATTTTCGTTGACCTTGCCGGCGACGAATTGCGCCACCGCTGCTGGCACGAACGTCAGGGACAGCGTCATCGCTGCGGTCAGCGCCATCACCACGGTAATTGCCATGGGATGGAAGGTTTTGCCCTCGACGCCGGTCAGGGCAAAGATCGGCAGATAAACGGCGGTGATGATGAACAGGCCGAACAGGCTGGGCTTGATGACCTCCGCGCTGGCCGCGGCAGCCAGTTCGAAGCGCTCCTCGCGACTCAGCAGGCGCCCAAGTGCATGCTGGCGTTCGCCGAAGCGGCGCAGGCAGTTCTCGACGATGATCACCGCACCATCCACGATGAGACCGAAGTCCAAGGCTCCCAGGCTCATCAGGTTGGCCGAGACACGGTTGTGCACCATGCCGGTTATGGTCAAAAGCATGGTCAAGGGAATCACCGCAGCGGTGATCAAGGCGGCGCGCAGGTTGCCGAGCAGTAGAAACAGCACGGCTACGACCAGCAATGCACCTTCCACCAGGTTCTTCTGCACGGTGGCGATGCTGCGATCGACAAGGTCAGTGCGGTCATACACGGAGAGTGCACTGATGCCGTCGGGCAGCGTCTCGTTGATCTCCTTGAGCTTGTTCCCCGCACGCTGCGCGACATCACGACTGTTTTCGCCGATCAGCATGATCACCGTGCCAAGCACCACTTCGCGGCCGTCCTTGGTCGCCGCGCCAGTCCTGAGTTCGGCGCCTTCACTGACTTGGGCGATGTCACTGATGCGCAGTGGCAGCCCTTCGCGCATTGCCACCACCACTTCGTTCAGGCCCTCCGCTACACCGATCTGGCCGTGCAGCCGAATCAGGTGTTGCTCGCCGGAACGTTCGATGTAGCCGGCACCTGTATTGGTGTTGTTGCGCTCAACTGCACTGAGCAGATCGTTCAGGGTCAGATCATAGGCAACCAGCTTGGCTGGATCGGGAGAGATGAGAATCTGGCGGACATGGCCGCCGATGGTGTTGACCTCAGTTACTCCCTTGAGATTTCGCAACTGAGGCCGAACGACCCAATCCTGCAGGCTGCGCAGGTCCGTCGAACTCCATGGTGTGCCATCGGCTTTCATTGCGCCGGGTTCGGCTTCGACGGTATACATGAAAATTTCGCCAAGCCCGGTTGCTACCGGCCCCAAGTTCGGCTCCAGTCCTTGTGGCAGCTGCGCTGCGGCTTGCTGCAGCCGCTCGGCGACTTGTTGCCGGGCGAAGTAAATGTCAGTGCCATCCTCGAAGACTACGGTGACTTGGGACAAGCCATAGCGGGAAATCGATCGCGTGTATTGCAAGCGAGCGAGGCCGGCCAAAGCGGTCTCGACCGGATAGGTGACCCGCTGCTCGGCTTCCAGGGGCGAGTAGCCCGGCGCTTCGGTGTTGACCTGCACCTGAACGTTGGTAATGTCGGGCACCGCGTCGATCGGCAGGCGGCCGTAGTTCCAGATGCCGAGCGCAGAAACGCCCAGCATCAGAACCAGGACCAACCAGCGATGCGCTATCGCGGCGCGGATGGTTTTTTCTAACATGGCGCTTCCTCAGTGGTCGTGGCTAGCGCCGGATTTATCGATGTCGGCTTTGATCAAGAAGCTCTGCTCGGTGACGTATGACGTCCCTGGCTTGAGCCCGCTCAGCACCTCCACGTACTCACCATCGCGCGTACCTAGCTCGAGCATCCGTACTTCGTAGGTTTCGCCGATCTGGGCAAATACCACGGTGAAATCGCGAAACCGTTGAAGGCCCGACTCCTTTACCGCTAGCGAGGCCTGGCGCTCATCGAGGGTAACATCGCCTTCCACGGCCATGCCCGGACGCCAGCGGCCATCGGGGTTGGCAATACTTGCGCGAGCGACAACGCTCTGACCACGGGTGGTGAGTGGCAGCAACATATCGATGACGGTCTCTGTTACGGCATCCTGGGTGGCTGCACGGATGCGCACCGGTTGACCGGCGGACACGCGCGAGGCGTTCTCGCCGATCGCGTGCAGTTCCACCCAGACCCTGGACATATCGGCCATCTCGATGAGGGTATTGCCGTCGGCGACGTCGCCGATATTGGTATTGAGTGCCAGTATCACGCCATCGAACGGCGCGGTGATCGTGTAACTGCGCAGACTGTCATTGCCCTCAACCACCACCAACGTTTGCCCACGGCTTACGTTTTGGCCGTGCTGCACCGCAACTGCACGCACGATACCGGGAAAGCGTGCCTTGATTGCCGCGCGACGGTTGGCGTCCAGCACGACATTACCGACCAGACGTACGCTATCGCGTATCACGGCGGGGCCGGCTGCTTCGACCATGACGCCCGCATCCTTCGCGACGCCGGCGGGGATGCTGGTGCGGCCTTCATAGGAAGCGAACTCCCACTGGTGGGTTTTGTCGCCCTGTTTGGCGCTGACCCTGACATAGAACGAGTGAGGCTCGACCACGGTGCCGCTGCCGGTCAAGTAGTCGTTCTCCGGCTGGAAGGTAAAGCGATTGACCTCGCCATCCAGGCGCTCAACTTCGACTGTGGCTTGAATCTCGGATGGATCGAGCGGTGTATCGCCTTGATAGGCGTAGAGCCGATACTGTGGTGGTACGTTGGTTTCGAAGATTGTCACTTCGAGTGCAAAGTTACCCGCGCGCAGCATGCGGCCTCGATGGGGGCCGCGCTCATAGTCAGCATTGGTGGCCGCCTGGCCTTCGCTGGGTTTGGCGGCCGAACTCGATTCGCCACAGCTGACGAGAACAAGGGACAGGGCTAGTACAAGAATAAGACGGTCAATCATGGCGTAGGTCCCGAAGCGACGGCGGTGAGGCGTTCGACTTCAACTAGTAGGGTGTGGTAGCGGGCGGCGGCGTCAATAACGCGAGCACGCTGGTCGAACAATGTGCGTTGAGCCTGGATCAGTTCGGTGAAAGAGGAGCGGCCAGCATCGAAGGCATAGCGAGCGAAAGTGAATGCCTGCTCGGCCTTGGGCACCAGACGCGTACGCAAGGCTTCATATTCGGTACGCGCCTGCGTCAGTTGTTGGTACAGTCCGAACAGTGACTGGTAACTTTCCAGGCGCTGGGCCTCCTGGCGGGACGCCAGCGCCGTAAGCTGTGCATCGGCTTCTGTGATCGCATACGAGGCACGCGGTTTGCTGCCCAGCGGCACAGAAACCGACATGACCAACCCCTGGTCGTTCAGCTCCTCGAACCGACGTACACCGAGGCTGAGGTCGATGTCCGGCTTGGCGCTGACTTGTGCAACCCGACGTTTGGCAGCAATGGTATCGGCCTCAAAGGCCGCCTTGCGCTGGACCAGCGCCATGGGCAAGCGAGCGGCTAGCGCCTCGAAGGTTTCAATCGATGGCAGTACGTGGATATTGCCTTCAACCTGAGGAAAATCGGGCTTGATCGCCCCCCAACTTGCGGCCAGCGCGACCTTGCTGCTCGCCAGATTTCGCTCGGCCGCATCGCGTTTGAGTTCGGCATCGCCCACAACGATCTCTGCTGCACGTAAATCGGATTCAGGATTGCGCGCCGCCGCCACCCCTCGGGCCACCTCGCGACGTGTAGCGTCGGCTAATTCGACCTGCTGGCGCGCGAATTCCAGACGGTGCTGGTTGGCCGCGACTGCGATGAAACGCCCGGTGGTCCGACTGGCGACCTCTAGGCGCGCCATGTCGAAAAGGTGCTGCTGGTGAGCCATCTCTGCCGCCCCCAGTGCTTGCCGGGCAGCCTGCTTACCACCGAGTTCGATGACCCGACTTAGACGGAGCGTAGTTTCAGCGGATTTCAGACCGCTCATGCTGCCGGTGCCACCGACATTTTCCAGATCGACACCGACACTGTATGGCGTTGAGAGACTTCCAAGCTTGGCCCGGGCCTGCACTGCTTGCAGATCGGCCTCATGAGCCGCTATGAATAGATCTGAAGCGAGGCTACGCACTACAGCCTCCTCAAGACGCAATGAATCGGCAGCCATCCCTACAGGGATACTGCAAAAGACCCCGGCAAAAGCCGGTGCCATGAGCCAACGCAGGTTCAAGGAATACCTCCGAATTATCGATAAACAACGCAATGCAGGCAGCCAAAAGCAGCCTGGTGGATGTCATCAGATAATCGGAGGGCGGTAGGGCGGAAGCGGCGCTTCAGAGGGAGGGGAAGACACGACCAGGCGACTCCCAAGAGAGGAAGAAGCCATATCGTTTTGCGTCATCATCACCGGTAGTGGGGGCAATCCCGTTGAGGTCGTGCCTATATCGTGTGCATGTAAAACCACGTCACCCACAGGCTCTGAAGGCCCCGAGTGATTATCGTGCTCGAACGAGGCAACGCTGGCTGGCGCGATTTCGTGACCATGTTCCACAGCCCCGCCTGTATGGGCATGAACCTTCCCTGACGGCAGTGCCGCGCAGGCTATTGCCAGCAGCAGCAGCAACATACTGGCTAGCCGCCCGATGGGGCGTCTAATCCAGAGGTGCAGGGATTGATGGAAGGCTCGCATAGTCATCCGGCTATCATGCCCTAGAGCGCGGATTGTTTACAACTCCGTCTGTGTCACCTAGGGGGGCGTTCTCATTGGGGAGCCTACAAAATTCGGAAAAAACCGTACGCGTGCGACGTGAAGTCGCACCAGTTATTGTTTCACCTCGATAGAGGTAGTGAGACTCGTTGTTCCCTCAACGGTAGCCTACCGGTGCAGGCGAAGCTGGCAACGGCTTGGTCTGAAGCCAACGGGACAATGAAGTCCTTCGAAAGAGAAGGAAAAGCCGCGAGGTGATTCCAACCGCTACCAGCATCAGGTGGCGAGGATGCTTGGCTGGATAATATGACCAACATAAGTGAACTGTTGATAAACCTCGTTATTTTTAACAAGCCAAAGATGCTGACAGGCTGGGACCAAAAGGTGAGTGGTGGGTTGCTCGATTACGTACTGCGGGCACAGGGACAAAAACATCACCGGGGGAAAGACAGGGTCTACGTTATTCATGTAACTGGTGTGGAACACGGTAAACCCATATTTCTGCCCAGAACATCGGGCAAGCGAACTGCAAGGAACGCTGATGGAGGTGTGGGTAGAGGATTGAGGAAAAAGCAAATTGCCGCCCTGTAATCGGGTGGATAGGGGTGAAAATAACATCTCACGCGAAAGCGGGCAGACTTCCTCATGGTCTCTCTTCACGAGAGAGTTTCCAGAACCATCTAAACGGAAGGAGAGCAAATGAGTGCAGCGACACTGGCACGTGCACCTTCTGGCGTGACGTGGGACGGCATCAATTGGGCCGATGTCCAGCGTCAGGTAAGAGGGCTGCAAGCACGTATAGTGAAGGCAACACAGGAAGGCAGACATAACAAGGTGAAAGCCCTGCAATGGCTGCTGACTCACTCGTTTAGCGGCAAAGCACTGGCTGTCAAACGGGTGACTGAAAATAAAGGCAAGAAGACTCCCGGCGTGGACAAGGTCACATGGAAAACGCCGGTGGCAAAGGCCAACGCGATAGCGTCGTTGAAGCGGCGAGGTTATTCGCCACTTCCACTTCGGAGAGTGTTAACTCCGAAGAAAAACGGTAAGACAAGGCCCCTCGGTATTCCGACAATGAAATGCCGCGCCATGCAAGCGCTGTATCTGCTGGCGTTGGAACCAATTGCCGAAACTACCGCTGATCGCGTTTGTTATGTGTCGTGATCCCGGACACGGCCAATGCGGTGGCCAAGTGCGTTTTGCCTGTTCCAGGCCCGCCGATGAACACCACATTTTGCGCGATATCTGTGAACTCCAGGCTGGACAGATCCTTGACCAGGCGGGCGTCTGCGCTGGAAGCGCTGAAATCAAAACCTGCCAAGTCACGATGCATGGGCAGTTTGGCCATGTTCATCTGATGATTTACAGACCGTACGGCACGATCTGCATGTTCCTGTTGAAGCAGATGTTCGAGCAGCCATTTCGACGACACCGTAGAGGCTTCTCCTTGGGAAGCCAGTTCTTCCCAGGCATTGGCCATGCCATGCAAACGCAGCTCTTTGAGTTCCTTCATAAGATCACGCATTGCGGGTCTCCTCATCGGTGGTACGGAGCCGGTCGTAACGCGCCGTATTGGCGACAGGCGCTATCTTGAGTTGGAGGCTGGTTTCGGCGGACGGAGGGGCTGCTGTCGATGTCAGTCGAGCCACGACATTCAGAATGTGATCAGCGCTCAAGCTGCCTGACTCAAGTACCAACTCCACCGCCACCAACACGGCATCGAGCCCGACGATGGGAACCGCAGCCAGTACCTGCGTCATGACTCGATCACCATTGGTGTAACGTCTCAGGCCTTGTTTGAGCAGGCGTAATGGCTTCGGTAGATCGGCAAAGGGCGCGCCATTGCGCAGCGCTCCGGGCTTTCGCTCAATGAGCGGGATGTAATGCTGCCAGTCAAAACTAACTTGATCTCGATCAAAGAGACGCTCGTGACAGGCAATCATTGTTTCATCGGCGATGACCACAATCCGGGAAGGATACAGGCGGCTGCTGACCCACTGGCCGACCCGCTCACAAGGCACCGAGTAGCGATTTCGCGCCACGCTAACCAAACAGGTGCTGGACACCCGCACGGTGCGTTCGACGTAGCCATCGAAGGCGGTCGGCATCGGCATCATTTCGACCCTCTCCAGCTCCAGGACTTCCGCCACCGTCAGCCCGTTGTACTGCGGGTGCAGCAGTTCCCCCCAGAGCGCACGACAGCGTTGGCCGAGCCAGGCATTAAGCTCTTCGAAGGTGCGGAACATGCAGTCTTGAGCATCGAGCCAGATGCGTCGCCGGCTGTCTTGGACGTTCTTTTCGACGATCCCTTTTTCCCAACCCGAGGCCACGTTGCAGAAGTCCGGGTCGAACAGGTAGTGCGCACACATCACTGCAAACCGGGCATTGACCGTGCGGCCTTTACCCTTATTGACCTTGTCGACAGCGGTCTTCATGTTGTCGTAGATACCACGACGCGGCAGCCCACCTAACGCGCCAAACGAGCGGGTATGGGCATCGAACAGCATCTCGTGGCCTTGGCTGGGATACGCAACCAACCAAAATGCGCGACTGGCGCACAGTTTCATGTGGGAGACCTGGACGCGTCGAAACAGGCCGCCGATCAGCAGGCCTTCTTCGCTCCAGTCAAATTGAAAGGCCTCACCGAGTGCGAACGTCAACGGTACAAAGGCACGTAAAGATTTGCCTTGCTCACCGCGCCACGAGCGTATGAAGGCGGTTAGCTGGCTGTAGCCGCCGTCGTAACCCTCGGCCTTGATCTGCGCGAAAAGTGCTTTGGCGCTCCTGCGGTTGTGCTTCGCCCGAAACGAATCGGCCTTGAGCGCCTGCTCCAGCGTCTCGTGAAAAGGACTGAGTTTGTTGAGGACTGCGCGCCGCTGGTACGCCGGCTGAGTTGCTTCGGATGCTCTGACCCATTTTCGGATGGTGTTTCTCGACAGCCCGGTACGCTTGGCTATCTGATGCAGCTTGTTGCGAAAATACATCCGCCGAATTTTGCCCATCATTTCCATGCTGATCACCCTGTGTTCTCCTGCTCAAAAATTGAGCAGAAGCAGTTGAACACCTGGGTCAGTTTTCAGTCGGCAGAACAGCCTCTACTGGGTCAGTTTTCGGTCAGCGGCAACATGCCTGGGCCACATTACGCATAAAATGTGGCTGAGCACATTTTATGCGGTAGTTCCGCACGTACGGATCTGTGCAGGGGGTGGCAGGTGACTGCCATTCCTACCGCGACCGGAGTAACAGTCCTCTTTGGGAGAAATTTCTGCATTTCGGTATTCAACGAGACTCTGACGCCTACCAGCGGCATAACCTGTTCGGCCCTTGGTGACGAGGTTAACCGCCACTTACTATGGCTTCGGCTGACTTCTGCACGCTCATCCCGTCGCCTCTCGACGCCCGGTAGCACAATGTCAAACGTACAGATCTCCCAGGGTAATTCGCGCGACCTTCCTGCTTATGCCTGTCGGATTTACGTCACAGCGTTCCGTGCAAGTATTGGGCTTTAACGGTTTGGGCCGCCTTACCCCGCTGTGCCGCCTCTATCCGCTTCCTGTTCGTCAGGCCAGCATTTTGCCTCGGGCTTCCTTCAGATTCGCAGTCGCCCGCGACACCCTTGCCTCCGGCTAACACTTCCCCTTGCCGGGTGTGTAGAGGACTTTCACCTCCAAGTCACCAGCGTGGCCACCACAGCCAAACTGGTTGCGCTCACGCGCAACGCGCCATGCCTGGCGCACCCATAAAAAAAGACGTCCCGAGGGACGTCTTAAAAATTCACCTTTTCCAAAGGAGCAAAGGAGCTTCCAAAGGTGAATGTACACTTCAACTGAACAGCAATGAGTTTTAGACTTTCACAGACTAGCTACTTGTCTATAGGGATCCAACCAGATGCGCTAGCTAGATCCCTATTAACTCCCGCGCACTATAAGCAAATCAAGTTAACAGGGAGATGATTGAAAAATGACAATTTTGAAATCTTGCTAGTGTGCTGTTTTCGAAATAATTTTTCTGCGGTCTTGGCTACACTCTCCCTATCATCCAGCGCTCGGGGGAACGCAAGTGAACGCCCAAGAGATTGTCCTCAGCCCAGAAGAGCAGGCCGAACTGAACCGCCGTGTACGCTCAGCCACCATCAGTCAGCGCGACCAGTCAGCGCGACGGCCGTCGCGCCCGAGTGATCCTGCTGGCAGCCCAAGGTTGTTCAAGGGTGGAAATCGCTCGTTTGACCGGTTTCTCACTCCCCACGATCACCTGTTGGTGCCAACGTTTTCAGACGCTGCGTCTAGAAGGCCTGCTCGACAAGCCCGGCCGCGGACGCAAATCCTCCCGTCCTACCGACACGATCCGTCGCGTACTCGAACAGGTCACCAAGCCCCGTATTGGCGAGCCCCGCTGGAGCTGCCGAAGCATGGCCCGTGCCGCTGGCATCTCGGCGACCACCGTCAACAAGCTATGGGCTGCCAATGACTTGAAGCCTCATCTGACACGTACCTTCAAGGTGCGAACGACCCGCAGTTCGAGGAAAAATTCTGGGATGTCATCGGGCTGTATCTGGCCCCGCCAGACAAGGCGTTGGTGCTCTGCTGCGACGAAAAAAGTCAGGTTCAAGCCTTGGAGCGCACCCAGCCCGGGCTGCCTTTGGGGGTCGGTCATATCCAAACAAAATCCCATGATTACACTCGCCACGGCACGGTCACGCTGTTCGCGGCGCTGGATTATCTCCAGGGCAAACTGATCAGTAGCATCGAGCGCCAGCACCGCCATCAGGAGTGGTTGGCGTTCCTCAAGAAAATCAACAAGGAAACTCCCAAACACCTCCAGCTGCATCTGATCGTGGATAACTACGCGACGCACAAGCATGCAAAAGTGAAGGCTTGGCTGGCGAAACATCCGCGTTTCCATGTGCACTTCACGCCGACCTCAAGCTCCTGGATGAACATGGTCGAGCGGTTTTTCAGGGACATTACCGTGTTCTTGCGCGACGGTAGTTTCGGCTCTGTACGCGAGTTGGAAAGTTCGATTACCACCTTCCTGGCATTACGAAACGCGCAACCGACCCGGTACGTTTGGAACGCAAAGGGAGAGGAGATTTTGAACAAGATCCGGCGAGCACGCGATGTGATGGAAGCGCAGATAAATGGGTAAGCTATTTCGAAAACAGCACACTAGGAAAATGGGATGTTCGCTAAGACGAGTCATCCCATTCAGGTATTACAGAATAGCTAATGGATACTCAACAATTACACGAACTTCATCCAGGTCCGACTCAAATGCGGTTGCGCGAGTGTTAGCCTGGCGCAGGCGGAAAGACATGTCTTTCAAGGAACCTGTCTGAACGACGTATTTTACTTCGATGTCGCGCTCCCAACGTTTCTGGTCAGTCAATGGGTTCCCGTCCGCATCACGCCGCATGTACGTCGCGTTTGCATTAGAGTAGTCAGCGTCAGTGCCACGAGCATAGCGTGTCATAAACGACAAACCAGGAACGCCATAGGAGCTCATGTCGAGATCGTAACGAACCATCCAGGAGCGTTCTTTCGGCGAGTTGAAGTCGCTGTACTGAATTGAGTTGTCAAGAAAAATGGAATCCGATTGACGCAGATAATCGAAGTCGTCGTTACCATTATTTCGCTGGTGAGAAAGTGCAACCGAGTGCGCACCATACTTCACACCAACTTTTCCGCTCCAGATATTGTTGTCGAACTCACCCAGTAGTTTTTTTCCTTCATCGACAGCCTTGTAGTAGTTCACGCCACCGAATACGGAAAGCTCATCCGTTAATTCGTAATTCAACCCCGTGCCAGCATAGTATTGATTCCAAGCGTCTTTGAGGCGGCTGGAGTAAAGACTGATGATGACATTTTTGTTCAGGTTATAGTCGCCACCAAAGTAGCCGACCCAAGGCGAGTTAACTGGTCCCGCATAGAATGTCGCGAAGTTATCACGCATATTGCTGGATACTGGTTGGCTCATGGCGTGCAAGCGACCGCCCTGAACTGTCAGGCCTTCAATACTAGTGTTAGTTGCCGTCACACCGGTGAAACTTTCTGGCAGAAGTCTCGAGTCACCGGCAGCAACAACTGGGTTGGATGGGAATACGTCACCGACTTTTACTACGGTGTCAAATGCGCGAATTTTTGCCGCGCCCCCCACTTTGGTGTACTCGTCCCTTGCCTTTCCTTCGCTATTGACGGGGAGTACATCGAACGAACTACGACCGCCATTACGGCCGTCACCTGTGTCGAGTTTCAATCCGATCATAGCGAACGCGTCGATGCCGACACCCACAGTGCCCTGAGTAAATCCAGACTCAAATTTACTAATAATAGCGTGTGCCCATGCTTCGGAATATCCGTTGCCTGTCGGGCTTGACTGGCCGTTGCGGTGATCACGATTGAAATAGTAGTTACGGTTCAGGACTGTCAGGCTGCTATCCTCTATAAACCCTCCCGCCTTTTCCTCCGCAATCACTATGGAAGGCACAGAGCTGACAACCATTGCCAATGCGGCCATCGAAAATTTTGTATTGTTAACCATTAATCACTCCTTAGGTTCGGCAGAACTAGAAAGCTCTTCGGCTGGAATTATTGTTTACGGAAAGCAGGTTGCACTCCCGTATCGTCGCCGAGCTGTATAGTTGCAATCTGTAGATAACGTAGAGATGACCATAAAATTACAATTTTGTAATGTTTGCCTGTTTTTTTTAATTGACTTTTGTGCCATACACCCAGCCAGTGCAGACTGTGTGAAAACCTAGCAATCTGTGCGGCACTCAAAGAAAATGCTCCGTATCGAAAGATACGGAGCATTTTTCGTTATGGCCTACATCCAAGGAGAGTCCCGCAGTGCCAGACCAGCCTGTTCCCGGTCTCGCTGGAGGAACTGATCCCCGAGGATCACCTCGTTCGTGTGATCGACCTCTACGGCGCCAAGCTGGATCTGGTGCAACTGGGCTTCGACAAAGCGCTGCCCAAAGGCACCGGGCGCCCCTCTTATGATCCTGCCGATCAGCTAAAACTCTATCTCTACGGCTATTTCCAGCGGATTCGCTCATCGCGGCGGCTCGAAGCCGAGTGTCAGCGCAACATCGAAGTGATGTGGTTGATCAACCGGCTCAAACCCGACTTCAAGACCATCGCCGACTTTCGCAAAAACAACAAACCGGCCTTTGTGGCGACGTGCCGTGCCTTCGTCCAGTTCTGCCGAACCGCCGGTCTGATAGCCGGTGAGTTGGTGGCCATCGATGGCAGCAAGTTTCAGGCGGTTGCTTCCTCGCGGCGTCATATGAGTTTGAAGCGGCTCAAGCACCAGGAGCAGAAGCTGGATAAACGCATTGCCCAGTATCTGGCCGAGCTGGATGAAGCTGATAAAACCGAAGCCGATGAGGTGGTTGATCGCAGGGCGGTCAGGACTGCTTTGGTGCAACTTGAAGTCAGGCACTCCAACAACCTGACTTGCCAGGCAACGATGAAATCCATGGTGCTTGAGCAATTCAATACCCACGAAAGCGATGCCCGAATGATGCGAACGCACACAGGACCGAGGGTCGCGTACAACGTGCAAACAGCCGTGGACGCTGAGCATTGCCTGATCCTGCATCATGTAGTCACGCAGGACAGTGATGATCGCAAGCAACTTGAGCCTATGGCCAAGGCCGCCAAGGAACACTTGCAGCAAGATGAATTGACGGTGACTGCCGATGCAGGCTACTCGAATGGCAAGCAGTTCCAGGCCTGCGAGGATGAGAACATCACGGTTTATGTACCGCCCAATCGGTCAGGCAACTCCAGCGGCAAGGAAAAGGAGTTCTTTGACCGAACAGTGTTTACCTACGATGCGTCGCAGGATCGATATCAATGTCCCGCCGGTAAATGGCTGACACTCAAGCAAACCAGTAAGGGCGATCGTATCTACCAGGCGGCGATCAGCGACTGCGCCGACTGTCCGCTGAAAGCGCAATGCACTGAGGCCCGGCGCCGATACGTCTCACGCCATGCTCACGAAGAGGCGTTCGAACGCATGGATGCGCATTCCACGCCATCCGGACACTCAGCCCACCAACATCCGGACACCTATTCCACGCTCATTCGGACAGGCAGTCGGAGCGCAGCGACGCAGGTTTGCATTGTTAGTCTGAAGTCTCTGCCGCCGTCAATTTCGTTGCGCGCCTGCGCATCGATTCGCCCTTCAGTTCGATCCGATAAGCGTTGTGCACCAGCCGGTCGAGGATCGCATCGCCCAAGGTCGGATCGCCGATCAGCGCATGCCATTTGTCCACCGGCATCTGGCTGGTCACCAGCGTCGAGCGGTTCCCGTAGCGGTCGTCCAGCAGCTCGAGCATGTCGCGCCGTTGCGTAGCGGTAAACGGCGCCAGGCCCCAGTCGTCCAGTAATGTTGAGCTCAACATTATTGGACTTATGTTGCGTACCCCGTTATGTGGAGTTGAGCAGCAAACATGGCGAGTTGCGCCGACTCCAACCGCCCGAACTCCACATAACCACTCACAGCCGTTTCAACCAATCGACCACATCGACCGCAGCCGGCGACAGGTGCCCGGCACGTGGCGACGCCAACACTTCGGGGAACACCTGGGCAAGCGCTTGGCGTTTGATGTCCAAATCCACCCGGGCATAGACCATGGTCGTGTTCAGCGTCGCATGGCCCAGCCACTGGCTAATTGTGGCGAAGTCAACGCCAGCCTTGAGCAAATGAACCGCTGTGGCGTGTCGAAGCGAATGCGGATGAAGTCGCTTCTCTCGCATGGTGTTGGCCACCGGTGTGCCCGCTGCCACATATTTCTTGAGCAGGTAGCGAACACCGAACCGCGTAAGCTTGGCACCGTGGCGGTTGGTGAACAGAGACGCCTCCGGCGCTATGGTCTGTGCCGACTGCTGAGCCAGTTCCCGCAGCAGCGCCGCGGTATGCGGCCAGATGGGGCATAAACGAATCTTCCCGCCCTTGCCACGCAGACGTACTTGGTGCGGCGGCTCGGTTCTCACGTCGCGTACCTGCAGATCGAGTACCTCCTGCACGCGAGCACCGGTATTGAACATCAGCGCAAACAACGCATAGTCGCGCCGCCCCGAGTCGGTAGTGCGATCAATGCTATCGAGCACCGCGTCGACTTCGTCAGACTCGAAATACGCTATTGGTGCGCTGCGGGCGCCGCGCTTGAATGGCAGCCCAAGCACCCGCTGCAACTCGGCTAGATGCTCCGGGTGTTCGCTGGCCAGGAATCGGGCAAAAGTGTGGATAGCCGCCAGCCGTGCATTGCGCGTCGCGACACCATTGTGACGCTCCTGTTCCAGATGCGTCAGGAATTGGCTGACCTGCTCTGCCGTAAAATCGTCGAGTTCCAAATCCTCGACGCCCCGTTTGCTGCGAGCTGAGGCAAATCGCAAGAACAGCACGACGGCATCGCGATAACTGCGAATCGTGAGCAGGCTCATGCCACGGAGCTCGGGCAGATATTCCCGGAAGAAGTGCGTGATGCAATTGCCAAGCGAGTTGGGCCGAGCGGGCTTCATGGCGCACCTCCAGCAATCAAATGGCCGAAGTGGGCCTGGAAGCGATCACTGGCCGCTGCCGTAATATCCGGCATCCAACGCAGGTAATAAGCGGTAGAGACGATCGACACGTGCCCCATATACAACGCTAGTTTCGGCAAGTTGGATTGCACATCGGCGCCTTGCCGATACCAACGCAGCAGTGCCTGGACGGCAAAGCTATGCCGAAAGTCATGAATCCGCGGCCCTCGGCCATCGCTACTGTGAACATCCGCAGCTTGGAATAACGTTTTTATGCCACCGCTTATTCCTGTCCCCGTATAGCCGCGCAAGCCTCTAGCGCAGTTGCACAGCAAGGGAGAATTCGGTGTGATGCTGAAGGGCGGCGCCAGCCGCTGCTTGAGATAGACGCGCAGCTCACGATGGGCGTCCTGCGATAGTGGAACGAATCGGGATTTGTGGAACTTCGATTCGCGGATATGCAATACGCCTTGCGCCGAATCGGCATCGGCCAGGGTCAGCCGTAGCAGTTCGCCGCGACGTAGTCCTGCGGTATAGAGGAGCACGACGGCCAGCCGCAGGACCGCTGGCCGCAGAGGCGAGGTGGGCACCGGACCCAATTGCTCGGCAGCCGCGAGCATACTCGCGACCTCGCTCGAACCGAAGATGACGGGGGTGACAGCAGGACAGGGTCGCGGGAAGTGGTTGGGGTCGGGCACAAAGCACTGCGGTTCGGTGCGCTGTCGATACAGACAAAAGTTGCGCACGATGCGCTGCCGTTTGCGTCGCACCGTGGCGTTAAGCCCGGCGAGCGTGTTGCACCACCCAAGGAAGCGATCGTAGTCCAGATCCGTACATGTCGCCGCCACCAGGAACTGGCGGACCGATGTGAGGACACGCTCTTCATTTCCATAAGCTCGACCAAGCGATCGCCGAAGTTGCAGATAGCGCGCAATGGTCAAGTCGAGTGCGGTCTCAGTGGAGAACATGGTGGTCCCCCTTCTGCGCAGCATGCCGGCATGGAAGGGGTAGTGCCACGTCACGTAACGACTCGGTTTGCAGCCGAAGGTAGACGCAGGTGCTTTCCAGCGAGCGATGCCCAAGCAAATCGCCGATCGCCTTGACGCCCACACCGCGCTCAAGCAGTCGCATGGCGAAGGCGTGGCGCAGGCAATAAGAAGAGCTGCCATCGAGCGGCAGTCCGCTTTGCCGCGCGCGCTTCTCGTAGAGGTTGCAGACCGCATAATGCTGTATCGGAGCCAGCGGTGTTCTTACACGCAGGAACAATTCCGGCCGAGTGCTGCCAGGCCGACCGCAATGCAAATACCGCTTGAGCAGGCGCAGCGTTTGATCGGATAACGGCATAATCAAGTTCGAGCGGGTCTTGCGCTGATCGACACGCAACGTCCGGGCTGTCCAATCTATCGATGCCACGGTGAGCGCCACGATCTCCGATGGCCGCAATCCGTAGTAAGCCATCAAGTGCAGGATGGCGTAGTCGCGCCAACCGGCTTTGCTGTCGCGATCGACTGACTGCAATAGTTGCTGCACCAAACGCCAGGCAAGGGCACGCGGCGGGGCTTCGCCGCGATAGGTGCGCGGCGTGTCGATCGTATAGAGGCGCTCCCGGAGATGGCCGTGGTCGAAGCAGTAGCGGAGAAAGGCACGCAATCTGGCGATGGAATGCTGCAGGCTCTGGCGCTTGATCAGTTGGCCCTTGGTAATGACAAACTGTTCTACGGCCGGCGCCGACAGATCCACAAGCGCCGCCTCGTGTGGCCCGGACTGAGTCAGAAAGTCAGCAATGGTCGAGATATGCTGGCTGACCGTCGGCGGCGCCAAGCCGCGAACTTCAATGAGGTGATGGCGGTATGCCTTGAGTAGCGGGGCAAACCGATCGACATCGGGTTCTACAGTCAGAAGCCTGCGAGCAGCCAGGAAGCGTTCAAAGACACGCCGGGTTGCACGGTATCGAGGTCGCGTTCGGACCGAAGTGAATATCGTATCGAGCTGGTGTACCGAGAATTTGGCATCAGGTGCGATCGATTCGATGCGCTCAAGCACCAGCTTAAGTCTGCGAACATGGTGGCAAGTGGGACTGCGTGCGTAGCCGACGGACATTAGCCAGTCCGCAAAGCCTTCGAGCCAGCAGCCAACGGGCGACTCGACATAGCGCCGATGTGTCTTGGGGAAGATTCGAGTGAGCATGATGTTCTCCATTGCGTTCGATGGAGAAATCCACGCTACCCCTGGGACTAGTTATGTTGAGTACGGACGCTCCAAAGTCAGACCAGTGGCGGGCTGAAAGTCGCTACTCCACATAACGGGGTACGTAACATAAGTCCAGGATCAGCAAGTCGGTCTTGGCATAACCCGCCATCAGTTTCGCGAAGCGGCCGTCGCCGTGGGCCAGGCCTAGTTCTTCCATCAAGCGCGGCAAGCGCAGATAACGCACGCTGTAACCGTCGCGGCAGGCCTTATGAGCCAGCGCGCAGGCGAGCCAGGTTTTGCCTACGCCAGTTGGGCCGCCGATGATCAGGTTCAGGCCGTCGCGCAGCCACTGGCCGCTGCCCAGTTGCAGGATCAAGGCCTTGTCCAAGCCACGCGGACTGCGATAGTCGATGTCTTCCAGGCAGGCGTTATGGCGCAGTCGTGCGGCCTTGAGGCGAGTAGTCAGGCGGGCGTCTTCGCGCTCGGTCAGCTCGCGGTCGACCATCAGACCGAGGCGTTCGTCGAAGCTGAGATCATTGATGTCAGGCGTTGCGTGTTGTTCGCCAAGCGCCTTGATCATGCCGTGCAGGCGCAGGGTTTGTAGCTTGTCGAGTGTCGGGTTGGGCAGCATTTTGGTGCTCCTTTTTCAGGTCAGTGGTAGTAGCCAGGGCCGCGCAGGTTGATGTGTTCATCGGGCAGCAGGGGCAGGTTTTGCTGGGCCAGCGGCAGCCGTTCCAGCCCTTGGCGCAGGATCGATTCGAGGCTTTTGTAACTGCATGCGCCCAGCGCCAGCGCACGCTGGCAAGCGGCTTCCAGCCGCTCTTCGCCGTGCTGTTTGCTCAGGCGCAGGATGCCCAGGCAGGCGCGGAAGCCGTGCTGCGGATGGATCCGGCGTTCGAGGATGTAGGCGATGACGCCGGCCGTATTCGGGCCCGTCTGCTCGGCCCAGCGGATCAGTCGCTGGGGCGTCCACTCGGCGTGTTCGCGGTGGCTCTTGGGCATGTGCTCGGTTTGGGTGGTGTGGCGGCCTTTATGTGCCGAGCGCAGATGGCTGGCCACGCGCTGGTTGGCGTGGAAGCACTCGACGGTCTGCGCAGTCAGCCGCACTTCGAGTTGGTGCTTCACCAGCTGATACGGCACCGAGTAGTAATGGCCGTCGACCTCGACGTGGTAGTCGATGTGGACGCGTACCTTTTTCCATTCGGCGTAGACGTAAGGGTGTTCCGGCAGCGGTTGCAACGCCGGTTGGTCGATGGTCTCGAAGGCTGACCGGCGTGAGCCGGGCAGCTTCTTGAAGGGTTTCTGATTGAGTCGATCCAGCAGCAGTCCGATGGCCGTGTTGAGTTCGCCCAGCGAGAAGAACTGGCGGTTGCGCAGCACTGCCAGGATCCAGCGCTCGACCACTTGCACGCCGACTTCGACCTTGGCTTTGTCCCGAGGCTTGCGGGATCTGGCAGGCAACACGGCCACGCCGTAATGCTCGGCCAGGTCGCGGTAACTGGGATTGATGTCAGGCTCGTAACGATGCGCTTTGGTAACGCCGCTGCGCAGATTATCCGGTACCAGGATCTGCGATGTGCCGCCGAGAAAGGCGAAGCAGCGGGCATGCGAGCCCAGCCAGTCAGAGAGTTTCTGCGACCAAGTGGCTTCGGCGAAGGTGTAGCTGGACGCGCCTAGCACGGCAACGAAGATCTGAGTCTGGCGGATCTCGCCGGTCTGTCGGTCGATGACCGGCACGGTCTGGCCGGCGTAATCGACAAACAGCTTTTCGCCCGCACGGTGCTCCTGGCGCATGACCATGTCGACCTTGGCAGCCCAGAGGCGGTAGTGCTCGCAGAACCAGCTGTACTGGAAGCCTTGCGGATGGGCGAGTCGATACTCTTGCCAGAGCAGGGCCAAGGTGACGCCGGGGCGGCGCAACTCGGCATGGACATGAGCCCAGTCAGGCATCGGCCTTTGATCGCTGGGAATAGCGAGCGGCGGCGGAAAAAGATGCCGTTGCAACTCGGCGTCAGTCAGCGCAGAGGGCCAGGTCAGGCCGCTGGCAGCAAAGCGATTGAGGTACTCACCGACGCTAGCTCGACCTACTTGCAAGCTGATAGCGACCTGCCGGGCAGATAGACCGACCTCGAATTTGAGACGTAGCACTTCTCGAATCTTACGCATGGATAACCGCTCCACGACGACCTCTCTGCTTCGATAAAAGAGGTCGATGGTAGTGAATTAATCCTGCGTTGCTGCCTGCCTTATTGGTGGCCGGATGGCCGTGGAATGGGTGGCCGGATCATCGTGGAATCAGTGGCCGGATGTTCATGGAATGGGTGGCCGGATGCCCGTGGAATCCGCACGCATGGAGCGGCGAATGCAGGCGCACCCCGAAATGATGGTCAGCCGAAGATCCATCGTGGAGCATCCCTTCGGAAACCTAAAACAGTGGTTGTTTGGCAACGCTCGCTTCTTGCTGCGACAGCTCGAAGGGACGAGAGCCGAAATGGCTTTGGCGGTGAACGCCTATAACCTGAAAAGAGCGATTAACGTGCTGGGCGCACGTCAGTTGATGGCGTTGATGGGCTGAAACGCCCTTTTTCGTCTTCTGTCCGCACAAAAGCAAACGCCCCGAACAAGTCGGGGCGTTTGCAGAAACCACCATCAGTGTGTTTTCACACAGTCTGAGTGGGCGGCTCTTTCTTGCTAAGGAAACGCTGAAAAAGCCTCCCATCTCTGGTGAAATACTCGCATGACCCGAACACGACGGTTAAACCCGATGAAACAGATGGCCTTCGCCGATGCCGAATACGCCGGCAAACGTAGGCAGACCCGCCGCGAGCGCTTCCTGATCGAGATGGATCAGGTGATGTCCTGGAAGGGGTTGATTACCTTGATCGAGCTGCGCTATCCGAAGGGTGACGGTGGTCGTCCGGCGTATCCGTTGATGGCGATGTTGCGGGTTCATCTGATGCAGAACTGGTTCGGCTACAGCGTTCCGGCGATGGAAGAAACGCTGTGCGAGACCACGATCCTGCGCCAGTTTTCGGGCTGCATCTGGTCCGGAATCCCGATGAAACCACAATCCTCAACTTCCGTCGCCTGCTGGAAAAACATGCGCTGATGGCGGTATTTGGCAGGTCATCAACGGCTATCTGAGCGACCGCGTGTTGGCGCTGATGGAAAATCCCCACCCTGCCGATTGAAATTTGACCCAGGGCGGGTTGCTGATTTTTACATCAACAACGTCCAATAGTGCGGTTAAAGGCCCACCACATGCAGCCATCTAGCAGGCCCACCCTCCCATAAAGTCAATACGGTTGGTCGGCCAGCGTATCGTTGTCTCCTTGGGTCGCGGTAGGGGTGGCAGGTGACTGCCATTCTACCGCGACCTCTCTTTCCGCCCCCGATGTGCTTTTTTAGGAAAATTCGAAGAGGCGACAACTATCCTGACACCGGGGGATAGCTTGGCAGAGGCTCTATGTTAAATGTTTTTATGATTATAGGGGGGGCAGCTGAAAACCTTACGTTCCGTCGGTGATAATTCCACATGAAAGATAACTGTGGCGTCACTTGAAAAGAAAATTACTTTTTTGTCAGCTTGATGCAAGGCTTGTTGAATGTGCAATTAGTTGCTTTTTACGTTTCCGGTGTTTGGCTTTTTAAGCGATCAGCCGCCATGAGGACAGTTGCTGCCCAACACTTGGTACTCGATGGTGTTGAGATTGCCCCTGGAGTCTTCGTAGGTCATGTGCGAAGGGACCAGCCCACAATACTCAGCGGTTGGAGTCACGTTAACCACCTTTGCAATGTCAAGGTCCAGCCCATACTTATAGTGGACAATTTCAGGCGCGGCTTTACCGTTTTTGATGGCATATTGCTCCATTGCCTGCTGATTCGCTTGCAACATTCGACCGTAGACGCGATCCTTTCCGCCTTCAGCCATGGTTGCGGAGGAAGCTGCCAACATTGCAATAGCGATGCCTGCATTCAATATTTTCATGATTTTCATCTTCCTATATCTAACTTGTAATTAGATAGTAGCAAGTGATACCTGTCAAAAAGCTGCCGCTAACATTACTTATGTGTAAGGTATGATATTTTCTCTGTTAATGTCCTCTCTGGCAATGCACCTATTGTGGTTTACTCCTCGTCAGTTAAACAGGATCGGATGCTGCTTAATACCCATGCACAACGAAACACTAAGGAAGGTCTGAAGTAAGCAGCCGTTTTTAACGGCCTCGCTGTCTGAGGTTCAAAAAACACCGACTTAATCGAA
>NZ_JBXAJV010000021.1:0-136986 GCF_058797635.1 Pseudomonas sp. GW823-FHT02C02 | reverse complement strand
CCCCCCCCCCCCCCCCCCCCCCCCCCCCCCCCCCCCCCCCCCCCCCCCCCCCCCCCCCCCCCCCGCTCCTACAGGGGATGCGGTGTTTTGTAGAGGGCGTTACTCATCCACCCGCTCGGTGTACACCACCCACACGCTGCAGGGCATTTTGTACAGCAGGTGTTCCACTGTGCTGCCGATCAACCGGCCCAGACCGCGATGGCCGACCCGGCCCATGACGATCACGTCGACGTCGTAGGCGTCGACATAGCGGGTCAGGACCTTGGCCGGGTTACCCATGATCATGTGCCGCTGCTCGGGCGCGATGCCGTTGCGCTCGGCCAATTCGTTGAAGGCGTCCTCCTGGTAGTCGAACAGGGTCTTGGCCTTGCCGGAATTGAAAAACGCCGAGCCGTTGTCAAAGCCGAACTCGTCTGCGCTGATCGAGGAAAGGTCATAGGCGTAGACCACGTCCAGCTCGGCGTTGCAGGCACTCGCCAGCTTCGACGCTTCGTGCAGGATCCGGTCATTGAACGTTTTGTAGTGATCATCGCGATGAAAAGGATCGACCGCCGCGACAACCTTGCGTGGCAGGGCGTGAACGGCATGGCTGACAAAATGCAGCGGCACCGGGCATTCACGCAGCAAATGCACGTCGAGCGGGGTAAACAACAACCGCGACAGCAGTGATTCGTGCTCCAGCGCCTTGATCAGCACGTCCATCGGCTGCTCTTTGAGGTGAATCAGGATTTCTTCCAGCGGGCGTTCGACCCACGCCACCTCAGTGGTGACGTGGACGCCGATCTTGCGCAGGGGACGGGCCTGTTCTTCGAGCCACTGGCGGTGTCGATCAACGTAGCCCAGACGCATTTGTTCCAAGGCCTTTTCGTTGACCAGGCTGGCGGTGGCCAGGCCTTCCAGGTAATCGAACGCCACGATGTGCAACGCCGCATCTTCAGCCTTGGCCAGCGCCGCGGCTCTGTCGAAGGCGGGGCTGTGTTCCATCAGTGGCGAGGCGACCAGCATGAAGCGTGATTGACCAGACATGTCGAACCTCCCGCGTCGTTCAATCCCCTAAGTATTGACCATGATCGACCTCCCGTCCGTCAGACCGGCGCAGGTTGGGTGGGCGTGGCAGTCAGAGGGAGGTCAGTCGCCGTTCCATGATGATCGTGCGCTCGGCTCCGTGGAATTCGTCGCGGACTTTTCGAAAGCCCAGCTTGAAGTAGAAGGCTTCTGCGGTGATGGAGGAGGGGACGCGCAAGACCTCGATTTTGGCTTCGGCGGCGATGGACTCGATCGTGGCCATCAATTGCCTCCCGAGGCCGCGTCCTTGTTGAGTCGGGTCGACAAAGACGCTGCGCACCACATCGCGATCAAGGCTGGCCGTGGCCACGATATGACTGTTGATCATTGCGACGAAAACCTGGCGTTGGGTCAGCAGCGTGCGAATGGACTCGGTGGAAAAGCTCTTCTCCACCTGCTCGATGATGTCGGGTGGGTAGTCCAGGGCATTGGACTGGCGCAGCGACTGGATGATGACCTGGCTGATGGCGGACGCGTCAGCTGCGGTGGCGGGCCGTATTTGCGGTTTCATGGTGCTACCTCAGTCCTTTGAACATCCAATTCCCCTGTGGGAGCGAGCCTGCTCGCGATGGCTGAGTGTCAGTCGACATCTACATCGGCTGGAAAGCAGTCATCGCTAGCAGGCTCGCTCCCACAGGGATCTAGGCAATCTGTGCGCCGCGTGCTGCCAGCAACTCCCGCAACACAGAACGATGGCAATGCGCTTCATCCTCGCAATAACACCCAACCGCCAGCGCGGTTTGATGGGAGAGGGCGGCCAGCAGATCCAGCAGTTGACTGGGCGCCGGGTGGTTCATTTCCGCCTTGAACTTGCGCCGAAAGGCCTCCCAGGCTTTGTCATCGGTGGCCGCTTTGGCTTCGGCCACCAGGTCCGCACTCGGCGACAGCAGTGGCTGCCACACATCATAAAAGTCCCGACGGGCGAACTCGGCCTTCGGTACACCACGAGGGGGGCGGCGTACCGTGCCGATCCGCAACCCTTCATCAGGCAGGCGCGGCGAGCCGAGTCGAACGATATGGATGGCCATGCTGCGTTACTTTTGGCGCGATCCGTCGAACCACTCCATGGCGGTGCGCCAGATGCAGATCCCCAGGAAGTAAGCCGACATCAGCAGCCAAAGCCCCATGACCATCGGGTTGATGACCGGGTGATTGACCACCAGCGACAAGCTGCACAGCAGCCAGATGGCGGTCACGGCAATGTTGATCGGCATGAACTTGCGCACGCGAAACGGGTGCAGGAACTTCATGCGGGTCACGGTCAGCAAGGCCAGGCCAATGATCGTCAGGAAGGTAATCCATGGCGACGGGGCGATGATGTACAGGCACAGGGCCACGACGTTCCAGGCGGCGGGGAAGCCCTGGAAGTAATTGTCTTTGCTTTTCATGTTGACGTTGCAGAAGCAAAACAGCGACGAAACCAGAATCAGCGACACGGTCAGCAGCAGCGTGTAGTCCGGCAAGGGGATGTAGCGATAGATGAACAGCGCGGGGATGAACACATACGTCAGGTAGTCGATCACCAGATCGAGAATCGATCCATCGAAACTCGGCAACACCGACTGCACATTGACCTTGCGTGCCAGGGCACCGTCCAGCCCATCGACGATCAGGGCCACGCCCAGCCACAGCAGGCAGTTGGTGGCCTGGTTTTCCAGCAAGGCGAGGGTGGCGAGGAAGGCAGTGACCACGCCGGTGGCGGTAAAACCATGGGCGCCCCATGCTTTGAGTCTGGCGATGTGTAGGGTGGATATCACGGGGGGCGTTCTCCAGAAAGATGAAGCAAGCCAGTCATCACCCTCATTATCAAGGGCGGCGGCAAACCGGTTCGGTTGCAGGTATCGACCGGAAATCCGGGAATAAGGTTCACCGCCAGTAAATCTTAGCTGGGCCGGCAAAAAATACTTTGGATTAATCTGCAGTGCTGTTCACTGAACACTGGCACACAGGCTTACCCGTTTTTGTGGCGAGGGAGCTTGCTCCCGCCGGGCTGCGTAGCGGCCCCAAAAAATGTGGCAGCAATGCCGGTTTTTGTGAGTGCTACGCACTCTAGCGGGAGCAAGCTCCCTCGCCACAGGCCAAACGGTAATGGCGCATTTGCCGGCGAGGACTATTGTTGCCTGACCGGGTCACTCCCATCGATGAGGACGTCGTCATGAACACCAGCGATTTGCTCGAACAACTCCTGCGGGCCGGCCAGGGCTCCAGGGAGCGACAGGGTGGCGCATCTGCCCAGGGCGGCATCGACGGCGGTCTGGGCGGGTTGCTTGGCGGCTTGTTGGGCGGTGGCGGTGGTTCAGCCACGGGCGGGGGCGGATTGGGTGGTTTGCTCGGTGGCCTGCTCGGCGGCGGCTCACCGCTGGGCGGCTCGACCCGCACCCGCTCAAGTGGCGGCACCAACTATGCGGCCCTGGCGTCGCTCGGGATGATGGCCTTCCAGGCGTATCAGGCATGGCAACGCAGTCAGGCGGCTGCGCCGCAACAGGCACCGCGCACCGTAGACCTTTTGTCCGGCCCGGAAGTCGAGGAGCACAGCCATGCTGTGCTGCGGGCGTTGATTGCTGCAGCGAAGGCCGATGGCCGGATCGACGACGCCGAGAAACAGATGATCAGTACCGAACTGGGCCGTCACACCGACGACCCGCAATTGCAGCAATGGCTGGATGACGAAGTGGCCCGGCCGCTGGATGCCGCCGATGTGGCGCAGTCGGCGACGGATCCTGGCATGGCGTCAGAGATGTACCTGGCCAGCGTGATGCTGGTGGACGATCAGCAGGATGCCGAGCGCAACTATCTGGATGAGCTGGCGGCGGCGCTGAAAATTGACCCTGAGCTGCAAGTGCATCTGGAGCAGCAGGCCAAGGGTGGTGCGGTTTAGGGGTCCGTTAAACCGGGTTGTCTTTCAGGCCGCCTTCGTTAGCAGGCCAGCTCCCACAGTGGATTTGCGGTGTGCGCAAGGTCGCTGTGGGCGCTAGCCTGCTAGCGAAGAACGATAACGCGGTCAAACTGCCGGTTTGGGCACCAGGAAAATAACCCCGTACGCTTCGGCAATCTCCAGTATCCGCGGTAAATCCTCCGGCACCCTTAATTGATCCACCGCCGCAAAAAACTGCCCGCCCCGCGGATCCGACACCACGCCAATCATCTTCGCGGTAGGGCTGATGTTCTTGTAGGCATGGATCGAACCCCCGGGGATATGCACATACCCCCCGGCCGAGACGGTGGTGGACTTGCCCGCCACGGTCACTTCGACCTGGCCGTCGACCACATAGAACGCCTCGTCCCACGGATGAAAGTGCAGCGGCGGCCCTCCACCTTGCACGCCTTCCTGGATATGCATCTCAAAGGGCTTGCTGAGGTCGCCGCCCGCGAGGATGGTGATCGCCTCGCCCACGACATTTACGGGTGCCGGCGATTGCTCGATGACGTGCACCGTTCGCATGATTGCTCTCCGAAGATGACCCCGCACCCGCTGATTATAGGCCGGGTGCACCGGGCGGGCGGTGCTGCACAGGTCCGTCCGTCAGGGCGATTTCAACGTCGATTGAATTTTTCTCCGGGCAAATCGCTCTGCTGATGTAGAGACGTGTTGATTCAACGTCCTGCCACTGGCCTTAGACCGAGAGATGCGCCCATGACTGCCCTGACACGACTTGAATCGCGGCCCGCCCACGAACACCCGATCCCGGCCGCCGGGAGCCTTAAACAAGCCTATGAACACCTGCTGCTGGGCGTCGATCCCGAGCAACGGCGCGCACTCGCGCGAAGCTTTCTCGAAGTGCAGCTGGAACACGCCACCCACTTGCCTCAAGAAATGCCAACGGAGCTGTCGGCCCTGCAATCGTTCGTCGAACAACACAGCGTCGACGTTGCCCGCCAATACGCCGACTACCTGCAACAACGCAAAGAAGGCGGGCCCCGGCAGTTTTTCACTAACAAGGCCCACGCGCTGTTTTTCCTGCAAGCCGTGGCCCCGACCAAACTGGTCGACGGCGCCTGGTTGTACGGCCTGTTGCGTCAGTGGCGCGACCCGCGTTTCGAAGGGCTGATCTGCACCTATCTGGAAGAGCTCGGCGACGGCAACCCGGCGCAGAATCATGTGGTGATCTACCGCAAGCTGCTCGCCGAACATGGTCTGCAAGACCCTGGGGTGATCGCCGACGAGCATTACCTGCAGGGCGCGATACAACTGGCGCTGGGCGAATCCGCCGACGAGTTTTTGCCGGAGGTGATCGGCTACAACCTGGGCTACGAACAGCTGCCATTGCACCTGCTGATCAGCGCCTATGAACTCAGCGAATTGGGCATCGATCCGTATTACTTCACCCTGCACGTGACCATCGACAACGCCAGCACCGGCCACGCGCAAAAAGCCGTGCAGTCGGTGCTGCAACTGCTGCCGGTGGAAGGCGATCGCGAAGACTTTCTGCGCCGGGTCGCGCTGGGTTATCGACTCAATGATCTGGGGCAGGGCAGTCGCGCGATCATCGAGTCGTTCGACCTCGACGCCGAGCTGCTCAACATGCTTGAGCGCAAGCGTCCGTTCGGCCAGCACATGCATTCCGACTACTGCCGTTTTGAAGGCAAGACCGTCAACCAGTGGCTGTCCGCGCCGGAGCAGTTGCCAGGGTTCCTTGCCGCCATGGAAAAAAAGGGCTGGATCAAGCGCGGACAGGATCCTCAGGCCAGTCGCTTCTGGCAGTTGATCGAGGGGGATGGTGCCGCCATGTTCGGCGTATTCAGCCCCTATGAAAAACAGCTGCTGCATGACTGGATTGCCGGCAACTGGACGCCTGAGCGCTCAGCCACAGCGGTCCGCCGAGGCACGAGTGTCGCGACAGAACCGCCAGTGCCCGACAACGACCCGGATATCCAGAGCCTGCAAACCTCGCTGGAGGGGCTTGCCGCACACGAGCAGATGCCGGTGCTGATCCCGTGGTTGTCGGCCCATCGGCACTCCCATCCAGCCGGCCTGATGGCTACGCGACGGTTCATCGAACTCAAATCCAGCCTGCGATAGGAGCACGGCATGAATCAGGAAGAACAACTGGGCGCTGCCGATCTGGCGCTGGTGCAGCTGGGGCGCCGTTTGCAGGCCGATGGTTACCGGTTTATCACCCCGACGCCGCTCACGCACCAGCGGGTCAACGACCGTGCCTTTGGGCAAAACGCCCGGACCTTGCGCGACGTGTTCGGCTGGTCGCGCTCATTCGAACCGGGCCTGCTGTCGACCGATGAACAACGGCAGTTGCAGGAGGCGGGCGTGCTGCAAGAAAGCAACGGCCGACTGAAAAGCCGCGTGCGCTGGTCCAGCCTCGATGATTTGCTGTTCGTGCACTCGGGGTTTCCCACCGACGCGGCGGACGCGGTGTTTTTCGGACCGGACAGCTACCGGTTTGCGCAGCTGATCCACGCTCATCTTCAACAATCCTTCGCGCCGATCCGGCGCGCCGTCGACATTGGTTGCGGCGCGGGTGTCGGGGCGATTGTGATTGCCCGCGCACGCCGTGAAGCCGAGGTGCTGGCCGTCGATATCAATCCCGCGGCTCTGCGTTTGACGGCGGTCAACGCGGCCCTGGCGGAAGTCGCTAACGTCACGGTCGAGGCCAGCGATGTGCTGCAGGACGTCGACGGCCAGTTCGACCTGATCGTCGCCAATCCGCCCTACATGGCCGACCCCACCGAGCGCGCTTACCGGCATGGTGGCGGCGCTCTCGGTGCGCAGTTATCGTTGCGCATTGTCGAGCAGGCATTGCTTCGACTGGCGCCCGGTGGCTCTTTGGTGCTGTACACCGGGGTGGCAATGATCGATGGCCAGGATCCGTTTCTTGAGGCACTGACCCCGCGCCTTGAATCGCCGATGTTCGGCTGGACCTATCGCGAACTCGATCCCGATGTGTTCGGTGAAGAGTTGCTGACGCCCGGCTATCAACGGGTGGAGCGGATTGCGGTCGTGGCCTTGATCGTCACGCGCATCGGCCCCGGCATTGGGGGACGCGTCGAGCCAACAGGTGCGCCATGAACAAGAATCTGGATGATTACAACCGCATGCGCGATTTTTCGGCGACCTCTGAGCCCGCCGCGAAACGTTCAGGCAAGAAAACTGCGAAAGACCATGCCTTGCAGTTCTGTATCCAGAAGCACGATGCCTCGCGGTTGCACTATGACTTTCGCCTGGAACTCGATGGCGCACTGAAAAGCTGGGCCGTGCCGAAAGGCCCCTCGCTAGACCCCAAGGTCAAGCGCCTGGCGGTCCACGTTGAAGACCATCCGATCGATTACGCCACGTTCGAGGGCAGCATTCCCGAAGGGCATTACGGTGCCGGCGATGTGATTGTCTGGGACCGGGGCGTGTGGATCCCCCAGGAAGATCCGGCCAAGGCCTATGCCAAAGGCAAGCTCAAGTTCGAGCTGCAAGGCGAGAAACTCGGCGGCTTGTGGAACCTGGTTCGCACGCACATGCCGGGCAAGCAGGAGCAGTGGTTTCTGATCAAGCATCAGGACAGCGCGGCGAAACCCGAGAGTGATTACGACGTGGTCGCCGCCGAACCCGACAGCGTGCTCAGTGACCGCACCATTGTCCCCAAAAAGGCCAAGACCGCCGCCAAGCCCAAACCGGTGAAGAAGCCGGCGCGCAAGGTCGCGGCTAAACAGCGGTCGGCGCAACTCACCGGGGCTCACAAGGCCAAGCTGCCCGACCAGCTCAAACCGGAATTGGCGACGCTGGTGGAAAAAGCCCCGCCGGGCGAGTGGAGCTATGAGATCAAGTTCGACGGCTACCGGATCATGGCGCGCATCGACCACGACGAGGTGAAACTCTTCACCCGCAACGGCCACGACTGGACCCACAAATTGCCGAAACAGGCCGAGGCGCTGGCCGCTCTGGGCCTGGAGTCCGCCTGGCTCGACGGTGAGATGGTGGTGGCTAACGAGCAGGGTGTGCCGGACTTTCAGGCGCTGCAAAATGCCTTTGAATCCAATCGCAGCGGCAACATCCTTTATTACCTGTTCGACATGCCTTACCTCAATGGCGTGGACCTGCGCGAGGTGCCGGTCGAGGAGCGGCGGGTCGCGCTGGCGACGGTGCTCAAACCCAATAAAGATCCTTTGCTGCGCTTCTCCGACGCGTTCGGCGAGGAGCCGGAAGCCTTGCTCAACAGTGCCTGCCAAATGCAGATGGAAGGGCTGATCGGCAAGCGCCTGGGGTCGCCTTATGTGTCACGGCGCAGCAGTGACTGGATCAAGCTCAAGTGCAAACATCGGCAGGAATTCGTCGTGGTCGGGTTCACCGATCCCCAAGGTGCGCGCAATGCCTTCGGCGCGCTGCTGTTGGGATTGCATGACCGGGACAGCGGCGAGTTGCGCTACGCTGGCAAGGTCGGCACCGGTTTCAACGAGACCACGCTCAAGCACATTTATGAACAGCTCAAACCGTTGCAGGTGAAAAAACCGGCGGTGGTCAATCCGCCGACCGGTTTCGACGCCAAGGGTGTGCATTGGCTCAAACCGGTGTTGCTCGCCGAAGTCGCGTTCGCCGAGATGACCAAGGACGGGTCGGTGCGCCATGCCGTATTCCATGGCTTGCGCGATGACAAGCCCGCCGAAGACATCACCGAGGAGCGTGCGAAAGCCGTGAAAGCCCAGACCAGCAGGAAATCCGCCGCTGACAAACCGGCCACCGCGACGAAAAAGAAAACGGCCAAGGCAGCGCCCGCGCCCTCACAAGTCGGTCTTGGCGACGGCAAAGTGCGCATCACCCACCCGGATCGGGTGATCGATGCAAGCAGCGGCACCACCAAAGTGCAGCTGGCGGAATATTACGCCAGCGTCGCCGAATGGATTCTGCCCGAGCTCAAGGATCGGCCGGTGGCGCTGGTGCGCGCCCCAGACGGGATCGCCGGCGAGCTGTTCTTTCAGAAAAACGCCGAGCGCCTGGCCATTCCGGGCATCACCACGCTGGACAAGGACGTCACCGGCCAACCGGTGATGATCATCAACAACGCCGAAGCGCTGATTGGCGCCGTGCAGATGAGCACGGTGGAACTGCACACCTGGAACGCTACCACGGAGAATCTCGACAAACCTGACCGCTTCGTTCTCGACCTCGACCCGGACCCGGCGCTGCCGTGGAAAAGCATGGTCGAGGCGACTCAGCTGACGCTGTCGGTGCTGGATGAACTGGGGCTCAAGGCCTTCCTCAAGACCAGCGGCGGCAAGGGGATTCACCTGGTGGTGCCGCTGACCCGCAAGCACGGTTGGGACGAGGTGAAGGACTTCAGCCACGCAATTGTCAGCCACATGGCGAAGTTGCTGCCGGAGCGCTTTTCGGCGGTGTCAGGGCCGAAGAATCGCGTCGGACGGATCTTCATCGATTACCTGCGCAACGGACTGGGTGCCACTACCATCTGCGCCTATGCCGCCCGCACCCGCGAAGGGTTGCCGGTGTCAGTGCCGATTTTTCGGGAAGAGGTGGCAGAGCTCAAGGGCGGTAATCAGTGGAATATCCACAACGTGCAGGAACGACTGGCTGAAGTGGGTGATCAACCTTGGGCAGACTTGAAGAAAACCCGGCAAACCATCACCGCCGACATGCGTCGGCGGGTCGGAATGAAAAAATAGCGTCTTGGTTAGTCGCGCTCTTTGCAGCTGCCGCTACCGGACAAACGCCTGCAAATCGCTGGCCAGTTTGTCGATCGCCACCTTGAAGTCTTTGGCGGTGATTTCCTGGCTGGCATTGGACAGCGTGCTGCCGAAGACTTTGCGCACGACTTTGGCCACGGTCTGGTTGGTGCTGGCGTCTTTAAACTCGGCCTCGATGAACAACGTGGAGTCCTGATCCCGATGCCCGCTGGCAGCGGAAACACCACCGACAACGGCCGCGACAGGCACCACTTCATACCATCTCATACCTTCGTTTTCGGCATTCACCCCGGTGATCGCCGCGCGCATGATCAGTTTTTTTGAACCGCCGGGCGCTGATTGTTCGCTCGATACCACGCGGTATTTCTGCCCCAACACACCTTTGACCTTGCTGGTCATGTAGTTCTGCAGTTCATCCAGGGTTTGCCGATTGACCCGCTCGGTCGGCTTGGGCGCCGGATAGAGCTCCAGTTTGTTGAAGACCACGGTGTCGTAGGCGTTTGGATTCCAGGACGGGCTCACCCAGCGCATCGCGGTTTCGCCGCTGGTGGTGGTGACTTGCTGCAAGTTGTTGTAGTCGGTAAGGAAGCCCGAGTACTGGTCTTTCTCGGTGACTTTCGAGGTGCAGCCCCCGAGTAGCAGACTGGTCAATGCGACGCCGATGAATAATTTCCGGGACAGGTTCATTGTGGTGTGTGCTCCATGGGGGTTGTCTTTTTTTTTCGATTGCAGGCATCAAAAACGCCAGGTCATGTTTCCGGTCACCGCTTGAATCCAGGCATTGTCGAATTGACCGGAAGCTCGAGTGCCCGACGTGGACTTGGTCTGGTCCACCGACATGTCGCCAAGCCAGACCATGGCCCAGCTGACGTTAATGTCGGTAACCTTGTTCAGAGCATAGGTGGCCCCGGCCGCAATGCGCCAGGATTCGTCCATGGGCACGGTAAACGTGCGGTTGCCGTCGGAAACGGCGCTGCTGTCGTAAGCCACGCCGACATTCCACAACAGCTGCGGGGTGGCCTGGTACTGCGCGCCCAGGGCCAGTTGCCAGGTGTCTTTGAAATGGGCGTCGACGGTGGTCGATTGTGAACCGACTGCGGTGGTGTCGACTTGCACCGCGATATCGCCGAACTCGGACCAGTCCTGCCAGTTGACGGAGGCGAGCAAGGCCCATCGCGGGTCGAGTTGCTGGAACAGGCTCAGGGTCGCGGTTTGCGGCACGGTCATGTCGAGTTGGGTATTGGTGTTGTTGACGCGCTCCAGCAAACGGCCGTCGCCTTTCACATCCAGCCGATCTTCGAAGTCCAGATCGACCTTGCTGGTGTAGGCCAGGCCAATACGGGTGCCGGGTTGCGGGGCGTAGATCACCCCCACATTCGCCCCAAAACCCCAATCGTTGTCTTTGTACTTGAATTGGCCGTCGCTGCGGTCGGTGAAGCCAAAGGGTGAACGATCGATCGCGGTTTGCGCTTGCAGCATGCCGTACATGGCTTTCACACCGACGCCTACCGACCATTGATCATCGAAGCGATACGCCACGCTGGGCACAAACGACAAACCGGCGAGGCTGACGTTCTGCGCAAAATAGCGCCCGGACCAGTCGTTGTCGTAGTTGGCCGCCAACCCGAAGTCGCCGTAATTGCCGAAACCGACGCTCCAGTGGTCATCGAATTGATGGCTGATGAAAAAGCTGCCGCCGGGAATCGGGTCGAAGGCATTGCCACTGCCGCTGCCCGTGCCGTTGGTGTTTGAGTCGCGATCAAAGCTCAGGTCGCCGTAGAGCAGCTGCAATCCGCCGGTAATCTGCGTACCTGGCAGATAGCTCATGCCCGCCGGGTTGCTGGCGATGGTGGAAGGGCCTTGTGCACGGGCGGCGGCACCGGCGTTGGCAAGCCCCACGTTATCGGTGCCGATTTCATAGAGCATGATGCCGCCGGCCTGGGCCTGCTGGCAGCACAGCGCAAACAGGGTGCAGGCGGGTAGGACGGCTGTTTTTAATTGCATGGATCACCTCAGCGGATGTCCGTCATGAACGCGGGTGGCTGGCAGCCGCCACCCGTGTATTCGCCTGTCTACTTGGCCATGGCCGCCCGGGCCGCTTCGATCCTGGCTTTGACCGCTTCCAGGTTGAAGCTCGCGCCTTTTTGCATGGGTGGGAACTCAACCGCCGTTTCAGCCAGTTTGACCACCTGCTGCTGTACAAACACAAAGCGCCAGAACTGGAACTTGAACCACTCGAAGTACTCCAGTGAGCCACTGGCTGCCATGTTTTCCGGCCACCCGGCGCGTTCGAACGGGTCGAGCCGCAGGTTGGTCAGGACCGGCATGTCCAGCGTGACCTTAGCCCCCAGCCAGCCACCGGGCTGATCGATGAAACGGTACTTGAAGTCATCGATACGGATCGCACCCAGCGTACTTTCGCCGAAGTAGAAAATTTCATGCCGGTTCGACGGACCTTTACCGGTGATCATCGGTGTCTGGTCATAGCCATCGAGGTGGACCTTGTACGTTCTGTCGCCCAATTGCTTACCCTTGAGCAGCTCGGTGGCGATGTTCGGGTTGCCGGCGGCGGCAACGAGGGTCGGGAACCAGTCCAGGCCGGACATGATGCCATTGGCCACGGTGTTCGCCGGTACGTTGCCAGGCCAGCGAACGATTGCCGGAACCCTGAAGCCACCTTCCATCACGGTGCCTTTGCCCATGGCAAACGGTGTGGTGCCGCCATCCGGCCAGGTGAAGTTTTCCGCGCCGTTGTCGGTGGTGAAAATCACGATGGTGTTGTCATCCATGCCGTCTTTTTTCAGCTTGGCCATGACGTCGCCGACGATGTCATCGAGCTGCGCCATGCCGGCTTCCTGCTCCGACCAGCCATTCTGCGAATTGCGCATCGCTTCGTACTTGTCGGACAGGTGCGTGACGATGTGCATGCGGGTCGGGTTCAGCCACAGGAAGAACGGTTTGTTATCGGTCTTGGCCTTGTCGATGAAGGTGAAAGCCTTGTCGCGGATTTCGTCGTCGACGGTTTTCATCCGCTCGGGATAGAGCGTACCGGCGTCTTCGATTTTCTGTTTGCCGACCTTGCCCCAGCGCGGCATCACCGTCGTATCGTCGGTGGTGGTCGCCCAGCTGTGGACCATGTTGCGCGGGCCAACGGTGGCCAGAAGTTCTTGCGGATAATTGGGGTGTGCCGGGTCTTCCATGGCGTCGAGGTGATAGAGGTAACCGAAGAACTCGTCGAACCCGTGCGCGGTGGGCAGAAATTCGTTCAAGTCGCCCAGATGGTTTTTGCCAAACTGGCCAGTGGAGTAACCCATGGCCTTGAGCGCGGTGGCAATGGTGACCGCTTCAGCGGGAATACCGACAGGTGAGCCGGCCTGGCCGACCGTGGTCATGCCGGTACGGATCGGCAGTTCACCGGTAATGAAATTGGCACGCCCGGCGGTGCAACTGGCTTCGGCGTAGTAGTCGGTAAAGCGCATGCCTTCTGCAGCGAGCTGGTCGAGGTTGGGGGTCCGGCCGGCCATCATGCCCTGGTTGTAGACGCCGATATTGGACCAGCCAATATCGTCGCCCATGATGACCACGATGTTGGGGGCGGGTTTGTCGGCCGCTTGGGTGATGCCGGGTAGAACCATTGCAGACAACAACATTGAAACAGCAAACAACCGGGTTAATTTTGTCTGGTTCATGAGCAGCTCCTGCGTACTGATAAGTACCGAAGTCAGGCCCCCCGACCTTTTTTAAATGGGGTATCCCCCGAAAGAGCGTAGGTATGAACTGGGAAATATCCAGTAGTAATTGACAGTGATCGGCAGCTGTCTCATGAGCGTTACAGCATGGTCGGCGATGGCCGGATTCAACTGATCTTTTCGCACCAATCCCTGCCCGTCGACCCCATCACCAGCGAAACATTGGCAGCGGTTTGAGCGGGGAGCGCAGGAATTGCCGTGCGGTTTGCCGGAGCAGCATCCCGTGAAAACCATGATTGGGCAGTACCGACTTCACCGTTTTGATGTAGGCCCGCGGCAGGCCGAACGTCAGCAGGCCGAGCGACACATCAATGATATCGGCGCGTCGGAAGGGCTCGACGCTGAGCGCATGGTCGGCAGCATAGGACCGCACTTTGTGGTGTTCGAGGATCAGTGCCGTCACTTCGCCGCTCAAGTGCGACAGTTGCCGATTGGCGAGGTAGTCGGTGGCCAGGCGCACCGAGGGTTCCAGGTAATCAATGGTTTGATCGGTCCAGATGCCCAGGTCGTGAAACGCCCCGGCGATCTGCACGGCTTCGGAGGGCAGGCCTTCAATGCCGCTGATCGCGCGGTAGAAGTTCAGCACTCGGTAAATGTGATTGCGATAACCCAACAAATCGGCACCGATCGCCAGGGCGTAGGACGTCAGTATTTCGTCGGTCACGGGGAATTCGAGAAGGGGGTTCATCGGTACGGACCTCACGCGTCGCGCAACAGGTCATTGGCGTTGAGGATCTCGAAGGCGATCTCCGGGCGTTTCTCCAGGCTGCGGCGAATCGCGGCGGGGATCGACTGGCGGGTCTTGCGGCACAAGCCCGGCAACTCGCCGAGGGTGATGCCGATGCCGCGCATGGTACGCACTTCATTGAAGCTGGGGACGATGTCCACGCGGATGCCCAGTTGTGCGTACATGCGGTTTTGCAAGCGTTCGAGGTCAGCCAGGCTTTCCAGGTTTTCCAGACGATCGAGCAGACGCTTTTCTTCCTGTCGGGTCAGAAACAGGATGCGCACGTCCGCGCCCGGTGTTTCCAGCAACGGGTCTCGCCCGCAGATGCAGGCGCCGGGCGGGCAGGGTGAGCGGATCGGAGCAGAGGTCGTCATGGGCCTTAATCATAGAGCGCCCCAGACGAATCGTCAGTCGGAAATATCGGTCACCGGGATGATCTGTTCGCCGTCGGGCTGAGTGCCGGTCACCGTTTTCCTTTCCCGACGATCATTGATCCAGTTGTCCACCTGGGCGCCGAACTCGGCCGGGGCTTTACGTCCGACCCTGCGGGCAAGGTCGAGAATGGTCTGCTGGGCGAGGGCGTCTTCCATGCGTTTCTGCGCGGTCATCATGACGGCGTGAACCGAGCAATGACCTTCCACTGCCCACGTCGGCGGGGAGCCTTCAAACAACGCGCAACGCCCACGGATATCACGGCAATCGAAGATGAGCTTCTGGCCATCAATGGCGTTGACGATGTCCAGCACGCTGATTTCGTCCGCCGGCCGCGCCAGTTTGAACCCGCCGCGCACGCCCTCGGTCGCGACCACCAGTTTGGCCTTGGCCAGTTTGGTGAAAATTTTCGCCAGGTAGTCCAGCGGCACGCCTTGCAGCTCAGCGAGGTCGCGCACGCTTGCCTCACGGCTGTCGCCGTAATCGCCCACCAGAAAAAGCAGGCAGTGAATGCCGTACTCAACGCCCGCGCTGTAGAGAGACATGGTTATCTCCGACTGAAAGAGTCGCCAATGTTACCAGCCGATTGTCAGGGGTGCAACGAAGCATCGGTATGCCTAGATCGCCTGTCTGTCCTGTGCTGCATATGGATAGAAGCTTGTGTCTGGATTGTCGAGGTATCTGAATGTGTGATGATAACCATCGATAGAAGGTTGTTGTGTCTTGTAACTCGGATCACTATAGTCGCCGTTGTCAGCTCGGCGACGAGTTCAGTCTTTGGTCTTCTTCGGAGTTAAAACAATGAAACAGCACATTCTGGTCATCGGCGCAGGTTTCGGTGGCATGTGGACGGCATTGAGCGCCACGCGCCTGTTGGACATCCATGATCACAACCACGTAGACGTCACGGTACTGGCGCCTCAGGCCGAGCTGCGGGTGCGTCCACGCTTCTACGAGCCGAATGCTCATCAACTGGCAGCACCCCTTGGCGACCTGTTCGATGCCGTCGGTGTGAAGTTCATCAAGGGCGCAGCGCAATCCATCGACGTGCAGCAAAAACAAGTCGGCTACACCGATGCATCGGGTACCGAACAGGTGTGCAGCTACGACAAACTCGTTCTGGCCACCGGCAGCGGTCTCGCGTTGCCCAACACTCCGGGCGTGGCCCAACACGCCTTTGACGTGGACCAGATTGAACAGGCGATACGCCTGGAAAACCATCTGAAATCCCTGGCCAACCTGCCGCAAAGTAAAGCTCGAAACACCGTGGTTGTGGCCGGTGGCGGCTTTACCGGGATTGAAACGGCGACTGAAATGCCGGCGCGTCTGCGGGCCATCCTCGGCGAGGACGCTGACATTGAAGTGATCATTGTCGATCGCGGTGAAAAAGTCGGGGCGTCCATGGGCAGCGAAATCAGCCAGTCGATCGCCGAAGCCAGCACTGAGCTGGGCGTGAAATGGCGCTTGAAGTCGTCGGTCGTTGCTGTCGATGAAAACGGTGTGACCCTGGCCGATGGCCAACGCATCGACGCCAAGACTGTGGTCTGGACCACCGGGGTGCGGGCAAGCTCGCTGACCGAGCAGATCCCGGCCGAACGCGACCACCTCGGTCGCCTGCACGTTGACGCCCACCTGAAAGTCATCGGTCAGGACGACATCTTTGCCACCGGTGATGTGGCTTATGCCGCCGCGGATGACATCGGCAACTACGCCATGATGACCTGCCAGCACGCGATCTCGCTGGGGCGTCATGCCGGCAACAACGTCGCTGCGCAAATCCTGGGCGTGTCGCCGAAGGCGTACAGCCAGCCCAAGTACGTTACCTGTCTGGATCTGGGTGCGTGGGGCGCGGTGTACACCGAGGGTTGGGATCGCCAGGTGAAACTGGTCAAGGAGGAAGGCAAATCGCTGAAGACCCAGATCAATACGGTGTGGATCTATCCGCCGGCCGCTGACCGCGCAACTGCGCTGGCGGCTGCGGATCCGATGATTCCGGTTGTGGCCTGATAAGCAGCTGTCTCGATAAGGCTGCCTGCATGAAAAAAATCCCGCTCAAGTCACCTTGAGCGGGATTTTTTTATTCAGATTCGGAAGGCTTGCCGGCCTACCAGCAACCATTTGCCAGCCTTCTTTTGCCAGATCTGGAAGTTTTCGATTTCAGTCGGGACCACCTCGGTGCCCTTGATCGCCTGTGCCGAAAAATGATGACGAACCAGCGCTACATCACCCGAGACGGTGATGGTCTGGTTCTGCATTTCCAGGGTTTTGAAAGCGCTCTTGCCCGTTTCGATATCGGCGATGAAGTCTTTCTTGTCCTGGACCTTGCCGCTCGAGTGGCCGTAGGTCAGGTTTTCAGCGGTGAGCGCTTTCAGTTCGGGGATGTTCTTGTTGAGCATGGCTTGCGTCAGATGGTCCACCGCCTGCGCCACATCCTTCTCGCCCGGAGCAGGGGCTGCCATCACGTAGCCACTAAAGAGGCACAGAAAACCAATCAGCACTTTCACTTTCTTCATGGGTAGTTCCTTGTTGTTATGAATGACTCATCGGTCATCGTACAACCTGGCGGAAATTTAATGAATAGTGGCAAAACGACGTGGCAAGACTTCTACGGGCTGATAGAAGTCTTGCCGGTTAAAGGGAGGGGGTTTGGATTGCAGCTTCAGGCCAGCATCGATAGCAGGGCACCTTGACGGTCCAGTTTGGCCAGGTCGTCGAAGCCTCCGACATGCGTGTCACCGATGAATATCTGCGGCACGCTGCGACGACCGCTGCGGGTGAGCATTTCCTGGAATTTTCCGGGGTCCGATTGAACATTGATCTCCTGGCTGGCGATGCCTTTGCTGGCCAGCAGCGCCTTGGCATTGCGGCAATAAGGGCAGGTGTCGGTGGTGTAAAGCGTCACAGTGCTCATGGGGTGTACTCCTCGGGTCAGACATCCGCCTCAAGCATCGATGGCAGGGAAGTCGATGTCGGTCAGGGCCAGGTTGTTGAGGTAGTTGGTCAGCGTCTGCGAGGCAATGTGGGCGACCACCTCGATGATCTTGGCGTCGGTGATGCCGGCTGCACGCGCCGCTTCAATCTGCTCGTTGCTCAGGTGGCCGCGACTTTCGGTGATTTGCCGGGCCAGCGTGGCAAATGCGTTGAGTTGGCCGTGTCGAGCACTGACGATGTCTTGCGCGGACAGCCCGGCCTTGCCGGCAAACACGGTGTGCGCCGCCAGGCAGTAGTCGCAACCGTTGACCTGCGAAGTGGCCAGGAAGATCGCTTCTTTTTCAGGGGCGCTCAGGGACGTTTTGCCCAGGGCCACCGACTGTTGCAGATAGGCCGACAGGACGGCGGGGGCATGGGCCAGCGTCTTGAAGACGTTGGGCAAGAAGCCGATTTTTTTCTGCACGCCTTCCAGCAGCGGGCGAGTGGTGTCGGTGGCGTGTTCAAGGTTCAGGGGGGCGATGCGGCTCATGTTGAGACTCCGTCGATTCAAGCGCGGTATGCGCTGGGTACGGGGTCCATGCTATGGATCATTGCTGGCGTTGAGGGTGCAAATCGTCGAGGATATGCGACAGATCGTCCAGATATGTTCCCCGGGGAGTCGTTCCATGGATCGCTTGTCCACCTTGCTCACGCATTTCGGTGTCAGTGCCGGCACTTTCCACAGTGGCGATTTTTGCGGCGTCACGTCCTTCGATGGCGAACAGGCCACCGGGCACCTGCATTTGCTTCAGGCTGGCGAACTGACGCTCAAACTGGCTGATGAGCGAGTCCTGCAGCTCAATGAACCGACGCTGATTTTTTTTCCGCGACCTTATCGTCACCGCTTGTTCGCCAGCGAAGCGTCGGGCACTCAATTGGTGTGCGCCTCTCTGGAGTTCGACGGTGGGGCGGGCAACGCCCTGGCGGCCGCGCTGCCTGAATACCTGGTGCTCAAACTCGACAGCATACCGACCCTGGCTGGCACGCTGGACTGGCTGTTCAGCGAGGCGTTCGGCGGCATTTGTGGTCGCGAAGCGATGATGGATCGGCTGTTCGAACTGCTGGTGATTCAGTTGTTGCGGCACATCCTGACCAGCCGTGACCAGACGCCCGGGATGATGGCCGGTCTCGCCGACCCACGCCTGGCGCGCCCCTTGAGCCTGATGCACGACGCGCCCGGCAAGGCCTGGACCGTGGCCGAACTGTCGGCGGCGGCCAATATGTCCCGGGCCAGTTTCGCCGACTACTTTCGCTCGGTGGTGGGGCAGACGCCGGTCGACTATCTGGTGAGCTGGCGGATCAGCCTGGCGCAGAAACGCTTGCGTGAGGGCAGGTCCATCGCGCTGATCGCCGATGAAGTCGGCTACGAAAGCCCCTCGGCGCTGGCCCGGGCGTTTCGTCGTAAAACCGGTGCCAGCCCGCGCGAGTGGTTGCAAGACGCCAAACGTCCGCGGTGACCACCCCCGTCGATCAAGCACATTCCCTGTAGGAGCGAGCCTGCTCGCGAAAGCGCTGGATCAGTCGCCATCGATGTTGGATGTGCCGACCTCTTCGCGAGCAGGCTCGCTCCCACAGGTTGGGTGGGCGTGAGATAGACTCATCTACGGGCACCGAACCGTGGGAGTGACACCTGTGGCGCAATTCAAATGGACTCACTGATCACCGCCGCAGCGCACGCACTCGCGGCGGGCGATCCCCTCGGTGCGCTGAACCGGGTTGCCTTGCGCGACGATGCCCCTGCGCTGGCGCTTCGCGGCATCGCCATGGCGCAATTGGGCGATCTGGTCCGGGCCAAGGCGTTGGTGCGCAGCGCCGCACGCGCCTTCGGTCCGAAAGCGCCTGTGGCCCGGGCGCGGTGCGTGGTCGCCGAGGCCGAAATCGCCCTGGCTTCACGGGATCTCGGCTGGCCGGTGAAGGCGCTCGAAGCGGCGCGAGTGACCTTGCAGGCGCATGGCGATGGCGCGAATGCGGCCCATGCGCGGTATTTGCAGGTTCGGCGTTTGTTGTTGATCGGGCGTCTGGATGAGGTCGACCGTTTGCTCGCCGAGCTCGACCCCGCACCGCTGCCGCCGGCATTGCGCGTCGTTCATGAATTAGTGGTGGCCGGGATCGCCGTGCGGCGACTCGAAACAAGAAGGGCGCGGTCTGCGCTCGAAAGGGCCGAACGTGCGGCCTCAGACGCCGGTATTCCCGCGCTCACCGCCGAGGTTGAACACGCCGCCCAAGTGCTCGACACGCCCGCTGCGCGACTGATTGCCCGGGGTGAAGAACGCCCCCTGAGGCTGGATGAGGTGGAAGCATTGCTGAGTTCACCGTCTCTGGTCGTCGACGCGTGCCGATACGGCGTGCGCGGCGCGGGGATGTCGGTGTCCCTGGCCAAACGACCGGTGTTGTTCACTCTCGTGCGGGCGTTGGCCGAAGCCTGGCCCGAGGATGTGGCGCGGGAAACACTGATCACCCAGGCCTTTCGCCAGAAGCTCACCGATGAATCCCATCGCGCCAGACTGCGCGTCGAAATCGGTCGGCTTCGCAAAGCGCTGAAACCTCTGGCCGGTATCAGTGCGACGAAACGCGGGTTTGCGCTGCAACCAGAGAGTGCTGATGACGTTGTCGTACTGGCGTGGCCCGTCGAAGAGCCCCAGGCGGCGCTGCTGGCCTTCCTGGCCGACGGCGAATCGTGGTCGAGTTCGGCGCTGGCCCTGGCGCTGAAGGCCAGTCAACGCACGGTGCAACGGGCCCTCGATTCGCTGGCAACCGCCGGCAAAGTGCAGTCATTTGGTCGCGGGCGCGCCCGGCGCTGGATGACGCCGCCGCTGTCTGGATTCGCGACGACTTTGTTACTCACAGCTTGGGTGCCGGGTGACTAGGATCCATCCCACCACCCAACGAAGAGGATGCAACCATGAAGCAATCATCTGCCGAGATCATCCACGAATACGGACCCTTTCCGGGCGTCGACGCCGTGCATGGCGTTTCTTATGACGGCGAGCACGTCTGGTTCGCCTCCGGAGAAAAACTCAACGCCCTCGACCCTGTAAGCGGTAAGACGCCTCGTTCCATCGATGTCGCCGCGCATGCCGGAACAGCCTTTGACGGCCGGCACCTGTACCAGATCGCCGAGGATCGCATCCAGAAGATAGATCCTTCGAATGGTCGTGTACTCGGCACCATTCCGGCGCCCGGCGGTGGGGGCGACTCAGGGCTCGCCTGGGCTGAAGGCACGCTTTGGGTGGGCCAGTATCGCGAACGCAAGATCCATCAAATCGACCCCGACACCGGCAAGATTCTTCGCACGATCGAGTCCAACCGTTTCGTCACCGGGGTGACCTGGGTGGAAGGCGCGCTCTGGCACGGCACTTGGGAAGGAGAGGAAGGTGAATTGCGGCGAGTAGACCCGAACACCGGCGAGGTGCTGGAAAGCCTCACGCTACCAACCGGTGTCGGCGTGTCAGGGCTTGAGTCCGACGGTGCGGAGCGATTTTTTTGCGGCGGAGGCAATAGTGGCAAGGTGAGGGCCGTTCGTCGGCCCGCCTGATCCTAAAACGTGAACTGACGCGAATACCGAGGTGCGCTCTGGGCCAATTCGATCTCCAGCAGGTGTTCAACCAACACGTCATTGAGGAACCGGAATTGATCGTTGAGCCCGACCACTTCATTGTTGAAGTGGTTCGCGGCTGCCGGTATCAGCAATGCCTCGAAGTTTTTGTCGAACACCAGTGACAGCTCTTTGCGAGAGACGAATGGCTGCGAATAGAAGTTGTTGCCGAACACCGGGAAGCTTACGCAAAGGGTAATGGCGTGGATCATGATCTGCGCTCCTTGGCGAGGACGATGTAGGAAAAGACAGTCAGCGTGACGGCCGTCAGGGCCAGGCAGGTCAGCAGATGGATCAACATGATTTTCCCCTCCGGTGTGGGCTTTTGCCTTGGGATGGGTTGATCCTGCGCCTGGCGGATTTTTAGCGGAAGGCAATCGTCGCGATGGTGAGTATCGACGCCGTTGATGGTGATCTTCAGGGCCCCATCGCGAGCAGGCGCGCTCCCACAGGGATTGGCGTCGTTCGCAAGCCTGTGTTCACCACAGACCATTGTGGGAGCGCGCCTGCTCGCGATGAGTCCCTGGAAAACACCACCGACTCCAAGCGAACAAACCCCGCCACCTATACTCAAATAAACAGTCCTTTGAACACCGGACATACCGTCCGGGGAACACTGTAGGAACCGCGATCTTGAACCTGCGTTCGCTGATCGTCCCCGTGATGGTGGTGTTGGCGGGATGCGCCACGCCTGTGCGTGCCCCGGTGGTGGCGCCGGTCGTGGTGGTGTCGCAAAGCACCTGGCGGCAGGTGGACCAGGAGATTGTCGCCGCGTCGCAGTCCGCGACCGAGCAGACCAAAATCTATGCCCGGGGCGCCATGGATTACTGGCGCACGCGGGTCTACCAACTGACCGAAGAGAACTTCATTCCCTGGTTCAGCAGTTACTGGACCCAGGAATGGCTATCGGTGAAGGTCAGCTGGTACAGCCTCAGTGCCAAGGGTGAGCAGGATGCCTCGGCCAAGCGCCTGGCGGCCTACCTGCTGGAGCAATACCAGAAACGCGTGCTGGCGCCGGTCGCGGTAGAGATCGATCCCGACGCGATTCTTGGCTTGGCGACGGCCTTCTACGTGGACATTCTTCAGGAGGAATTGCAGCGAATCTCCCAGCGCCACGGCGTGCCGATGGGCCAGCTCAACGGCCGCATCCAGAAAATCCCCGCGATAGCACTCGGGCCACCGCCCGCGCGTGATGCGTCGCTGTATCAGGTCGTGCACACCCAACCGCTGAATTCGTTGCCGGCCTACGCGGCGTTGATCGAGAAAATCCACAAGGCGGGGGGCGACAAAGGCGTTGATTCGACCGACACCGCCATGGCGCCGGTGGCCAAGCGCGCCAGTCAACGGATGGAGGCCGAAATGGCCCCGCGAGGCGCGGCCAGTGCGGTGGCCGCAGCAGCCGGGAAACTGGCCGGCGCCCTGATTTCGGTGGGGGTAGCTGGCATTCGGGCGATTATTCAGGCCAATGACCGGCCGGACAGCGAAGCGCTGATTCGCGCCAGCCTGGGCAATACGTTCGACAAGGCCTGGATGAAACTGGTGCAGAACCCGACCTCCGGCGTCATGGCGGGGACGCTGTACATGGCGGCGCAGATCGAGGGCAACCTGGCGGAGAGCGCTGACGTACCGTCGGTCAGTTCGGGCGGCGGCGCTGTCGATTGGAGCCCGACAGAATCGACTACCCAGCAGACCGTTCCATAACCGAAGGAGAAACACCATGTCCTACGTTGATGGCTTCCTCGCTGCCGTGCCCACCGCCAACCGCGAGAAATTCAAGAAACACGCTGAGACCGCTGCGGTCATTTTCAAGGAATGTGGCGCGCTCAGCGTCGCTGAATGCTGGGGCGACGACGTGCCGGACGGCAAAGTAACCTCGTTTCCCATGGCGGTGAAACTCAAGGAGGACGAAACCGTGGTGTTCAGCTGGATCATCTGGCCGGACAAGGCCACCCGTAACGCGGGCATGGACAAAATGATGAACGATCCGCGGATGCAGCCGGACGTCAATCCGATGCCCTTCGATGGCCAGCGCCTGGTCTTTGGTGGTTTTGAAATGATCGTGAAGGCCTGATCCCGTCGAAAGGATCACTCCGGCGACGGGGTGATCCTGCAACTTTTGCGGTTGCGGATCTCGCTGTCCGTCGGCCGCTCCCTGACGAATTCGAAGCGCGGCTCACCTTCGCTATAGTGAACCAGCCAGCCCCATTCCAGCTCGGACTCATCCTGCCCCGGTTTCGGCGGCATTGCCCACCATGGCTCTTTGCTGATGATCTGTCGCATGGCCCCCTCCCGTTGATTCGGTTGGTTCAACTATAACGTGCATGTCAGGAGCTGCCAGGCATGACTGACGAATCCCGTGAACCGTTCAAGCGGCTGTTTTTCGCACTCAATTGCCCGCCGGAGCAGCGCAAGGCCATTGCTCAATGGCGCAGCGCCCTTGAGCTGCGCAGCGGGCGTCCGGTGCCGGCGGAAAACTTTCACCTGACATTGTTGTTTTTGGAGGCTGTCGGCGTGGCGCAGATTGGCGAGATCTGTACGGCGGCCGGGAAGGTCCACATACCGGGTATACCGCTGAGGTTGGCGCTGGATCGAATGGAGGTCTGGCGCCGGGCAGGGGTGTTGGTCCTGGCGCCGGAGCAGGCACCGCCGGAGTTGTTGCGTCTGGTGTATGCGCTGGAACAGGCGATGTTGCCGTTTGGCGTTGAAGAGACGCCGAAGGCGTTTCGGCCGCACCTGACGTTGATGCGTGATTATCGAATGCCGGTGCCTGAGTCCGCGACGCCGCCCGAATTTTTCCTGCGGGCTGATCGCTTTGTCTTGTTTGAATCCCATAAGGGGCGGTATCGGGCGCTGGCGGAATGGCCGCTGGCCCTTGCATAAAAAAAGGCGCCCGAGGAGGGCGCCTAAGTTCACCTTAACCGAGGAAGCCAGGTGAGGCCGTTCGTCAGAGAGGATGCAGCGGTGGTAAGGCGCTGCGTGAACGGAAACTTTGACAGTGATCGTTCCCACGCGTGGGAACGATCATTGAGCGACTATTTCCCGAGTTTCACCCGCGTCCAGCCCCGAGTCATCACGCGCTGAACGCCGATCGGCATATCCGGAATCGCATACAGCGTCGCCATGACCGCTTGCGGCGGATACGACCCCGGATCATCCCGGATGGCCTCGTCCACCAACGGTGTGGCCGCCGCATTGGCATTGCTGTAGCCGATGTTGTTGGTGATCTCGGCGATGATGTCCGGGCGCATCAGGAAGTTCATGAACAGGTAGGCGTTCTCCACGTTCGCCGCGTCCTTGGGGATCGCGACCATGTCGTAGAAGCTGCCGGCCCCTTCTTTCGGAATGCTGTAATCGATCTTCACTTTGTCGCCCGCTTCCTGGGCGCGCGCCTTGGCTTGCAGCACGTCCCCGGAGTAACCGACCGCGACGCAGATGTTGCCGTTGGCCAGGTCGGAGATGTACTTCGACGAATGGAAATAGGCCACCGACGGCCGAATTTTCATGAACAGCGCTTCGGCTTCGGCGATCTGAGCCTCGTCCTGGGAGTTCACCGGATAACCCAGGTAGTGCAGGGCCGCCGGGAGCATTTCGGTAGGCGAGTCGAGGAAGCTGATGCCGCACGCTTTCAGTTTTTCCGCGTTTTCCGGTTTGAACAGCAAGTCCCAGGAGTTGGTCGGTGCATTGGCGCCGAGCACTTCCTTGACCTTGGCCGGGTTGAAGCCAATGCCGATCGAACCCCACATGTACGGGAAAGCGTGGCCGTTATCCGGGTCACTGGCGGACGCGTTTTTCAGCAGCACCGGGTTGAGGTTTTTCCAATTCGACAGCTTCGACTTGTCCAGTTCCTGATAGACCCCGGCCTTGATCTGCTTGGCCAGGAAACTGTTGGACGGCACCACGATGTCGTAGCCGGACTTGCCAGCGAGCAGACGAGCTTCAAGGGTTTCATTGCTGTCGAACACATCGTAGGTCACGCGGATGCCGGTCTCGTCTTCGAACTTCTTGACGGTGTCCGGGGCGATGTAATCCGACCAATTGTAGACGCGCAGAACCTTGTCATTGGCCTGGGCAACGGTGGCAATCGCGCCCACTAAGGACAGTGTCAGCAGAGTCCTGCCAAACATTTTCATCGGTACAACTCCATTCTTTTTATTCAGTGACACAAAGCAAAAATGCGGTAAACACAAAACCTGTGGGGCAATACACAACCTGTGGCGAGGGAGCTTGCTCCCGCTGGGCTGCGAAGCGGCCCCAAGAATTCTGGCAACCCTGCCAATTGTGTGAGTGCTGCGCACTCAAGCGGGAGCAAGCTCCCTCGCCACAGTTAACTCAACAACCTAAACCGTCGCTTCCACCATTCGCTTTTCAGGTTGCTGCCACGATTCGCTCGCGGTCTGGTCCATCGCTTCCTGGATCGCACGTTTGCGGGTGGCTTCGGCACGGCGGCTGAAGTACCAGACCATGAAGGTCACGATCGAAACGGCCAACAGAATCAAACTCGCCACGGCGTTGATCTCAGGCTTCACCCCCAGACGTACCGCCGAGAACACTTCCATCGGCAAGGTCGTCGAACCCGGCCCCGAGACGAAACTCGCCAACACCAAGTCATCCAGCGACAGGGCAAACGACATCATGCCGCCGGCCGCCAGTGACGGCGCGATCATCGGAATGGTGATCAGGAAAAACACCTTGAACGGCTTCGCCCCAAGGTCCATCGCCGCTTCTTCGATGGACAAATCCAGCTCACGCAAACGCGCCGAGACCACCACCGCGACATACGCCGCACAGAACGTGGTGTGGGCGATCCAGATGGTGACGATGCCACGCTCCATCGGCCAGCCGATCAACTGCGCCATCGCCACGAACAGCAGCAACAGCGACAGGCCGGTGATGACTTCCGGCATCACCAGCGGCGCGGTCACCAGACCGCCAAACAAGGTGCGACCCTTGAAGCGCGTCACGCGAGTCAGCACGAATGCCGCCAACGTCCCCAGCGCCACCGCCGCAATCGCCGTGTAGCAGGCGATTTCCAGCGAGCGCACCACCGAGCCCATCAGTTGCGTGTTGTCGAGCAGACCGGCGTACCACTTGAACGACCAGCCGCCCCAGACCGTCACCAGTTTGGAAGCGTTGAACGAGTAGATCACCAGAATCAGCATCGGCAAGTAGATAAACGACAGGCCGAAAATCAGCATGAACTTTGAAAATCCGAAGCGTTTCATCCCCGTGCCTCCATCTCTTTGGCCTGGCTGCGGTTGAACAGCAGAATCGGCACAATCAGGATCAACAGCATCACCACCGCCAGGGCAGACGCCACCGGCCAGTCGCGGTTATTGAAGAACTCTTGCCACAGCACGCGACCGATCATCAGCGTCTCAGGGCCGCCCAGCAGCTCCGGAATCACGAATTCACCGACCACCGGAATGAACACCAGCATGCAACCGGCAATGATCCCGTTCTTGGCCAGCGGCACGGTGATTTTCCAGAAGTTGTTGAAGTTGCTCGAACCCAGATCCGACGCCGCTTCCAGCAAGCTTTGATCGTGCTTGACCAGGTTGGCGTACAGCGGCAGCACCATGAACGGCAAGTAGGCGTAAACCACGCCGATATACACGGCCGTGTTGGTGTTGAGGATCTCGATCGGGTGATCGGTCAGCCCGGTCCACATCAAAAACCCGTTGAGCAAACCGTTGTTGCTGAGGATGCCCATCCACGCATACACGCGGATCAGGATCGCGGTCCAGGTCGGCATCATGATCAGCAGCAGCAAAACGTTTTGCGTTTCCTTGTTGGCCTTGGTGATCGCGTAGGCCATCGGAAAACCGATCACCAGGCAAATCAATGTGCTTAAAAACGCGACCTTCAACGAGCCGAAGTAGGCCGAGATGTACAGCTCATCCTGAGTCAGTAGCGAGTAGTTACTGAGGTTCAGCAGCAGCTGGAATTTCTGCTCGGCGAAGGTGTAGATCTCGGAGTAAGGAGGAATGGCCAGGGCCGCTTCCGAGAAGCTGATCTTCATCACCAGGAAGAACGGCAACAGGAAAAACAGGCACAGCCACAGGAAAGGAATCCCGATGACGAGCTTTCGACCACTCGGCATCAGCCGCATGAACCGCTGATTGAGTGTTTTCATGAGCGCAGTACCACGCCGCTGTCGTCTTCCCACCACACGTAGACTTTGTCGTCCCAGGTCGGTCGCGCGCCACGGCGTTCGGCGTTGGCCATGAACGATTGCACGACTTTGCCGCCAGGCAATTCCACGTAAAACACCGAGTGACCGCCGAGGTAAGCGATGTCATGCACCTTGCCTTCGGACCAGTTGTAGCGAGAGTCCGGCTTGAGGGTACTGACCAACATTTTTTCCGGGCGGATCGCGTAGGTGATCGACTTGTCCTGCACCGAGGTGCTGACGCCGTGACCAACGTAAATCTTCTGTTCCAGGTCCGGGCTGTGAATGATCGCGTGACCTTCAAGGTCTTCCACCACCGTGCCTTCGAAGGCATTCACGTTGCCGATGAACTCGCAGACCATGCGGCTGACCGGTGCTTCATAAATGTCGACCGGGCTGCCGATCTGCGCGATCCAGCCCAGGTGCATGATCGCGATGCGCTCAGCCATGGTCATGGCCTCTTCCTGGTCATGAGTCACCATCACGCAGGTCACGCCGACCCGTTCGATGATTTCTACCAGCTCCAGTTGCATCTGCGAACGCAGCTTCTTGTCCAGGGCGCCCATCGGTTCGTCGAGCAGCAACAGCTTCGGACGCTTGGCCAGGGAGCGGGCGAGGGCCACGCGCTGACGCTGACCGCCGGACAATTGATGGGGTTTGCGTTTGGCGTACTGGGTCATGTGCACCAGGCGCAGCATCTCTTCAACGCGGGCGTCGATTTCGCTGGCGGGCAAACGGTCCTGCTTGAGGCCGAAGGCAATGTTCTGCGCCACTGTCATGTGTGGGAACAAGGCGTATGACTGGAACATCATGTTGATCGGCCGTTCATACGGCGGCATGTCGGTGATGTCGACACCGTCGAGCAGAATCCGTCCCTCGGTCGGGCGCTCGAAGCCCGCGAGCATGCGCAGCAGGGTCGATTTGCCGGAGCCGGAACCACCGAGCAGGGCGAAGATTTCGCCTTGATGGATCTCAAGCGAGACATCATCCACCGCGGTGGTTTCGTCGAATTTCTTGGTGACGCGGTCGACTTTCACCAGCACCTTTTTCGGTGCCTGGTGACCCTCAAGAGCCTTCCTGTAGATGCTGGAGGCGTTTGCCATGTGAAACTCCCAACAGGTTTCAGTCGTCGGGCCAACGCGGCCTGACTTAAGAGTGGATTGCTAGCCCGGACAGGTTTAGTCGGAGCACGAACCCTGTAGGAGCGAGGCTTGCCCGCGAAGGCGGTGTATCAGGTATCGATGATGTCGACTGACACTCCGCCTTCGCGGGCAAGCCTCGCTCCTACAAGAGGTTGCGCTCGCCTGATCCGCATCGATCGGGCTTGTTCGGCGCCGCCGTCCTGGCTGCCTGGTAGTACTTGTTGTTATCGCAGTGTGTTGTTGTCGCAAGTCACGGACGCGCAAAGACACGCCCGCCTGACTCGCGGGGGCAGTAAAGGGTTGTTTTAAGTCAGCGGGTTTTACGCAACGCGGCCCGTCGCCGGCACGCATCACCGAACGCCTGGAAAATGCTCAAGTAGGGCGGGTTCGACAGGACCTGCCATTCCGGGTGCCATTGCACGCCGACGGCAAACGCCTGGCTGTGTTCCACCGAAATGGCTTCGATCAAACCGTCCGGCGCAACCGCTTCGGCGCGCAGGCCTGGCGCCAATCGATCAATACCCTGACTGTGAATCGAATTGACCCTGAACTCGGCGGGCAACTCCATCGCTTCGAACACGCCACCCGGTTGCACCGTCACGGTATGCGCCGGGGCGTATTGCACCGCCAGCTCGGGACTGTCCGCTTCCCGGTGATCGAGCATGCCGGGCAGTTCATGCACCTTCTGGTGCAGGCTGCCGCCGAACGCCACGTTCATTTCCTGAAAGCCGCGGCAGATGCCGAGCACCGGCACGCCCGCCGCAATGGCTGCACGCAATAAAGGAAGGGTGGTGGCGTCCCGCGCCGGATCGTGATCCGTGCCGGGGGCACTGTCCGGGCCTTGATAGTGGAAGGGTTCCACATTCGAGGGCGAGCCGGTCAGCAGCAGACCGTCGAGCTGCGCGAGCAGATCGTCGATATCGGTCAATTCGCCTAAGGAAGGAATAACGACGGGCAGCCCCAAAGCCGCAACGCTGACAGCACGCAAGTACTTGTCGCCGCTGATGTGGTAGGGGTGCAGGCCAATCTGTTTGACGCACGCTGTAACGCCGATCAATGGCTTGAATGCCATTTTTATCACCTCGAAGTTTCACACTTGAACGAGCTTTTCCGGAGCTTAGCCTTGTTGATTTTAATTAACAACTCTCATGTAAAAAATTCTAAACGCCGATCGTCCGATCCTCAGGGTTTACGCGGTGCTCAAGACCGTTATGGCACTCTCGTCCCCCAAAAAGGCCCGAAAATAAAGGTGGAGAGGCCAAGTGTTCGCTATTGACTTCACTTTGCCGTTCGGGTTGACTGGGCTCGCAACAAGGTAGTGAACATAATAATTAACAGCTAATAGGTGCATCATGTCGGTCCCTCTGCGTACCGTTCAACTCAACGAAGCAAACGCATTCCTTAAGAAATATCCTGAGGTTTTGTACGTCGACCTTCTGATTGCGGATATGAACGGTGTGGTGCGCGGCAAGCGCATCGAACGCACCAGTCTTCATAAGGTTTACGAAAAAGGCATTAACCTGCCGGCGTCTCTGTTTGCTCTGGACATCAATGGTTCTACGGTGGAAAGCACCGGCCTGGGTCTGGACATCGGCGACTCGGATCGAATCTGCTATCCCATCCCTGGCACTCTGAGCATCGAGCCGTGGCAGAAGCGTCCAACCGCGCAGTTGCTGATGACCATGCACGAACTGGAAGGCGAGGCGTTCTTCGCTGACCCGCGTGAAGTGCTGGCCAATGTGGTGCGCAAGTTCGACGACATGGGCCTGACCATCTGCGCGGCGTTCGAGCTTGAGTTCTACCTGATCGACCAGGACAACGTGAACGGTCGCCCGCAATCGCCACGTTCGCCGGTCTCGGGCAAGCGTCCGGTGTCGACCCAGGTGTATTTGATCGACGACCTGGATGAATACGTCGACTGCCTGCAAGACATCCTTGAAGGCGCGAAAGAGCAGGGCATTCCTGCCGACGCCATCGTCAAGGAAAGCGCCCCGGCGCAGTTCGAAGTGAACCTGCATCACGTCAACGACCCTATAAAGGCCTGCGACTACGCGGTGTTGCTCAAGCGTCTGGTGAAGAACATCGCCTACGACCACGAGATGGACACCACGTTTATGGCCAAGCCGTATCCGGGCCAGGCGGGCAACGGTTTGCACGTGCACATTTCGATTCTCGACAAAGAAGGCAACAACATCTTTGCCAGCGAGGATCCCGAGCAGAACGCCGCGCTGCGACACGCGATCGGCGGTGTGCTCGAGACCCTGCCGGCGCAGATGGCCTTCCTGTGCCCGAACGTCAACTCATACCGCCGTTTCGGCGCGCAGTTCTACGTACCGAACTCGCCGAGCTGGGGCATCGACAACCGTACCGTTGCCGTGCGTGTGCCGACCGGTTCCGCCGATTCGGTGCGCATCGAACACCGCGTGGCGGGTGCCGATGCCAACCCGTATCTGTTGATGGCGTCGGTGCTGGCCGGTATTCACCACGGCCTGACCAACCAGATCGAGCCGGGCGCCCCGGTGGAAGGCAACAGCTACGAGCAAAACGAGCAGAGCCTGCCGAACAACCTGCGCGATGCATTGCGCGAGCTGGACGACAGCGAAGTCATGGCCCGTTACATCGACCCGCTGTACATCGACGTGTTCGTGGCGTGCAAGGAAAGCGAGCTGGCCGAGTTCGAGAACTCCATCTCCGACCTTGAGTACAACTGGTATCTGCATACCGTTTGATGGGTTGAGCGGTGGGGCAATTACTTTCGATATTGAATGTGAGGGCCTCTTCGCGGGCAAGCCTCGCTCCTACAGGGAGAAGTGCCTGGCGCAGAAGCCGTGCACGCTGCAATACCTGTAGGAGCGAGGCTTGCCCGCGAAGACGGCCGCGCAGTCAGCGATGCAATTCGCCTGATACACCACCTTCCAACGACTTCTTATTCCTCTGCGTCGAGTCACAACCATGACAAACACTCGCAGCGACTGGGAACAACGCTTCCAGTCCCTCACTATCGAAGGCCGCGCATTCATCGACGGCCAATACCGCCCGGCACTCAGCGGCGACACCTTTGAATGCATTAGCCCGGTCGACGGTCGCTTCCTCACCAACGTTGCCAGCACCGACGAAGCCGATGCCAACGAAGCCGTGGCCGTCGCGCGTCGCACCTTCGAATCCGGTATCTGGGCCAACCTCGCCCCGGCCGAGCGCAAGCGCATCCTGATCCGCTTCGCCGATCTGATCCTGGCCAACCAGGAAGAACTCGCCCTGCTCGAAACCCTCGACATGGGCAAGCCGATCAACGATTCCATGAACATCGACATCCCGGCGACCGCCAACGCGATCCGCTGGAGCGCCGAAGCCATCGACAAAATCTACGACGAAGTCGCCGCCACGCCGCATGATCAACTGGGCCTCATCACCCGCGAGCCAGCGGGCGTGGTCGCCGCCATCGTGCCGTGGAACTTCCCGTTGATCATGGCCAGCTGGAAGTTCGCCCCGGCGCTCGCGGCCGGCAACTCGTTCATCCTCAAGCCTTCGGAAAAGTCGCCACTGACCGCCATCCGCATCGCCCAGTTGGCACTGGACGCTGGCATCCCCAAAGGCGTGTTCAACGTCCTGCCGGGTTACGGTCATACCGTCGGCAAGGCGCTGGCGTTGCACATGGACGTCGACGTGCTGGCCTTCACCGGCTCGACCGCGATTGCCAAGCAACTGCTGATCTATTCCGGGCAAAGCAACATGAAACGCGTCTGGCTCGAAGCAGGGGGGAAGAGCCCGAACGTGGTGTTCGCCGACGCGCCGGATTTGCGCGCGGCAGCACAAGCGGCGGCCGGTGCCATTGCCTTCAACCAGGGCGAAGTCTGCACCGCCGGCTCGCGCTTGCTGGTGGAGCGTTCGATTCGCGAGCAGTTCATTCCGCTGCTGGTGGAAGCGCTGCAAGCCTGGAAACCGGGGCACGCACTCGATCCGGAAACCACCGTCGGTGCGGTCGTCGATCAGCGTCAACTGGACAACGTGTTGCGCTACATCCAGGTCGGCAAAGACCAGGGCGCGCAACTGATCGCGGGCGGCCGTCGCACCCTCGAAGCCACCGGTGGCCTGTACGTGGAGCCGGCGATTTTCGACGGCGTGACCAACGCCATGACCATTGCCCGGGAAGAAATCTTCGGCCCGGTGCTGTCGCTGATCACCTTCGACACCGAGGAAGAAGCGCTGGCCATCGCCAACGACAGCATCTTCGGCCTGGCCGCCGGCGTGTGGACCAGCAACCTCAGCAAGGCCCACACCTTCGCCCGTGGCTTGCGCGCCGGCAGTGTCTGGGTCAACCAGTACGACGGCGGCGACATGACCGCGCCGTTCGGCGGGTACAAGCAGTCGGGTAACGGTCGGGACAAATCGCTGCACGCGTTCGACAAATACACCGAACTCAAAGCGACCTGGATCAAGCTCTAATACTTCTACAACGGCGGCCGCCGGCTTGTGTCGGCGACCATCGGAGAAACCTATGAAACAGACTCATGTAAATAGCTACTACGCCGCAACCCGCAACTTCACCGGCGACTTCCCCGTCCTGGAACAAGCTGTGGACTGCGACGTCTGCATCATTGGCGCCGGCTACACCGGTCTGTCCTCGGCCCTGTTCCTCTGCGAAGCGGGCTACAGCGTGACCGTGCTCGAAGCCGCCAAAGTCGGTTTCGGCGCCAGCGGTCGCAATGGCGGCCAACTGGTCAACTCCTACAGCCGCGACGTTGATGTCATCGAAGAACGCTACGGCGACAAAACCGCTGAAGTCCTCGGCAGCATGATCTTCGAAGGCGCCGACATCATTCGTCAGCGCATACAGCACTACGACATCCAGTGCGACTACAAGCCGGGCGGCATCTTCGCTGCGCTGAACAAAAAGCAGCTCAAAGGCCTGGCCGAGCAGAAAAGCAGCTGGGAACGTTACGGCAACAAAAACCTGACCATGCTCGACGCGACGGACATCAAGCGCGAAGTCGGTTGCGACAACTACGTCGGCGGCTTGCTCGACATGCAGGGCGGCCACATCCACCCGCTGAACCTGGCCCTCGGCGAAGCCTCGGCCATCATCGGCCTGGGCGGAAAAATCTACGAGCAATCGGCGGCCGTGGAAATCACCTACGGCGAACCGATCACCGTGCGTACCGCCAAAGGCGTCGTACGCGCCAAGTACCTGCTGATCGCCGGTAACGCCTACCTGCCGCAAGACCTCGACAACCGCGTCACGCGCAAAAGCATGCCGTGCGGTTCGCAAATCGTCGTCACTGAACCGTTGTCGGAAAAGGTGGCTCGCAGCCTGATCAAAAACAACTACTGCGTCGAAGACTGCAATTACTTGCTCGACTACTACCGCCTCACCGCAGACAACCGCCTGCTGTACGGTGGCGGCGTGGTCTACGGTGCCCGCGAACCGGACGACATCGAGCAACTGATCAAGCCGAAAATCCTCAAGACCTTCCCGCAGCTGAAGGACGTAAAGATCGACTACCGCTGGACCGGCAACTTTCTGCTGACCATGTCCCGCATGCCGCAATTCGGCCGCATCGAGAAAAACGCCTACTACATGCAAGGTTACAGCGGCCACGGCGTCACCTGCTCGCACCTGGCCGGCAAACTGATCTCGGAAATGATCCGCGGCGACGCCGAACGCTTCGACGCGTTCGCCTCGCTCCCGCATATGCCGATGCTCGGCGGCCGCACCTTCCAGGCGCCACTCACTGCCATGGGCGCCGCGTATTACGCGCTGCGTGATCGGTTCGGGATCTAAGCCCAACGCAATCCCAGTAGGAGCCAAGCTTGCTGGCGAAGACGGCGGCACAGTCAACATCGACGTCGCCAGACACACCGCCATCGCGAGCAGGCTCACTCCTACAGGAGATCTGTGGCGTGCACAGAATGTGTGTACGCCCGGCCCAAACTGTAGGAGTGAGCCTGCTCGCGATGGCGCCAGATCAGCCACCATCACCGCCACCTGACACCCCCCGAACCCACATCGCCAAACGGTCTGACATGAGCACCCTCAGCTTTTTCACTAACCAGTTATCGAACCTGCTGAGCAACACCACCAAACGTGATTTAATACCCGCCTTTCACATTTCCGGGACAGGGAAGCGGTACTTTCGCGGCCAAAAGTCGCCCGCCATCCACCCCCATAACCCTTAAGTATTTCTCGCATAAGGCTGTCATGGACACGGGCTCACGACTCAAATTAGTACGCGAAAGCTACAAACTGTCCCAGCGCGAGCTGGCCCGGCGTAGCGGCGTCACCAATGCCACCATCTCCCTGATCGAACAGAATCGCGTCAGTCCCTCCGTCAGCTCCCTGAAAAAACTGCTTGAAGGCATCCCCATGTCCTTGGCAGATTTCTTCACCTTCGACCAACCGCCGCGTGAGCATCAATACGTATTCCGCGCCAATGAACAGCCGGATCTTGGGCGTCATGGGTTGCGGCTGCTGTTGATTGGCGCTTCGGTGCCGAGCCGGCAGATGCGGCTTTTGCGCGAGCAATACGCGCCGGGCGCGAGTTCGGGGGAAGAGCCGATTGTGCATTCGGAAGGCGAGGAGTGCGGGCTGGTTACGCGGGGGACGGTTGAGTTGACGGTTGATGGTCAGATCAGCGTGCTCAACGCTGGCGACGGCTATTACTTCCCGACGACGTTGCCTCACAAGTTCCGCAATATTGGCCAGGATGAAGCGGAAATCATCAGCGCTAACACCCCGGCCAACTTCTGATATCAAAACGGACGCCATCCTTTAGCAGCTGCCGAAGGCTGCGTCCGCGGCCAACAGCCATGCCCAATGGACGCACCTGCTACAGGGTTTGATCAAAGCAAATGGACTTCACCTCATGACCACGCCCCGCATCCGAGCCCTCGCACTCTGCATCTTCCATCACGATGGCAGGATACTGGTCAACGAAGCACTCGACCCCGTTACTGGAAAGCCCTTCTTGCGCCCAATCGGTGGCGGAATCGAGTTCGGCGAAACCAGCGCCCAAGCCGTACTACGTGAAGTCGATGAAGAACTTGGCTTATCCATTACCGATGTTCGCCTGTTGGGCACACTCGAAAACATCTTCACCTATGCCGGCACGCCCGGGCACGAAATCGTGCAGGTCTACGATGCGAAATTCGTGGATGCCAGCGTCTATGAGCTGCTCCACTTGGATGCTCAAGAAAGCGATGGCGCTGCCTTTGTAGCGAAGTGGTTGGCGCTCGACAGTATTACTGGCGAAACGCCGTTGGTGCCTGCTGGGCTATACGAGTTGCTGAAGAAGGTTGTGCTGCCGGACGGATGCTCGGTCATTAGCAATAGCGCTGTTTAACTTATTGATCGCCAAGGATGCGATCACCTTTCAAGGAGCGAAAATGACATTGACTGCCGAAGCGTTGGTCAGCATCGCGATGACCAATCCAGTAAACGCGGAAATCGGATCTATTTGATGCATAGATCTGGTACTTTTTTTAATGTCTCCCAGTCAGGTGTAAGCCAGCAATCGTCCGCAGAGCACCACGCTGATCCATAACATAATCGAAAATATCGCCTGGATTTTTGCTATTCCTGGCGCCGCGGCGTCGGTGTTCCATCGGGCTACTGACCGAAAGACACCCACATGAAAAAGAGCCGCGTTGAGGCCCGCAATACCGATCAAGCACAGCTTCAGAATAAAAACGCTGTTAGATGCGAAGTCGTGCGGATGGGCTGAAAACATCATCAGCCCCGCCGGGACGATCAACAGCAGGGCCGCGACTCCCCACCTCAGCAGGTGGCGGGCCAGTGCCGTCACCGGAAGATCTCTCGACAGCCCGAGAACCCGCAGATCGAACATGACGACCGAGCCGACAAGCACCACGAAGCCAATGATGTGAACCACCTCGACGATCGGATACAGCCATAACTCGCTTCGCATGGCCAACCCGAGTGGCGAGTCACCCACATCGTCCAGCCAGCCGTCCAGACCCGATCCACCGCGGGTGCCAGTTGTCTGCATCAACGTAACTCAGTGGTTTTGTTGTCGACCGTGATGCGTTCTGCGCGCAGTTCATCGGGGTTGTTGCGATTCTGATAGCCCACCACCGTAGCCCGTTTTCCGACACTCAGCATTTCCCTGGAAAGCCCCCGGTTTTCCATGCGCGATGGCGGCGCAAGCACGACACTCCAGGTCTTGTCGTCGGTCTTCAGGCGAATGAACCCGTGCGGGTGGGAATAACCGGACTCCTCGATCGTTCCGTTCAACTGCAAGGGTTTGCTCGAGTCATACTCACTCCAGCCGTGATGAGCGAACACCGTCGATGCCACCAGTAACGTTGAGAACCCAAGAGCCCCAAGCAAGCGCTTCATGATGCAATCTCCTGTTACGGATCATTGATGACCGTCGACCTGTTCTGATCGGGAACAGGTCAATCCAGAGAGTCTTAAAAATAGTACAGATTCTTGATGAGGGGAGGCCGGGACGGCTTCGCCGTCCAGCGGGAGCAAGCTCCCTCGCCACGGAGGGTGGTTTCTAGGTAAAAGGGGACGTAGGTGGAAAAGGTGACAGATCTATTTAAATAAAAGACCTGTCACCTTTATCACGCGGCTGTCGCTGTGCCGTTCAGCTAAGGCGCCATGGATTTGCACTGATTGCGCAGACCGTCGTCCTTGATGTTCTGGCAACCTCCGGAGCCTTGCTGGGCCTTGCAGTAATTGCGCTGGTCATTGTCGCGAATGTTTCCACAGTCACTCGTACCTTCTGTTTGCGCTTTGCAGGCATTGCGCATGTCGTCGTTCTTGATGTTTTGGCACCCTCCCGAACCCTGCTTGGCTTTGCAATAGTTGCGCTGGTCATTGTCGCGAATGTTTCCACAATCACTCGTACCCTCCGTTTCCGCTTTGCAGGCGTTGCGCTGGTCGTCGTTCTTAATATTCTGACAACCGCCTCGGCCCTCACGCGCCTTGCAATAGTTACGCTGGTCATCGTTGCTGATGTTTTCGCAACTGGCGTAAACGTAGCTGCTGAACATCAGCATCACTGCGAGTATTAGTCTCATTGCACACTTCCTTGATTGCCCGGGAGCCGCATGGCGCGGAGTGGCCCAGGATGAATGGGGACTCGGATGAGCCGTGCTCTCAGTGATTCAAGGCATTACATTGGTTGCGCAGGTCGCTGTTTCTGATACCCGCACAGCTTCCGTTACCTGCTTTGGCATTACAGTAGTAGCGCTGGTCACTGTCATTGATGCCCGCACAACTGCCGTTGCCGGTCTCCGCATTACAAGCATTACGCAAATCTGAGTTATTGATCCCCGCACAGCTTCCGTTACCTGCTTTGGCATTACAGTAGTAACGCTGGTCACTGTCGCTGATGGCGGCACAACTGCCGCTGAAGTTGCCGCTGCCGTTGCCATTGCCATTGCCATTACCTCTGACGTTGACGCTGCCGTTGCCTCTGACGTTGCCGGTCTCCGCATAACAAGCAATGCGCAAACCTGAGTTACGGATACCCGCACAGCTCCCGCCACCTGCTCTAGCATTACAGTAGTAGCGCTGGTCACTGTCACTGATGCTGGCACAACTGGCGTGGGCATACCCGCTAAGCATCAAAAGCGCTGCAATAATCAGTCTCATCACACACGTCCATGGTTTTCCAGGAAACAGCCTGGCGCTGGTTGGCCCACTGATTGATGTTGTGGTGCGCCATCATATCGACATCATCTGGTTAAAAAGTTCCAAGACAGAAAAAGAGAGTGTGAGGAGCGAAATATGTACAAGGGAACGCATTTATTTTCCCCATCAAAATTGACAACCCCGTTCATCCAAAACACTATCGACCCATGATCTACATTTCCCGCATGAACATGATGTGTTCCTCCATGACCGCCGCTGGCGGGCCGTGAGGTCACGCGTTCATCAGATTTGACGTAGTTACCCAAGGCCCCGCCAGAGATGGACGGGGCTTTTTAGTTCTCCGTCCACCGATGGCTCAAGGAGAATGAAATGTTTGAGATCAGACGCGCCGAACCAAGCGATGCCCAGACCGCATTCGATATCCGCCTTCAAGCGATACGGCACCAATGCATCGGCGCTTATACCGCAGAACAAATGCTCGCCTGGACCGTCGGAGCCGCCAAAGATGGGTATGGCGACTTAATGGAAAAGCACTTTTACCTGGGCTGCATTCAAGGTGAACCAGTGGCGACAGGGATGCTTGATCTGGACAACAGCGAAATCGGCGCGATCTTTGTGCTGCCGGGTTTCATGCAACAAGGCATCGGCTTGAAGATGCTCAGCCATCTGGAATGCCTGGCGCGGGAGTTGGGCCTGAAGGCGGTCAATCTGGACGCTACGTTGAACGCGACTGATTTTTACCGGCGCTGCGGTTTCGTGGGTGACGAACCTGCTGTTTACCATGCGCCTTCAGGGCTTCAGTTGGCGTGTGTGCCTATGGCGAAGAGGCTTTAGCCTTGATCGGGGAAGGCGGGCAGGGGTAAATACAGGTCATGAAAAACCCGCAGTGATGCGGGTAATTTGTGGCTGAAATCGGTTGTGGCTTCTACTTGGTTCACTCGATGAACTGTTTGATCATCGCTTCAATGAATCACACTGGTTACGCAGGTCGCTGTTGCTGATATTCGCACAGCTCCCGTTCCCTATTTTGGCATTACAGTAGTTGCGCTGGTCGCTGTCATTGATGTTGGCGCAACTGCCGCTGCCGCTGCCGCTGCCGCTGCCGGTCTCCGCGTTGCAGGCATTGCGCAAATCCGAGTTGTTGATATTCGCACAGCCCCCATTGCCTATTTTGGCATTACAGTAGTTGCGCTGGTCACTGTCATTGATGTTGGCGCAACTGCCGCTGCCGCTGCCGGTCTCCGCGTTGCAGGCATTGCGCAAATCCGAGTTGTTGATACTCGCACAACTCCCGTTACCTGATTTGGCATTACAGTAGTTGCGCTGGTCACTGTCGCTGATGTTGGCACAACCCGCGTAGGCATACCCGCTAAGCATCAAAAACACAGCAAGGATCAGTCTCATCACATACGTCCATGGTTTTATCAGGAATCAGCCTGACTCTGGTAGCCCCACTGACAAGATGTCGTGGTGCGCCATCATATCGACATCATTTTGTAGTAAAGTTCCAGGCAGAAAAGGCAAGAAAAAGGTGACAGGAAAAGGTGATAGAACTATTTGAGTAAATAGGCCTGTCGCCATTTTCCAATAATGGAGAGGCAAGGATGACTGGACAGGTTTTGAAGTCGAAGTTGGTCAATTTTCTGGTGGCCGATGCCGAGGTGAATTACGGCAACGTGGACGATTTGTATTCCATGGCCGAGGCAGGGGATGTGGACGCGTTGGGCGATGTGCTGGAGGCCTTCAAGGAAGCATACGGAGGACTTTGGGTCGGCGGGAAGATGGAGCTGACGCAAAAAATGGTTCGTTTGAGTGCCAATGCCATGAACCGCCTCGTTCAGGACGGGACGCTGGATATTGAGCTCCCACTGGCATTCATCCGAAAGGTCACTATTGAAGGCGGGTTCATGACGAAGATCATCCGTCTGGATACCGGCGCTGGCAGCGTTAAATTCCGGTGTTTTGGTGCGAAGGATGTCGCGGCGCTGATAGAGAAGACAATTCACTCGCCAACTCGACAGGCCTGAACAACACAAAAAACCCGCAACTCAGTGCGGGTTTTTTTACGACTCAACTTTGATCACTGACTCTTGGGTGCATCAAACCCACGCTGCTCAATCACCCGAAACACATCGCTCACATCCTGGACCATGATCCGGGCGATGTTGGTGACGGTGTTGATGTCGTGTTCGGCATAGTCGGGGAGGCTGGTGCAGGCCATGAGGTTGAGGTATTTGAGGACGGCGTTGAGGCGTTCGCTGAGGCAGTTGTGGAGTTCGCGCAGCGGGGCGTCGTAGTCGATGAGCAGGACGGGGTAGTCGGTGGCGAGTTGGGACATGGGAGTGAAGCGGCGAGGCGGTTGTTGAGCTGTCATGGTGTAAATCCTAATAAAAAAGAAGAATTACCACCGTTTGCTGCGAAACAAATTGGGTGGCAGCTGTGCGCGGGTTCGCAGACCGGAGGATTTACACCAAGACCCGGCAGACCCGAGGGTCTCCCACGCACAACCGCCATAAAACACTTTGCAGCCGGAGTCGGCTGCATCATGCCTGACGGTGTTTTGGTGTCAATCTTGAGGGCTGCGAAACCCTATCGCTAATACAGTCAGCGACGGGTCGAATATAGGCGGCGATTTTGGTGCCTGCAAACGGGTGTGTAGGACCAAAATCGTTACTTTGTGGCTGATGGCGGATCCTGCATTCAGCTGAATAACAGTCGGGAAATCAGAACGTGTTTAATGCCAGCTGAACCGTGCGTGCCGGATTTGCGGCTGCTGTGCAGTCGAACGCAGGCTTCGCCAGCGGCTACGGGATGTAGGCATGTTTAAAATGTTGTCGGATTTTGGGGCTGCTTCGCCGCCCAGCGGGAGCAAGCTCCCTCGCCACAGGTTGTGGTTTCCTACGTGAAATTCGGACGTCGAGATTCATAGATTGTACAAAGCAGCCCGAGCTTTCGGCTGTGCCGACTCGCATTGCCGGTTGAATGCTGATTCAAGCGATGAGTGCCGCCCTTACGGCACTCTCGTCGGTCAAGCATCTTGGCCCGTCATCAAAGCGCCGCGTTAGGCATCCGGCCAAGAGCACGTTCATATTCAACCTGTGCCGTCTGCTCGGAAAACTCCCCGGCCCATCTCGACACCACGACCGTAGCGACACTATTCCCAATGGTGTTGCAGAGTGCGTTAGCCATCGACATAAACCGATACACTCCAAAAATCAGCGCCAGTCCTTCAACCGGTAACACGCCGATGGCGCTTACTGTCGCGGCGAAGACCACAAAGCTGCCGCCATTCACGGTTGCCGCGCCTTTGGAGGTCAGCAGCATGACGGCGAGTATTCCCAGCTGCTCGTCCCAGCTCAGTGGCACGCCGTAGGCGTTGGCAATGAACAGTACGCAGAGTGACATGTAGATCGATGTGCCATCCAGGTTGAACGCATACCCGGTGGGCAGCACCAGGCCGACGCTTTGTTTGGAACAGCCAAACTTTTCAAGTTTTTGCAGCAGGCGCGGCAGGACGCTTTCCGAAGAGGCGGTCCCCAGGACGATGAGGATTTCATCCTTGATGTACTTCATAAATCGCCAAAGGCTGAACCCGGACAGTCGGCATATCGCGCCCAGGATGATGAGGATAAAGAAGGCGACCACCACATAGAACATCAGCACCAGGTTGGCCAATGACATCAGTACCGCGCTGCCGTTGCTGCCGACGGCATAGGCCACGGAACCGAAGGCGCCGAGTGGGGCAAGTTTCATGATCAGGTTAATGAATTCGAAGAAGCATTCGGAGATCCGATGCAATCCGTCTTCAATGAAGTTGCGACGTTCCGGTTTAAGAGCCAGCAGAGCGAAACCAAACACCACCGAGATAACCAGCACCTGGAGCATTTGCCCGCCGGAGAACGCACCGACGAAGTTGTCCGGAAAGATGCTGTAAATAAACTCCATGGTCGATGCCGGAGCGTGGGCTTTGGCGACGGCCGCGTTGGCTGCCGCTGTTGCCGCGCTGTTTGGGTGGGCGCCGTGCATGTTGGCGCCGATATCCAGCAAGTTGCCCCACAAGAGACCAATGGCCAAGGCGAGGGTGGAAACCACCTCGAAATAGATAATTGCTCTCACGCCGACTTTGCCGACGCGTTTGATATCGCCTGCCGAGGCAATGCCCTGGACCACCGTGAAAAACACCAAGGGCGCCACGGCGGTCTTGATCAGTTTGAGAAAGAGGTCGCCAAGCATTTTGAATTTGACAGCCAGTTCCGGCGCGAGGAAGCCTAAAGCGATACCCAGCCCCGTGGCGACGACTACCTGGAACGTGAGGTTTTTATAGATGGGCTTCTTTTCTTTGGTGGACATGTCTGTGGCCTCGTTGTTGTTATTGTCGAGTAGTGACGAGGGGGAATTACAGAAGTAACCCATGCCGCAGACAAACGAGTTTTTGGCCTTTTGTTGTTGAGGAAAAATCAAGCCTGAGACGTTTTAGACGGGAGTGGTATGCATTGATTTTTGATCAAGCGAATCGGGACTTTATCTCGCTTGAGCTGACCTGAACCCTGTTTGACGATCACCGGAAACGTGGACAAAACAAGAACGCGACATTCCGGTTGAGGACGTTATGGGAAATACAAACAAGAACATCACCCTTGAGTTGGCGTCTTTGGTCGTCAGCCTCCGGTTGGAGGATATTCCCCCGCAGGTGTTGCGCATTGCCCGCCAGGCTGTACTCGACTGGCTGGGCGTCACCGTGGCCGGCGCCGATGATTCCGTTTCGCAGACGCTGGCCGGGCTCATGGTGTCGGAGGGCGGCCATCCTCGCTGCTCGCTGGTAGGTCAGGTTGATCGCCTTCCTGCTTCGACGGCAGCGCTGGTCAATGGTATGGCGTCCCATGCGCTTGACTACGATGACGTCAATTTTTCCATTCCGGGACATGCCACCGCGCCAGTACTGGCAGCGGCGCTGGCGCTGGGTGAAGACCTCCAGGCCAGTGGTGCACAACTGCTGGAGGCGTTTGTTGCCGGTTATGAAACCTCGTGCCGCGTCGGTCAATTGGTCGCCCCCAATCATTATGCGAAAGGTTTTCATGCGACGGCGACGATGGGCTGTTTCGGGGCGGCTGCCGCAGCATCTCGCTTGCTCGGCCTTGACGCGCAAACGACCGCGCGGGCCTTGGGCATTGCATCGACGCGTGCGGCAGGGCTGAAAGCGGCGTTCGGGTCTTCGTGCAAGGCGCTGCAGGTTGGAGAGGCTGCACGCAGTGGGCTGGTGGCTGCGATGCTGGCGCAAAGAGGCGTGGATGTTTCCGAGGATATGATCGGTCATCGCCTCGGGTTCGCACGGACGCACTCGAGCGACATGGCCGTGCATTGCGCGCTGAGAACACCCCGCTATGTAGCCGATTTTGCTGTCGAGACCACAGACGCCGCACCGGCCTATGGCTTTCATCTGGAAACCAATCTCTTCAAATATCACAACACTTGCTACGAAACCCATTCGGCCATTGAAAGTGCGCTTTACCTGGTTCGTACTGAAGCCATGAAAGTTTCCGACATCGTTGCGATTGATATTCGCGTAAACCCTCATTGCGACGACATCTGCAACATCGCCAGGCCTGCCACGCCGATGCAGGCCAGGTTTAGCCTCAAGCACACGGTGGCGATGGCGTTGCTCGGTAAAAACACCGCTGACCCCAAAGCCTTTAATGAGCTGAGCGTGGTGGATCCGCAGGTGTTGGCTTTGCAGGGGTTGGCGCAGGTGATTCTGGACCCGGCATTGCGAGTGCCGGAAACGACTGTAGGGATCACATTGCGAGACGGACGGAAACTGGAGCGCCGGCATGATTCAAGTCAGCCGGAAACGGACCTCGGCGCGCAACAAGAGCGGCTCATACAAAAGTTTCGGTCGCTGTGCGAAGGGCGTCTTCCTTTTTCCACGATTGTAGAACTGGAGCGGACGGTCGCGCGGCTGGAGTCGCTGGCTGACGTTGGAGAGCTGGTACGGCCCTTTGGAAGTCGTCGTTAATCGGGATATATGATCAGGGCGAGGTCTTCATTTCTGGTGAAGTCTGGCCGATGCCGCCTCTTGAAAATAATTCCAGTGTCCACCGCCGTCTAAAAAATGTACGTTGATGTACATTTTATGTACGGCTTGCACGCAGCCGCGTACAGTTGCCGGGACATCAGATATCAAAGAGGAAGCCAAAATGCCGCAGGCAGGAAAGACGCGAATCAAGGCGCAAGAAGCGGGTTGGCGTGGCTCCGTCAATGGCTGGCTGGACGCAGCTTACGATGCGCTGAAGGAATCCGGTGTGGACGCCGTGCGGGTGATGCCGTTGGCCAAGCGGCTGAATTTGTCGCGCACCAGTTTCTACTGGTTTTATGAAGACCGGGAGCAGTTGCTCGCGGCGCTGCTGGCGCGGTGGCGGGACAAGAACACCGGCGGCCTGATTGGCCAGTGCGAGAGTTATTCAGAAAGTATTTCCGAAGCGATCCTCAACGTTTTCGAATGCTGGTTAAACCCTGATTTGTTTGACTCGCAGTTTGAATTTGCCGTGCGCAGCTGGGCGCTGCAATCGGCTGAGGTGTCCGCCGAAATCGCGCTGGCTGATGAAGCGCGAATCAATGCCCTGGCCGCGATGTTCCGACGGTTCGGTTATGAGGTTGCGGCCGCCGACGCTCGGGCCAGAACGATCTATCTCACCCAGATCGGCTACATTTCCATGAAAACCACTGAGGATATCGTCGTGCGTTTCCGGCGAATCCCTGAGTACGTCACCGTATTTACCGGCAAAGCACCGAAGCGGCGCGAGCTCGACCGGTTTTATGGGAAATTCGGCTACGCAGAAAAAGAGCCGGGGGTTTTCGTGTCACGGGTCGACAGCTTTGAGGAGGCCACCCCCGATGCAGAATAGAACCCTGGGCATCATCGGTGGCACCGGCTGGCTGGGCCGCGCGATTGCGCAGGCGCTGCTCGATACCGGCTTCATCCGTCCTGATCGTTTGCTGGTCTCGAACCGGTCCGGCACCCACACGTTCGAACCACCGGTGCGGCTGCTGGCTGACAACCAGTTGCTGGTGGATCTCAGCGATATCGTTGTGCTGTCGATCCGGCCAGAACAATTTCGCGAACTGCGGATAAACGCCAAGGGCAAGCTCGTGATTTCCCTGATGGCCGGGGTTCCGGCGGCGGCTATTCGCGCGGCAACGGGCGCCGAAGTGGTGGTACGGGCGATGCCGAATGCGGCGGTGGAAATCAGGCAGTCGTTCACGCCTTGGTGCTGTCCTGCCAGTCTGTGCGAGCAGGACCGAGCGCTGGTGCAACGGTTGTTCGAATGCGTGGGCACGGCGGATGAAGTGCCGAATGAGGACTGTATCGATTACCTCAGCGCGCTGTCCGGCACCGGGCCTGCCTTGGCGGCGATGTTGCATCAGGCGTTGATGAATCAGGCGGTGGCGGCGGGCATCCCGGCCGCGATCGCACAACGAGCCGCACAAGGTGTGGTGGTGGGTGGCGGTCAATTACTCGCCAGCCACGATCCCCGGCAAATGATTGAAAACTTGATGGCTTATCGCGGGGTGACGGCGGCCGTGCTGCAGTCGATGGCTGATCAGGGCATCGAAGCCATGGTGGGGCGTGCCGTGCAGGAAGGCGCGCAAGTGGCTCGGCGAGGCATGTAGTCGATCGGTTTGGGCACACACTTTGCGCCCGAGGCGCCTCCTTCCGCTCAGGGAAGGAGGCTGTCGAGTCAAATATCTTTCACCAGTCGCAACGCATCATAGATCGCCGCATGGGTATTTCGAGCGGACACCGCATCACCAATCCTGAACAACTGGAAACGCCCTTGAGGGTTGGTGACGATGTGCTGTGCGTTGCCCGCGATGAGGTCGTGCTGTTCGACTGCGCCTTCATTGCTCGAATGAGGACGAAGGTCGAAATACAGGTCATCCAGGGGGATCGTGCCGTGGTTGACGACGACCTGATCGACCACGCGTTGCTTGTGGACCTTGCCGTAATCGCTGCCGAAGGTCGCAATGAGCCTGCCATCGCGTTTCTCGACCGCTTCGACCCGATAGGTGACGGTGAAGGTGACGGCCAGGTCCTGCAGGCTGCGCATGTAGGGCACCAGGTTCATCGCCATGACTTCGGGTGCAAACGACCGGTCTGGGGTGACGATCTCGACGGTCGCACCGCTTTGCGCGATGACCTCGGCCGCCTGCAGGGCGGCGTGGTCGCCAGCATCATCGAAGATCAGGACATTGTGGCCAGGCTTTACATCGCCGGAGATGATGTCCCAGGTCGAGACCACCAGGTCATTGCCCTGCGACAGCACCTCGGTATGGGGCAGGCCGCCGGTGGCAACGATTACCACGTCCGGTTCATGGGCCAATACCGTGTCGGCCTCGGCCCAGGTGTTGAAGTGGAATTTGACGCCCAGGCGCTCGCACTGGCTCATCCGCCAATCGATGATGCCGATCATTTCGCGTCGGCGCTCGCTCAGCGCCGTCAGCCGGATTTGGCCGCCAGGGCGGTCGGCCGCTTCCAGCACGGTGACATCGTGGCCGCGCTCGCCGGCCACGCGCGCCGCCTCCAGACCTGCGGGGCCGCTACCGATGACCAGGACCTTGCGCTTCACCGCCGCTTTGGGAATGTCATGGGGCATCGTGGTTTCCCGGCCGGTCGCCGGGTTGTGGATGCAATAGGCGGCGCCACCCTGATAGATCCGGTCCAGGCAGTAATTCGCACCCACGCACGGACGGATATCTTCTTCACGCTTCTCGATGATTTTGCGCACGATGTGCGGGTCGGTCATGTGCGCGCGGGTCATGCCCACCATGTCCACCTTGCCTGACGCAATGGCGTAACGCGCGGTGGCAACGTCGGGAATCTTCGCGGCGTGGAAGGTCGGAAAACCCGTGGCGGAGCGAATCTCGCCGGCGAAGTCCAGGTGCGGGGAATTGCGCATGCCCTGGATCGGGATGACGTCGGTCAGGCCCGCGTCGGTGTCGATGTGGCCGCGCACGACGTTCAGGAAGTCCACCAGCCCGCTGTCCTTGAGCATGTGTGAGACCTGCATGCCCTCGCTGGCATTGAAGCCGCCCGGCAGTTGTTCGTCACCCGTATAGCGCACACCCAGCAGGAAATCTTCGCCGACCCGCTGGCGGATGCCCCTGAGGATGTCGAACGTAAAGCGCATGCGGTTTTCCAGCGAGCCACCGTAAGGGCCTTCGAGGTCATTGGTCAGCGGTGACCAGAACTGATCCATCAGGTGCCCGTAAGCCTGTAATTCCAGGCCATCAAGCCCGGCCGCCTTCATGCGCTCGGCGGCATCCACGTAGTCCTTGATGATCCGCTCGATGTCCCAGTCTTCCATCTTCTTCGGGAAGGACCGGTGCGAAGCCTCGCGTCGGTGCGAGGGCGATACCACGGGCAACCAGTCGGCTTTGTCCCAGCGGGTACGGCGGCCCAGGTGTGTCAGCTGGATCATCACGGCCGCGCCGTGTTCATGGCATTCGTCGGTCAGGTCCTTCATCCATTTGACCACTTCGTCCTTGTAGGCGAGCACGTTGTTGAACACCGGAGGGCTGTCTCGGGACACGGCTGCGGAGCCGGCGGTCATGGTCAGGGCCACGCCGGCTTTGGCGCGTTCGACGTGGTAAGCGCGATACAACGCCTGCGGCATGCCATCGACCGGGTAGGCCGGTTCGTGCGCGGTGGTCATGATCCGGTTTTTCAGGGTCAGGTGCTTGATCTTGTAGGGTTGCAGCAAGGGATCGCTGGACATCGTGGTGCGCTCCGTAGTGGGGCTTCATCGGGCTTGGCGAGTTGAAATTAGGATAACTGTACACCTGTGTCAATCATCGTTGACACAGGTGTACATTTTTCTTGCGCGCCGCAAAACTCGTCGATAAGATCAAGCTCGAAAGGGTGCAGAGACCCCGTCGTCAGTGTTCTGGATGGATGACATGCATGGGATTGCGAGGGGCAGAAGAAGAGGGCTGCGCTGCCCGGGCTTAAAGCAGCGAAGACTGCACTGTTCACGACCGTAAGGCTGTTCAAATGAAGACAACCTGCCTATCCCACATCAATAGGAAGACGCCTGATGAACGCTCGTTCGCCGTATCGAAAAAAAGCCTGTGCCTGCCTTTTCGGCTTTGCGCTTGGAGCAAGTGCAGCGCTGGTTCAGGCTGCTGAACCAGAGCCCGTGCGCATTGGCTGGGTCAATTGGTCCGACACCGAAATCACCGTCAAACTGGCCAGCACCGCGTTGCAGGAACATCTCAAGCAACCGGTCAAACTGGTGATGGCCGACATTGGCATTCAATTCCAGGCGCTGGCCAACGGTAATATCGACCTGATCCCGATGGTGTGGCTACCGAGTACCCACAAGGCGTTTTACGACAAGTACAAGGACCGGCTGGAAGACCTCGGCGTGCTGTATGAAGGGCGGATCGGCATGGCCGTGCCCACCTCGGTGCCCATCAGTGAAGTGGCGAGCGTCGAGGATCTGAACAAACCGCAGGTCCGGGAAAAACTCGACGGCAAGATCCTCACCTCTGAAGTCGGCAATGGCCAATACAAGCTCACGGTCAAGGCCATGGAAGAATACAAGCTCGACGGGTACAAGCTGGTGGCCTCCTCGGAAACCGGCATGCTCAATGAGCTGGACCGCAACCTCAAACGTGACAAATGGTCCCTGGTCAATGCCTGGAGCCCACACTGGATGTTCTCCAAGTGGTCACTGCGTTACCTGGATGATCCCAAGCATATCTTTGGTGGCGCCGAGCAGATTCACGCCATGGCGCGCAAAGGTTTTAGCCAGCAGTACCCGGAAGTGGCGTATTTCTTCGCTCATTACTCGATCCCCCAGGCGGACCTGGAAGCGCTGATGATGCAGGCACGCCAAACCTCCTCTGACCAGGCCGTGGCCGCTTATTACGCGGCCAACAAACCGCGTTTCGAAGCGATGTTCGAGCAAGGCGGGCAGCGAGTCAGCACGCGACAGCCTTGAACACCTGAAAACACACAAGGCCGCGAAGGCGGCCTTGTTTTCATTCTCACTGCTTATACAACCGCCACCTCGTCAATGCCGCTCTTCGATCTCGACAACGGTCATGCTCCACTCCTGCCAATTCATAGAAGGCAGCGTGTCTGACTGTCCCATGAAGCTGACAAGACAACGGGCGATGAGGTCATCATCGCCCGTTTTCTTTATGCCTGGCGCGCTGCCATGGCCGAGTAGCTGTTCATCAGGTTGCGGTAGTTCGGAATGCGCTGGGACAGCAAGTTGCCCAGGCCTTCGATGTCGTTGCGCCAGTCGCCCTGCAACTCGCAGGCGACCGAGAACCAGTTCATCATTTGCGCACCGGCTTGCGTCATGCGGTTCCACGCTGCCTGTTGCACGGTGGTGTTGAAGGTGCCGGAAGAATCCGTGACCACGAACACTTCAAACCCTTCAGCCAGGGCCGACAGCGTCGGGAAGGTCACGCACACATCGGTCACGACACCGGCAATGATCAGTTGTTTGCGACCGGTCGCCTTGATCGCCTTGACGAAGTCTTCGTTGTCCCAGGCGTTGATCTGGCCAGGACGGGCAATGTAGGGCGCGTCCGGAAACATTTCCTTGAGCTCCGGGACCAGCGGACCATTTGGGCCTTGTTCGAAACTGGTGGTCAGGATGGTCGGCAGTTCGAAGAACTTGGCCACGTCAGCCAGAGCCAGCACATTGTTCTTGAACTCGTTCGGCGAGAAGTCCTGCACCAGCGAGATCAGACCGGTCTGGTGGTCGATCATCAGGACTACGGCGTCGTCTTTGTTCAGGCGGTTGTATGTGGCGTTGCTCATGATGAAATCCTTTCTCTGTAGGGGTAAGTGGCTTCGTTCAACATGGGCTCAGATTAATGATCTACAGGAAAGGGAAAAAGAGGGTGAAAACGGTTTGACTGTCAACTCGGATGGGACAATCGATCGCCAACCGGCGAAAGCGGGCATTCACCGCAGCCCCATTCAGGCAAACGCATCCTCGATAAAGGCCTCCAACGCCTTGTCTTCCAATATCTCGATGGAGAAGTGTCCGAAGCGCTTGGGCAGCCAGATGATGCGGGTCCCGGACGGAGATTGCAGGTTCGCACGGGCGAGTGGTTTTCCGTTCTCGTCTTCTGGCTGAACACCCGCGGCGATCAATTCGTCATAGGCCTTCTCGATGTCCGGTGTGGAGTAGCAGTGGCGGTAAATCATGCCTTCGCCCGCGCAATCCAGGAGCGCCTTCAGGTTCCCCGCCAGCGGTTGTACCAGCATGAATCGCTCCGCACCGATTAACGCAATCGCGTAGCGCACGTGCAGACCACCGCGTTCCCAGACAAGCGTTTTAGAGATCCTGGCTTGCAGTATCTGTGCGTAGTAAGCACAGGCTTCTTCGAGGTTCTTGACCAGTACATCGACGTGACTGAACGTCAGCTCCATTGCATTCCTCCGGTTGAACCCGTGTCCATGGTAACGACCGCTGCCTCGGCATTAGAAGAATTTTCGTGTGGCCTTGGTTGCCCGTCCATGAGGCAGCGATGCACTTGCTTCTGCTGCACTATGGCGTCGGTCTGCTCGCCTGAGCACGGCACTGAGCAAACGCTGTCCGTATAAACCGACTCCAAGCCCCGATACGATGAGAACGACAGCAACGATTTTGTTGAATGACAGGGGCTCATTGAAAATCATGACTGAACCCAGCAGTCCGAATACCGGCACCAATAACGATAACGGCGCGACGGTAGACACTGGGTATCGTTTCAGGAGTGAATTCCACACCCAGTAGCCGAACAGGGTGTTGGGGTAGACCTGGAACAGGATCGACAGGACGGCACGGTAGTCGAGTTGATTCACCAATGCGCTGTAACCCGTCGAGCCGTTGACCGCGTAATCAAGCGCGAAAAGAGGGATGGGCGAAAAAGCACTGGACCACACCAGGAAAGCAAAGACCTGAGTTGTTCTGGCTTTTTTGTTGATTACGTTGGCCGCACTCCAGGCCACCGCGCCCAGCAGCACCAGCATCAGCCCTGCCGTCGTCACTGTCCCGTCAACAATCGAGATGATGCTCAACAAGCCACAGAAGGCGATGCCCATGCCCGCCAGTTGGTAGCGGGAAATGGTCTCCTTGAATACCCATGAGCCCAGCAGAATCGTGAAAAAAGCGCTGAACTGAAGCACCAGCGAAGCGATGCCAGCGGAGAGGCCCGACTTGATACCAAGGTTGACGACGCCCCAGAGTCCTATGCCGAAGACCAGACCGTAACCCATGATGTAGCGCCACTGTACATCGGGTTTCGGAATGAAAAAGATCGCTGGAAGTGCGCAAAGCGTAAAGCGAATGCCGGCAAGAATCAGCGGGTCAACGGTGGTGAGGTCCAGTTTGATCACTGAAAAATTCACACCCCAGATGGCCGTAATCGAGATGGCGAGTAGCAGGTGCCTGGCTTTCATGCTGATCTTCCTTGATTGGTCGGTGATAGGTGACTCGTAAAAATCCACAGCGCCAAAGCCGCAGCGCTGATCAAGGCGCCAAGCACGCTTGTTGCCATCCAGCCCCAGCGCGCATAAACCAGGGTTGCGGCGACCGCCCCCAGCGCACTGCCGACCGAGTAGAAGCACATGTAGGCGCCGACCATCCGACTTTGCGCGTCGGGTCGTGCCGCAAAAATGAAGCTCTGATTGGTGACGTGCACGGCTTGCACCGCGAAGTCGAGCACGACCACGCCGAAAACCAGCGCGATCAGGGACGTCTGGGCAAAACTGATGGGCAACCAGGAAAGCGCCAGGAGCCCCAGCGAAAGGCCGGTCACGCGTTGACCCCAACCTCTATCGGCCCACTGGCCGGCTCTTCTTGCAGCCAGGGCACCGGCAACGCCCGCCAGGCCAAACAGGCCGATGGCCGTGTGTGAAAGCGACAGCGGCGGAGCGCTTAACGGCAGCACCATAGAGGTCCACAGCACTGAAAAAGCGGCAAAGATCAGCAAGGCCAACAGGCCCCTGGCCCACAAAACCGGTTCGGTCATGAACAGCTTGAAGAGCGACCGGATCAGCGCGGGGTAGGTGTCATGATTGCGTGGCAACGCCGTGGCGGGCACCACTTTCCACAGGACCGCCGCGAGGGTCAGCATCAATCCTGAGGACACGAAATAGACGGCGCGCCAGCCCGCCAGATCGGCGATCAGCCCAGAGATAAACCGCGCCAGAAGAATGCCCAGGACAACTCCGCTTGTTAGGGTCCCCACGGCCTGCCCGCGTTGTGAGGGCGTTGCGAGCGCGGCGGCATAGGCTACAAGCACCTGAACCACCACGGCGAGTAAGCCCATCACAATCATGGCGCCCAAGAGAGCCAGCCACTGCTGTGAAGCGCCGACGGCCGCCAGCGCGAGGGCAGACAGCATCACTTGAGTCAAAATCAGCCGTTTACGGTTGACCCTGTCGCCCAGCGGTACGATGAACAACAACCCCAGCGCGTATCCGGCCTGAGTGGCCGTCACCACGAACCCGATCACACCTGAAGTGACCCCCAGGCTTTCAGCCATCGAGGCGAGCAAGGGTTGGGCAAAGTAAACATTGGCGACGGCCAGCGCGCAGGTGACAGAAAACAATAACGTGAGTGACGGAGAAAGCCCCGAGGATTGGCCAGTCCTACTGCATTCTCCGGTTTCCGCAGGCGGCAATCCCGCAGGCTGCCCGGTGCTACGTTTGGCTATTGCGTTGGCATCTGCTGTCATAAGCGCCTCCATGGCGTTAAGCTGGTTGCAATTAAAAACCGGATTCGATTATTGCTGAATCAAGTTTCAAATTGCAACCAGCTTGGTCGGCAGACTTGGCAACCGTTATCCAAAAGGTAAATACGATGGTCGAAGGCACTTCACCGCAAAGCAGCGAATGCCCGGTAGCAAGAACACTTGAGGTGATTGGGGATCGCTGGTCGCTGATGATCCTTCGCGACGCCTTTGACGATATTCGCCGATTCAGCGAATTTCAGAAGAGCCTGGGCGTGGCCAAAAATATCCTGGCCTCGCGACTGAAAGCATTGGTTGAAGTCGGGGTCTTCGACGTTCGACCGGCGTCAGATGGAAGCGCCTACAAGGAGTACGTCCTGACGGACAAAGGACGTGAGATCTTTCCGGTGGTGGTCAGCATGAGGCAGTGGGGCGAACGTTTCCTGTTCCAGCCGCAGGAAACGCGTTCTGTACTGTTGGACAACGCGACCGGCCAGGCTCTGATGCCGATGGATGTTCGTTCATCAAGCGGGCAAAAACTGGGGCCTTCTGACTGCCACAGGGTGAGACTTGTCGACGGCGAGTCGTGAAACAACAGCAGTCGAGTTAGCTGCTCGAAGTTCGCTATCCGCGGTTATTGCGCAAGATGGAAAAATTCAACGCTGCCGCCACACAAAGCCACACAAGGTAGGGGAACAGGATCAAGCCTGTGATCACATCTAGCCGCATCGCCATCACCACCATCGCTGCGACCACCAGCCAGAGCAGCGTCAGGATCACCATCGCGGCGAAAATGCGGTGTGCGCCGAAAAACACCGGTGTCCACAGCGTATTCAGGGCAATTTGCGCCGCCCATAACGCCAGCACCACCTGACTTCCAGGTATCAGGGACAACCGGTAACCGGCCCAGGCGAGCAACAGATAGATAATCGACCAGGCGACGGGAAACAGCCAGTTGGGTGGCGTGAAGCTCGGTTTGACGAGTGATTCGTACCACTGGCCCGGTTTGAAAAGAAGGCCAGTACTGGCCGCCGCGCCGCAGGCTAAAAGAAAAATCAGAAAGGTCATCATCAGTCCTTCGTTGAGGTCAGCTGTGTGGGGGTTGTAAAAACCGGTCGGCCATTCATGCCGCTAGGCGCCCGGTACGCCTGGCACATCCATGTTGATCTTGCGCCAGGCGGCTTCGGACAAGCTGTACACCGAAAAGGCGATCAATCCCAGGGCCATCACCATCAAGATGACGCCGCCGGCCGGCAGGTTCTGCAGCGCATCGAGGGCCTCCTTCATTCCGGGCGGGTCCATGGCTTTATAGCGGGAGCCGCTGATGATCAGCAACAGCGCTATTTCGATGAACACGACGCCACGGGCGATAAGACCGAATCGAGACACCGGACGGACGTATCGCATGACGTCTTCGTCCGCTTCGAAATATTTCTCAAACGACGACTTCCAGCCCTTGATGATGTGAGCAATGCCTACGCCCAGAGGGATGAGCGCGACGAGGTAGACCACGACATTCGAGTGTTCCCAGGACAACAGGTGCGCCAGTAGATCCTTGGTCTGCCCACCGCCGGAATCGCCCGAGCTGCTGATGCCGCTGATGAGCAAGCCCAACGCAAAAAACGCCAGCGCGCCGTTGACCAAACCTCCTGCCAACAGTCCTGCCCGAATGACCAACCCCTTCATTTCGTGACCGTGATGATCAACGTCGCGCAGGGCTTGCAGCACTCGCCAACAGGCGAAGGCGAGCAGGCCTGCCACCACCAATCCGACTAAAACGTAACCGAAAGGCTGGCTTAACACGGCCTCCAGGCTCCTGTGACTGTCTTTGGGTTTTGTCGAATCTTGAGCCGCCAGCAGCGCGAAGATGCCAATGATCAGGTAAAGAACGCCGCGAGCGGCATAGCCTCCCCGAGCGAGTACAACAAGGCTTTGGTGCGCAGACATGAGAGCTCATTCCAGAGAAGTACTACAGGAGCAGACCTTTCAGGCGTGGAGGGGTTCGATTGAAGATAGGGTTCGACCAACCCCTCGGTCGATATTGTCAGGCAGGATTAAGCTCAGGCTGCAGATCAAGTGTTGTCATCTCAGTATCACCCGGGACAACGGGCGCCCTGAACCTTGCAGCATCACGCGCCGGTGGCATGCCGAACAGGCGTGCATATTCCCGGCTGAATTGTGATGCGCTTTCATACCCCACGGTGAAGGCAATTGAAGCAGCATCGCGAGGGTCGAACAGCAATAACCAGCGAGCCCTGAGCAGGCGCAGGCGCTTTTGATATTGAATGGGCGTCATACCTGTGATGGATTTGAAATGCCGATAAAACGCCGCAACGCTCATGTCGGTCATGGTCGCCAGTGGCTCGACGCGAAAGGGTTCGGTGTAGTGCTCACGGATCCATTGGGTGGCGCGGCGTATCTGCGCCAGACGGCCATCCGGGCGAGCAATTTCACGCAACATCGGCCCTAGCGGTCCTTGCAAGGCTCGAAACAGAATCTCCCGCTCAAGCATCGGCGCCAGTACCGCGGCTTCGTTTGGGCGGTCCATCAGCCGCATCATGCGCAACCAGGCGTCGATCATTTCAGCCTGTGCCGGCACCGCCGCAAAGCGGCTTGCGGGTGGCGGCGCGGTCGTCTTGATGTCGGTTGCCAGCAGCGTCGCGATGACGTTCGGGTCCAGGGTCAGGCTGATCGCAAGATAGGGCAAGCCTGGTCCGCCGGGGTGTATCTCACCGGTGGCGGGCACGTCCACCGGCACGAGGAAGTAAGTCATCGGCAGATACTGATAAACCTGATCGCCGATAGACAAGGTTTTCGCACCCTGGAGCACCAGGTGCAGCATCGGCTGATACACCTGGCTCGCACACGCCTCCGCCTGGACCATCGTCACACGCGGCAGCCCGGTGTCCGTCCACTTGTTTTCCGCGCGCATCACGAGGCGGCGCAGTTCTTCGATCGCAGGATTCATGCGCTGAACATGAGCCATCGCCGCGAGCAGGGCAAGCCATGCGAGAAGAATAGGCAAGCATTCGATAACAACTGGCAAACGTTTGTCCTTCGCCTGCCCGGATACTGGGGGCAAGCGGCAGGTTGCGTTCAGGCCTTCAAAACCTGATGGCAGGCAGACCTGCGATGGATCAATCAACTCAGGTAAAGGTCAGCCTCATGAAACTTGAAGGAAAAATTGCTGTTGTCACGGGCGCATCGAAAGGCATCGGCGCAGGTATTGCCAAAGCATTGGGCGCGGCAGGAGCAACGGTCGTTGTGAACTACGCGTCGAGCAAAGCCGACGCCGATGCGGTGGTCGCGCAGATTCAGGGGCAGGGCGGTAAAGCCGTCGCCATTCAGGCGGATATCAGCCAATCAGCCGATGTGGTCCGCCTGTTCGACACGGTCAAGGCGGACTTCGGGGCGCTGGATATTCTGGTGAACAATGCGGGCGTCGCGGTATTTCAAATGATCGAAGACCTCACCGAGGACGCGTTCCACCAGCAATTCAATCTGAATGTGCTCGGGTATCTCCTGGCGGTCCGAGAAGCCGTCAAGCTGCTTGGCCCCTCGGGCAGCATCATCAACATCAGCTCAATTCTCAGCACCGATCCCTACTTGGCCTCCAGCGTTTATTCGGCCACCAAGGGCGCGGTTGATACATTGACGTTTGCCTTGGCCAGAGAGCTCGGGCCGCGAGGGATCAGGGTCAACTCGATCTTGCCCGGTCACACCAATACGCCGGCGACGGAGGGCAACTTCGCCGGAGCGTTTGGTGAACAGCTGATCGCCGGTACGCCGCTTGGCCGTTTCGGTGAGCCCGAAGACATTGCGCCGCTGGCCGTTTTCCTGGCATCCGACGACTCGCATTGGGTCACCGGCGAATCCATTCGGGCATCGGGTGGTGTTCGTGGAGTGGGTTACTGAATACTGTGATGATTGCGACCGGTGCGGGGTGACAGGCACCCGCAAATGACAAAAGGGCCACCCCTCTCCGTATCACTGGATCGAGGTGGCCCCTTTCAGGCGTCACAGATTCAACAACGGCATCACTTCACATCAAAGCGATCCAGGTTCATCACCTTGGTCCACGCCGCCACGAAGTCTTTCACAAACTTCTCTTTCGCGTCACTGCTCGCGTACACCTCAGCCAGCGCCCTCAATTGCGCATGAGAGCCGAAGACCAGATCAACCCGCGTGCCGGTCCACTTCAACTCACCGGTTTTGCGATCGCGTGCTTCAAACTCCTCGTTGGTCTCTGAGGTCGGTTTCCATTCCACGCCCATGTCCAGCAGGTTCTTGAAGAAGTCATTGGTCAATGCCTCTGGCTGCTGGGTGAACACGCCGTGTTTTGTTTGCCCGACGTTGGTGTTCAACACGCGAAGACCACCCACGAGCGCGGTCATTTCTGGCGCGGTGAGCGTCAGCTGTTGCGCCTTGTCGATCAACAGATGCTCGGCCGACACGCTGTAACGGGATTTGAGGTAGTTGCGAAAGCCATCGGCGATGGGTTCGAGGAAGCCGAAAGACTCGACATCCGTCTGCTCTTGCGAGGCGTCCATCCGCCCGGGTGTGAACGGCACGGTGACGCTGTGGCCGGCATTTTTTGCGGCCTGTTCGACACCTGCATTACCCGCCAGAACGATCAAATCCGCCAGCGAGATTTTCTTGCCGCTGTTGTTGAACTCACTCTGGATGCTCTCCAGTTTCGCCAGCACGTTCGCCAGTTGCTCAGGCTGGTTGGCTTGCCAGGATTTCTGCGGCGCCAGACGCAGACGACCGCCGTTGGCGCCGCCACGTTTATCGGAGCCACGGAAGGTGGAAGCCGCTGCCCAAGCTGTTGATACCAATTGCGAGACGCTCAGGCCCGAGGCAAGCACTTTGCTCTTGAGCGCTGTGACGTCGCTGTCGTTGACCAAAGCATGGTCGATCTCTGGGATCGGGTCTTGCCACAGCAGTTCTTCGCCGGGCATTTCCGGGCCGAGGTAGCGGGAGAGGGGGCCCATGTCACGGTGGATCAGTTTGAACCAGGCACGGGCGAAGGCGTCGGCCAACTGATCCGGATTGGCCAGGAAGCGCCGCGAGATCGGTTCGTAGATCGGGTCGAATCGCAGGGCCAGGTCTGAGGTCAGCATGGTGGGATTACGCCGTTTGGACGGGTCGAAAGCATCCGGGATGGTGCCGGCGCCCGCGTTGTTTTTCGCAACCCACTGGTGCGCACCGGCCGGGCTTTTGCTCAGTTCCCAGTCGAAGCCGAACAGGTTTTCCAGGTAGTTGTTGCTCCATCGGGTGGGTGTGGTGGTCCAGGTCACTTCCAGACCGCTGGTGATGGTGTCCGGGCCTTTGCCGGTGCCGAAGCTGTTCTTCCAGCCAAGGCCTTGTGCTTCGAGGCCCGCCGCCTCAGGTTCGGCGCCTACGTTGTCGGCGGGGCCGGCGCCGTGGGTTTTGCCGAAGGCGTGGCCGCCGGCAATCAGCGCCACGGTTTCTTCGTCATTCATTGCCATGCGGCCGAAGGTTTCGCGGATGTCTATGGCGGATCTGACCGGGTCTGGCTCGCCTTCCGGGCCTTCGGGGTTGACGTAAATCAGGCCCATTTGCACGGCGGCCAGCGGGTTTTCGAGGTTGCGACCGTGTTCGGTACGGCTCTCCTCGTTTTTGCCGGGTTCGGCCACGAGTGGACCGTCACCGGGTGCTTCCACGGGAGCATTGTCGTCTTTGCCGTAGCGGGTGTCGCCGCCCAGCCATTTGTTTTCCGAGCCCCAGTAGACGTCTTCATCGGGTTCCCAAACGTCCGCACGACCACCGGAAAAACCGAAGGTCTTGAAGCCCATGGACTCCAGCGCGACGTTGCCGGTAAGGACGATCAGGTCGGCCCAGGAAATTTTGCGACCGTACTTTTGCTTGATCGGCCAGAGCAGCCTGCGTGCCTTGTCGAGGCTGACGTTGTCCGGCCAGCTGTTGAGCGGTGCAAAACGCTGTTGGCCCGAGCCGGCGCCGCCCCGACCGTCGCCTGTGCGGTACGTGCCTGCGGCGTGCCAGGCCATGCGAACGAACAGCGGTCCATAGTGACCGAAGTCCGCCGGCCACCAGTCTTGCGAATCGGTCATCAGCGCCGTCAAGTCGCGCTTGACCGCCTCAAAGTCCAGGGTCTTGAATTCTTCGGCGTAGTTGAAGCCCTCGTCCATGGGGTCGGACAGGGACGAGTGCTGGTGCAGGATCTTCAGATTCAGTTGGTTCGGCCACCAATCGCGGTTCGTCGTGCCACCGCCAGCGGCGTGATTGAACGGGCATTTCGATTCATTTGCCATGTGTGAGCTACCTTTGGTCGTGTTTCATCCGGCTATCGGCCCGGGGTGGGCGTTAGATAGCAACGAGCGAATTCAATGACATAGGCTGCAGGACCCAGAGTTGGATCAACTGATTGTCTGGACCACACGGGAATTCTGAACTGCGGCAATCGAGTTGCCTGCGCGGTGGCCCACGGGTGGCCTAGTCAAGCTTCGGACTCATTCCTGTCTCCTTATCAGCACTAAACCGGCCAGCTTGTTCCGCCAGCGCTGGATACAGGTTAGACCCCACTTGGGAAGTCAGCTAATAGGTGGAGTATTGGGGAGTAATAGACAGAGTCTTTTACGGGTGTCGCGGGGAGGGCCCGCGTCTATCTGGAGCATAGACGCGGGTTTGCGGGGCTTGAACGGTTACTTTCGAACGTTCTGGTACAGCATCAACCGTGAGGTTTCATGCATGGCGCGGGTCAGCGCCGACAGGCGTTTGAACTCTTCAGGGTTTTTCTCGGCAACGTTGTCCCGTGGCGTCATCGAAGCCAGGTCGTGAAGGGTTGGCGAACTGCCGTCGTGCTCCATCTGCACCATGTAGTGTTGAGTCACGCCGGCAATCAGCGGGAATGTGCCCTCGCGCAATACCAGCGGCACCACGCGTTCACCCTCGCGCGCGGGCTGCTGGATATCACGGCCCATGCCGCTGTTGCGAAACTCAAGGCCGGCCATCCCCGCCACGGTGGGCAGCAGGTCCACCAGGCCGACCGCTTCCTTGACCTGGCGCGTCCCGATCAAGCCTGGTGCGTGGATGATCATCGGCACCGCGTTGCTCTCCAGGCCCAGTTGCTCGTAGGCCGGTGCCAGGAACGGGATCTGCGCGATACGGGTGTTGTGGTCGCCAAACATCACGAAGATGGTGTTTTCGTACCAGCCACCGGCCTTGGCGATTTCCATCAAGCGGCCGAGGTTGAAGTCCAGCAGGCGCACGGCGTTGTACTGCTCGACACTGCGCGATCCGGCGGCCTGCACTTCGGCCAGGGTAGGGTGCTTGACCTCGAAGCCGTCATTGCTTTTTGGGATCGTGAACGGACGGTGGTTGCCGGCCGTCTGCACATAGGCAAAGAACGGTTTGTCCTTGGGCAGTGCTTGCAGGATCTGGTCGGTTTCCTTGAACAGGTCCAGATCGGAAATACCCCAGACGTCCACCACCGGCGATTTCCAGTCCCGCTCTTCGAACAGACGCACGCCGTCGATGCTCTGCCGGATCAGGGCATTCATGTTGGCCCAGCCGGAGTTGCCGCCGATGGTGTAGATCTTCTCGTAACCGGTAAACGCATTGATCAGCGTGTTTTGCTGGGTGATCAGCGGATTACGCGTCGCGGTTTCCTGCCGCGTGACATCAGGCACCCCGCTGATGCTGGCCCAGACGGTTTTCGCGGTCCCCGTTACGGGTACGTAGAAGTGCTCGAAGAACCAGCTCTGAGTGGCCAGCCGATCGAGATTGGGCGTCGGATTGATCGGGTTGCCGTAGGCCCCGACAGCACTGGTGCCCAGCGATTCAAGCATGATGAACATCACGTTCGGGGGACGCGAGCCCGGGATTTTGTACGGTTGGGGGGCCTGGTGCCGCACGAAATCAAGGGTCTGCGGGTCGGGTTTGTCGACGCCCAGGTAGTTGGCCATGACCGCGTAATGTTCGCGCACTTGCGCCTCGTCATAACGCGATTGGCCGACTTTGCCCGTATCGTAGAGAAACAGCACCGGGTTCAGGCCGAGTGCGGCGATCTGGTTATTACCCGAGAAGAACGCATCGCTCCAGCGCAACGGAACGGGGTTTTCAAGGTTCATGTTTTCGACACGACCCAAAATGCCCAGCAGCACCAGGACGACCATCAACGCACCGCCCCACGTCGCGGAGAGCTTGCGAATGGCTTTGCTAGGGCGGTCCAGCGTGACGCGTTCCAGACGCACCAGGGCCAGTGTCACCAGCGCGATCGTTACCAGCCAGCCCAGTGAAATCCAGATTACCGGGTAAGTCTGCCAAACCATGTCGCGGGAGATCTGCGCATCCTCGATGAAGCGCAGCACGGTGGCGTTGATCCTCACGCCCAGGTAGGCGTAGTGGCCAAAGTCGATGATGTAGATCAGCAGCAAAACGCTCAGGGCGGCGACCAGATAGACGCGTGCGATACGGCGCAGCAGGCGGCTGCGGAGCAGGTTCCAGCGAGGCATCCAGGCCAGCAGCGCCAACGGCAACATGGTCAGGATGGCCAGGCGCAGATCGAAACTGAAGCCGATGCTCAGGGTTTCCCAGACGCCCTTTGTGTCGATCAGGGCTTTGGGTTCGAACCCGGAAAAGCCGAAGAAGAACGCCATCCTCAGCAGTGCAAACAGCACAAACGCAATCGCTGTAGCGCCTAGCCAATAATGTAAACGTCTCGAGTGCAGCCAACCCATCCTTGTTCCCCTGTTAAAAAGTTAAATCTCAAACGGATTTGAGTTCGTCGCTCACTGCACCGCGCCGCTTGCTTGAGCGGCGATAGGTCCAGCGCAGGGCAAGCGTCAGCAGTGCCCCGCAGCAATACAGACCCAACAGCGGATCAACCAGGTAATCCCAATAGTTTTGCGAAGGTTTGATCCCGGCGATGAAGGCCAGGGTAGCGCTGGCCAGCATCAAGACGGCCAGGCCATTGCGCAGGTAAAACAGGCCCAGCGTCAGCACTGCGAAGAAAATCAACATGGGGCGCGGGCTGTAGCCTAACCGATAGGGGTCCACATCACTCATGCCCAGAGTGGCCGGGTACAACACCAGGGCCATCGCGGCGAAGAGGATCAATACGCCGGTTTTGCCGCGTGCCGGTGGCAGCATGTCCAGTCGACGCAAGCAGCCCCACGCTATGAACACCAGGGTGGTGATCGCAAGGTCATCAATGTAGCTGCGCAAATACGCGGCCAACGACAAGCCGTCCGGCGAGAAGAAGCTGACGGCCAGCAAGGCGGCCAGCAGTGCGATCCGCCAGTTCCTGGACAAGCCGAACGACGGCAGCAGCAGGAAGATGATCATTGCGAAGCTGAGATGGGCTTGCCACAGGCTGATCATTTGAGGCGCTCGCTAAGCCATGCATCGTTAAAGGTGACGTGCTTGATGAAGGTGTTGTTCCAGGAATAAACCAAGTGATACATACCGTCAGGACTGCGGATGAAATACGGGTATTCGTATTCGAATTCACACCCCTGGTTTTTACAGACACGGTTGTCGAGGTTATCCAGGAACTCCGCTTCCAGTGAATGGCGGCGTGCGCCGCTGGAACCGCGGAATTCTCTGCCGATGATCTCCTTGTAGGCTTCGGGAGAAAATGGCGCGCCCAGTGGATCCGGGGATTTGTCCAGGTCGCGTAATGAGCGCCAATCGTCCATTTTGGCGTCGGTCCCATACAGGCTCAGCTTGAAGCGCCCCTCCTGCAGGTCGTTGAGCGCCACCAGCAACCCATGTTCGGGTGTTGCGACGGCAGCCAACGAGGAATTCGGATTCGAGGGGTCGAGCGGATAAGGTTCGCTCCAGGTTTGCCCGGCGTCTTCAGTGCGGGTCGCCAGGACACGGTGGTGGGTGTTGCCGGCATAACGCAGCAAGGCGATGCCGCGCTGGCCATCCAGCGGCACCACCGCGGGTTGCAATGAATTCATGCCGTGGCTGATGCGGAATTTGTCGATTACATCGCCGTCTGCGCTCAGGTAGAGGTACTCGGCAAACTTGCCCAGGAACTCATGATAGACCGGCAGGCCGATGGAACCGTCGGCATGAAACACCGGTGCCGACCGGACCAGGGTGCTGATGTTCAGAAAGGGCGAGGTGATCAGTTGGCGCGGAGCGGACCAATGTTCACCGAAGTCATCGGACACCATCACGTTGACCGCGCTACCGGCCCAGCCACCCATGGACACGGACACGTAGAACAACCACACCCGATTATCCGGCGCGAGCGCCACCACCGGGTTGCCCAGCTTGCGGATGTATTTTCGAGTGCCCTGTTGGGTCGAGTCCCGAGTGGCCAATACCTGTTCAGCACCCCATTCGCCGGTTTTCGAGTCGAACCGGGCGGAGCGCACCTGTACATCGGCTGCGCCTTCGCGGGAGCCAGCAAACCAGACCGTCATCAGACTGCCGTCGGGCAGTGCGGTGACCGCCGAGGAATGCACGAAATCCACCAACCCGGAGGAGGCGAAACGGCTGGTATAGATGGGCTTGGCCACTTTGCCGGCCACTGCCATCACGGGGCTGATCAGGGCAAAGGAAGAGTGCGTATTGGCAGGATTGGTGATCCACGCGGTCGCAAACAGGCAGGACAGTAGAAGGTAAGCACAGAAGGCAGGAAAACTGGGAAGTTTGATGCGCATGACTACGTTGGCATCTCATGGACCGATAAGGCGGCCAAACTAACACTCGTTAGTACACGATCGGGTTTTATGACTGGCTAAATTGTAAGCAGGTATTTGTAGCGGCCAGCCATGTCGTCGCGTTCAGTTTGATTGAGCGCCGGAGACTGTCGGGCCAGAGGGATTGTGGCGGGCTTGAGGTGAATTACGCCGTTGGTCGCAAAGGCTGGGGCGGTAACAGGGACGTCTTCGGAATATGTGCTGTTTGTTCCGGCCTCTTCGCGGGCAAGCCACGCTCCTACGGTTGACCTGCGTCGTTCACACAAGACGTGATCGACCCCTATCTCTGTGGAAGCGTGGTTTGCCCGCGAAGACAGCAGCACAGGCACAAACGCTTTTTCTGCTGAAACCTAGTGCTGTCTGTACGTCTGTAGGGTGAAGGCATTCCCTGCCGGGTCTTTACCCTCAAGCGTTATCTCATTGTCCTTGATCATCAGGATTTTGAGTTCGTCGGAAGCGCCGGACGCTAAGCCGTCGCTAAAGTTTGGCAAGGAGGGCCCGGCAAACTTGGCAACCAGCAAGGGGGAAATGGCTGTGCCGTTGATTACGTAAGACTTGGGAATTGATTTCATGTCAGCCAATGTGAACGAAAGCAGGCTGGAATCGGCCGTCCAGCTGCCGGCTCCGTTTACGCTGTACTCAAGCCGGTAAGGTTTGGCTTCAACGGTTCCGTCCACAAAGACAACGCCATTGACGTTGTACCGTCCGTTGCGGAAGTACTCCGTCATTCCCTTGAATTCGAACGTGCCGTTGGTGATCGGGTAGGTGTAATCGGTCGTCCAGCGACCTATGAAGCGGGGATTGTTGGGGTTGGTTTCGTGAAACGTGGCGTAAATCGTTGCAATGCCGCTTAGAACTGTCACCAGGGCCGCAAGCGCGAACCAGGCTTTAGTGGAGACTTTTTGTATAGCAGTGAAACTCATTGTGATGGATTCCATTCGATTGATTTGTCGTGCGCGGACGTCTTCCATGGGAGGTGGTGATACCGCACCCCGGTGTATTGGCCACCGGGACAGAAGTATAAAACTCAAGGCGCTAGAAGACACAAAAGCGCGAGCTCACGCAGTTTCATTTGCCGCGTCATCCGACCGAACCCGCTGCACGCGCGCGGTCACCCGCGGCACCTCCCCAGCGGCATCACGTTTCAACCATTCAGCCGGTGGACAGCCAATCACGTTGAGAAAAGTACGGGAGAAAGAAGCTTGCGAGCTGTATCCAACCGATGCGGCAACCACTTTGATCTGAACCCCGTCGCGTAGCAGGTCCTGGGCCACTTTCATCCGCCAGGCCGTCACGTAGCCCATTGGTGATGCACCCATGATCTGCGTGAAGTACGCAGAGAATTTCGACCGGGACATGTTCGCCAGGCCAGCAAGTTTCTCGACAGTCCACAGCGCCTCCGGCTCCTGGTGAACACGTTGGAAAACCGCCCCAAGTCGCCCATCCTGAAGCGCATAAAGCAGGCCGCTGGAAATCTTTTGCTCGACGACCGAACGGCGCACCAACACCACGAAAATGTACTCAAGCAACAGGTTGAGCGCTTTGGTTCTGCCGGGGGCCTGATCCTTGAATTCGGCAAGCAGTGAGCCGATCACGGGCGTGATGTTCTGCAGTTCACTGAACGGGAAAACCAGTGTTTCCTTGAGGCCCAGAGGGAAGGGTTGCAGGGCGTTGCGCCCGAACTGGAACGAGGCGCAGATTAGCTCGGCGCCGTGTGCCGAACTGGCGCGCAACTGGTAGCGGCAGCTGCTCGGGCAAAACAACACGCTGGGTTCGGTGATGGAAATCTTCGGCAGGCCGGGTTGCACCATGTCGATCCCGCCTTCACTGATGACATGGATGAACGCCATGCCAGGAGGCTTGTCGAGCACCAGCGTGCCATCGACCCTGCCAGAGAAGAACAGCCTGCCCTGAAGGTTGGTGCGTTCGAAGAATTCGGACAGGATATCCATGATAGAGACGACCGGGTAAAGACTCTGCACGTCCAGGCAAAAGCCGCGCAGGGCAGGGCAATAGGATGAAGTTCTCGCCGATGGTAGACAACGCCCCACCCGGGCGCCATGGCGCAGAGCGATTTTCCTGTTATCGACCGGAGTCCACTGTCATGAGCAACGATTCGAACCGCATCGCCCCCCAGTATGCAGACCCGGCAGAGCCTGCGCTGCCAGATCCCGGCATGAAGCTTGATCTCTCGCGGGCCGCGCTGGTGGTGATCGATCCGCAAATCGACTTCCTCAGCCCCGAAGGCGTGAGCTGGGGCGTGTTTGGAAAAAGCATCGTCGAGCACGATACCGTCAAGCACATCGGCCAGCTGTTTGCGGCCGCCAAGGGCGCGGGCATCACGGTCGCCGTTTCGCCGCACTACTACTATCCATGTGACCACGACTGGCATTTCGGCGGACCGCTTGAGAAGGTCATGCACAGTATCTGCATGTTTGATCGCAAGGGGCCGCTGACCCTCGACGGTTTCGAGAACTCCGGTGCCGACTTCATGCCCGAGTACAAGCCCTACATTCTCGACGGCAAAACCATCATCGCGTCACCGCACAAGGTGTACGGCCCGGAAACCAATGACCTGGCGTTGCAGCTGCGCAAGCACGGCGTGTCGCAAATCATTTTGGCGGGCATGGCGGCGAACCTCTGTGTCGAGTCGCACTTGCGTGAACTGCTGGAGCTTGGCTTCGAAGTGGCCGTGGTTCGGGACGCCACCGCCGGCCCGACGACTCCCGAGGGCGATGGCTACCTGGCAGCGCTGATCAACTATCGCTACATCGCCAATGCGTTGTGGAGTACGGCGCAAACGGTCGAGTTTCTTAAGGGGGAATAAGCTATGGCAATGGACTGCGTCTCACCATTGGGGCGCAGCCTTGAAAAACTGCCTTTGGTCGGTGCACCTGAACCGCTTTCACGATGGATTGATCCATTCTGAAAGAACTCTCGGGGGGCGCTGCCATGCACTCGTTTGCCAATCTGCTGACTCCGGCGCAAGAGCAAAAGCTGCGTGCGCTCAACACCTGGCATCTTGTCCTTGAGGACTTGAAGCTGCGCATGGAGTGCCCCGATGCGTATCACGAGGAACTGATTCGTCAGTCTGACGAGATGGATCGTCTGGGAATCGTGAGCTGGCAGGAATGGCGCGACCTCAGGGTTGAGGCCGATCAAGCGTACCTGCGCGCCATCGCGGGCGAGGATTATCACTGAGCACTAAGGAAGAGGAGCGGTTGATGAGCTTCGCCGGTGCACAGCTGAGGCTGAAGTTTGATTCGGTGTTAAACACGGAAAACGGGTTAAGTGCGATGTCGATCGTTGAAACAGTCGTCGATTATCTGCGTCAACAGTCGTTGCGGCTGACCACCGCAGAATCCTGCACGGCGGGCAGTATCATCACGCTGCTGGCCCAGGTGCCCGGCAGCGGTGAGCTGATTGAAAGCGGCTACGTGGTTTACTCACCCGAGGCCAAGCAACGCTTGCTCGCAGTCAGTGCAATCACTATCGAGACCTTTAATCTCACCAGCTGCGAAGTGGCTCGGGAAATGGCCATCGGCGCGCTGCGTGACAGCCCGGCCAACGTGGCGGTGTCCACGACAGGGCTGCTGGGGCCGGAGGATGTTGATGGTATTCCAGCCGGCACGGTTTGCTTTGCATGGGCCTTCATGGCAGGGCAGGAAATGGCGGTATTCAGCCGCAAGCAGCGATTTTCTGGCAGTCGGGAGTCCGTGCTTCAGCAGGCGTCGTTGTATGCTTTGAAAGAATTGCCGACGTTTCATCAGGCCATGCTCAACGGCGAGCGGGGTTAGATGATGAAAACTTCGGTGATCCCGTTCGAGTGAGTCGGGGTTCGATAGCATGAACAAAACCATCAGCGCTAACGATCTGGGCCCTGTTGGACGACGGGATGCCTCCGGATGTCCTGGTCGCTACCGCCAAGCGCATGGGCGCTCGATCAGAGGATCTGGAAGGGTTGCGGCTGGAGCTGTTGAAGACTATTCAACAAGGGGAAAATGTACCGGGTTTCGGGTTTTGCCGATCTTGTCGCTTCCATCAGACAGTGGCTGGCGGGGCCTTTTGTGGGCTGACTCAGGAACCTGGAGTCCGGCGAAATCGGTTTGATTGACAGGGAGCATCGATTGCCCGAAGACGTGAACGATTGACAGCGGTTTAACATTTCGACCATCAAAGGATTCCCCATGGGTTTAAGCAAACGCGATCAGGCACACATCGAGCGTCGCCTGATTGCCACCCTGACTGAGGCGTGTGAAACGGCCAAAGCGCACATCGTCGGCTTTGAATGGCTGACCCACGAAGTCGATTACGAGGAGTTTCCTTCCAGCCTGAGGATTGTCTGGGTTTTCGACACCCAGGCCAACAAGGATCAGGCGCTGGCGAGCGGGCAGGGCGAACGCATGGTCGAACTGACGGCTACAGCATTAAGCGAAGCGGATGTACACGTCAGATCGGTCGCGGCCCATGTGCAGTTTGATTCTGAAGAACAATGCCAGCGCGCCAATGGCGGCAATTGGCAGCAACGCCTGGCGCGCAAGCGCTAGCCCTGGAGCGAATCGGAAGCGTCAGCGCAGAATCAGGATCACGGCGCACCAAACATCATCGTCCAGTAAACCCCTTCATCACTGCGTGCGTCCGCTGCATACGCCGCGCCCACCTGGGTAAACATCGGGTTCATCAAGTTGGCGCAATGCCTGGGGCTGGCCAGCCAGCCTGCCATTGCCTTGCCCGGTGAGCTCTGCCCGGCGGCGATGTTTTCGCCGATCTGCCGACCTCGGTAACCGGCGGCTCTTGCTCGATCCGCCGGGCCATCACCGTCGGGGTCACGGTGTGCAAAGTAATTGCCATAGGCCATGGCCTTGCTGTGCCCTTGCGCTGCCGCGCCGAGGGCGGGGTTCCAGCTCAGCGGTCGTGCGGCGGGGTAGCGCTGACGACCGCACATCCGTGATTTGGCCCGGGCGGCATTGACCTGCGCCAACAGCCCCTTGCTCGCCGCACGCGAATCACCCACACGGCTATCGAGAACGGGTTGCGCCAGCACGATCTGCCACTCGCTTCGGGCTCGACTGACGCCAATGTCGGCGTACTGGTTATCCAGCAGCGCCCCGCAGTATTCGTCCTGAAACAGGTCAAACGCTTCGTCGGCGTCCTGCGCGCCTACCACACGCAGGGTGCGCACCGTCACCGCTGCATAGCCTGAAGCCTTCAATCGATCGCGCAAACCGCCGCCATAGCCAATCGGCAACGCCAGGTTCGACTTCAATGACAGCGGGGCCAAACGTTGGGCCGGGCGCCTGTCGCAACGTTGCGGGTGGGCGCGGTAGTCGTTGATGGCTTCCACCAGTTGCCGTTCACCGCTGGCATAAGCAGGACTGGCAAACAAAGCAAGCAAAGGCATGAAACAGAGCGAGACAAAACGCAAGGCAAGGCGAGGTTGGCGCATGGGACGGCAGCTCTGATGAGATGACAGCGGCAATGGGAATTCACGGCTCGGCTAAGACTTGCGTTCAGGCACTAGGTTCAGGCGTGAAGAGGGGAAATTTGCGCTGGAGACAGCGGCGGTGACTACCGCATGTCGCAAAACACTGAAAGTCCGGTGTCAGGCATCAAAGAGTGGCGGGCGCCGCCGATAACGTGTTCATAAAAGCGACGTACCGAGAGGGCTACCCCATGTCTATAAAATTACGTTTGTTGCTGCTGATTGGTACGAGCTTGCTCACCGCGCTGATCGTGAGCCTGGTCAGTTACGTGGGAAACACCCGGATGGCCGAAGCGGTGAAGGACAACGAGGTCAGCTTGACCGCGCTGCGCAATCACCTCGAAGCCGACATGATGCACGACGCACTGCGCGCCGATGTGCTGTCCGCGATGGTGGTCGGACTGGGCAAAAGCACCAGCAGCAAAGCCGAGGTGCACAGCTCCATCGAGGAGCATGCGGCGCATTTTCGTGAAGTGCTGGGTGAAAACCTCCAGTTGCCGGTCAACGACACCATCAAGGCGGGGTTGAACAAGGTCAAGCCGAGCCTCGACACCTACATCAGCGCCGCCGAGCGCATTGTCGGTCTGGCGCTGGAAAATCCGGATTCCGCGCAAAAGGAACTCGGCACGTTCAATACCGCGTTCAGCCAACTGGAAGACCAGATGGCAGCCCTCAGCGAGGTGATCGAAACCAGCACCCAACAGACCAGTAAAAACACCGAGCAGGCCATCAGCAGCGCCAACTTCACGCTGGGTATCGTGCTGATCGCCAGCCTGTTGTTACTGCTGATCCAGGGACGCTGGGTGATTTCGAGCATCATGGGGCCGTTGCAGACCGCCAGCCGCATTGCCCAAAGCATCGCCCATGGCAACCTCAGCGAGCCGATTGTCGAACCGACCCACAATGACGAAGCGAGCGCCTTGATCCGCAGCCTGGCGACCATGCAGCGTGACTTGCGCGGCATGATCGAGGTGGTTCGCAGCAATGCGCATGGCGTCAGCGGCATGAGCGTGCAGTTAAGCAGTGGCTGCCATCAGGTCGCGGACAGCAGCCAGCAGCAAAGCGTCGCCGCCAGCACCATGGCCGCTGCCGCCAGTGAAATGACCGCCAGCATCGAGGAAGTCACCCGTCACGCCGAACGCGCACTGAACATGGCCAACCAGGCCGAAGCATTGGCCAAAGACGGTGGTCGGGTGATTCATCAGGTGGTCAATGACATGGACGGCATTGCGCGTTCGGCGCAGCAGTCAGCCCAGGTGATCCGCACGCTGGACAAGGAGTCCGAGGGGATTTTCAGCATCATTCAGGTGATCAAGGGCATCGCCGATCAAACCAACCTGCTGGCCCTCAACGCCGCCATCGAAGCTGCTCGTGCCGGTGAACAGGGCCGTGGATTTGCCGTGGTGGCCGACGAAGTCCGCAGTCTCGCAGGACGCACCAGTGCCTCCACGCAGGAAATTGCCAGCATGGTCGCGCGCATCCAGCAAAGCACCCGCGAGGCGGTGACCAGCATGGAGGCGGGCGTTGCGCAGGTCGACAAAGGCATGGCCGTGACCGCCGACGTCGAGCGCGCGATCCGTGAAATCCTCGAAGCCACGCTCAATACCACTGAGCTGGTGAATGACATCACTCGCACGATCGGCGAGCAGAGCCTGGCCAGTAACGAAATTGCCCAACAGGTGGACATGATTGCCGGGATGTCGGAGGGCAACAGCAAGATTATTGGCCAGACGGCTTCGACGACTGATGAGCTGTCGACCTTGGCGGGCAAGCTGTCGCAGTCGGTGGATCGGTTTCGGCTTTGAGGCTTGTGCGCTGATCCATTGATTCTTGGTGATATTGAAGGCCTCTTCGCGAACAGGCCCGCTCCTGCATGGGGTCTGCTTCGAACACAGATCCTGTGTTCAATGAAGATCCCATGCAGGAGCGAGCCTGCTCGCGAATGCGCCAGATCAGACAGCGCAGAACCTATCCCTTAAAGATATTTATCCGTCACCGCACCCTCCGAAGCACTGGACACAGTCTTCGCATACTTGGCCAACACCCCGCGTTTGTATTTGGATTCCGGCCGCACCCAACGGGTCTTGCGCTCGGCCAATTCCGCGTCTGAAACATCCACCGTAATCTGCCGGGTCTCAGCATCGATGGTGATCCTGTCGCCATCTTCAATCAGCGCAATCGGCCCGCCGTCAAAGGCTTCCGGCGTGATATGCCCCACCACAAAACCATGGGAACCACCGGAGAAGCGGCCGTCGGTGATCAGCGCGACATCCTTGCCCAGCCCTTTGCCCATGACTGCCGACGTCGGCGAGAGCATTTCGCGCATGCCCGGCCCTCCCTTGGGGCCTTCGTAGCGAATGACGATGACGTCGCCGGCCCGGACTTCGCCATTGAGAATCCCGGTCAACGCGCCTTCTTCACCGTGATACACGCGCGCCGTGCCTTCAAAGCGCAAACCTTCCTTGCCAGTGATCTTGGCCACCGCGCCCGTCGGCGAGAGGTTGCCGCGCAGCACCACCAGATGAGAGTCCTTTTTGACCGGCTGATCGAACGGCAGAATCACGTCCTGGCCTTCGGGGTAGTCGGGCACGTTTTCCAGGTTCTCGGCCAGGGTCTTGCCGGTCACCGTCAACACATCGCCGTGCAGCATGCCGGCCGCGAGCATGCGTTTCATCAGCGGCTGGATGCCGCCGATGGCCACCAGCTCGCTCATCATGTATTTGCCGCTGGGACGCAGGTCGGCCACTACCGGAGAGATCTTGCCCAGCTCGACAAAATCATCCAGCGTCAGTTCGACATCCACGGCATGCGCCATGGCTAAAAGGTGCAGCACGGCATTGGTCGAGCCGGCGAGGGCGATCACCACGCGGATGGCGTTCTCGAATGCCTTGCGGGTCATGATATCGCGCGGTTTGAGGTCCAGCTTGAGCAGCTCCATGACCTGCCGGCCGGCGCGGAAACTGTCCGAGGCTTTATCGCTGCCGACGGCGTCCTGGGAGCTGGAACCGGGCAGGCTCATGCCCAAAGCCTCAATGGCCGAGGCCATGGTGTTGGCCGTGTACATGCCGCCGCAGGAGCCGGGGCCGGGGATCGCCACTTCCTCGATCTGCTTGACCTGAATCTCGTTGATGTCACCCCGGGCGTGCTGACCCACGGCCTCGAACACGGAAATGATGTCGGTGTGGCCAGCGCCCGGGCGGATGGTGCCACCATAGACGAAGATCGACGGGCGATTCAGCCGCGCCATCCCGATCAGGCACCCCGGCATGTTCTTGTCGCAACCGCCCACGGTCACCAACCCGTCGAAGCCTTCGCAACCGGCCACCACTTCGATGGAGTCGGCGATCACTTCCCGCGACACCAGCGAATACTTCATGCCTTCGGTGCCGTTGGCGATGCCGTCGGAAATGGTGATTGTGTTGAAAATGACGCCCTTGGCGCCCGCGGCATTCGCGCCTTTTTCGGCCTCGATGGCCAGCTTGTCGATGTGCATGTTGCACGGCGTGACCATCGCCCACGTCGAGGCGATGCCGATCTGCGGTTTCTTGAAGTCTTCATCCGTGAAGCCCACGGCCCGCAGCATGGAACGGCCGGGCGCGCGCTCCACGCCGTCGACCACTTGAGAGGAGTACTTACGCAAATTGTCTTTGTCGCTCATGACGTTCCCTTCTATCCAGATCGCTGGCCCGACCGGTGTGGCCCGAAGCAACGCATAGAGTCTAGACCCGGCGGCGACAAAAATCAGTTTGCTAATCCAGCGATCCCGCACACACCGCCCGAAGACATCCGCGCAACCACTGGTGCGCGGCATCGGCGTCCATTCGCGGGTGCCAGAGCATTGAAACGGTGATCACTGGCGTGGCGAGCGGAAGGGGAAAACTGTGGAGGCCGGCGCGCAGCGTGTGGGTGTGGCGTTCGGGCACCGTCGCGATCAGGTCCGAGGCCCGGGCCAACGCCAGGGCCGCGGAAAAACCGCCGACGATGGTGACGATCTCACGGGTCAGTCCAAGCGTGTCCAACGCATCATCCATTGGCCCTTGGTCCCGTCCGCGCCGCGAGACCAGGACATGCCGGCCGGCCGCATACCGGGCGGGCGTGATCTTGCCCTTGCTCAGTGGATGCCCCGGCCGTACCACGCCGATGAAACGGTCCTGGTACAACGCGCGGGTACGCACTTCCGGGCTGGTGGTGTCCGCCACAACGCCGGTTTCCAGATCGACCGTGCCGTCCCGCAGCAAGGTGCTGTCCTGGTTCAGTTTCTGCAAAAAGTGCAGCCGTACCCCCGGTGCTTCTTCGCTGAGGCGAGCAATCAACGCCGGCCCGAAGTTTTCTACAAAGCCGTCGCTGGTGCGCAGGGTGAAGGTGCGTACCAAGTGCTTGAGGTCGAGCTGCTCGGCGGGGCGCAGTACCGCTTCGGCGTGCTGCACCAGTTGGCTGACGTGTTCGCGCAGTTCCAGTGCCCGGGGTGTCGGCACCAGGCCGCGTCCGGCGCGGACCAGCAGGGGATCGCCGGTGGTTTCACGCAGTCGCGCCAGCGCCCGGCTCATGGCCGACGGGCTCAGCCGCAGTCGTTGGGCGGCACGCGCCACACTGCCTTCTGTGAGCAGCGCATCGAGGGTAATCAGCAGGTTCAGGTCGGGAGTCGTCATGCTTTAACGTTAGCACGGCCGGATGGTGACATGGCGTTGTGTGCAGGTATCAAGTGCAAACGGTGCGTCTTCCGCCTTGTCAGGCGCCGGCATACGCTGAAGGTCTACAGTTCACAAGTGAGCCCTACCATGAAACTTATCGCATCCTCCGGTTCGGTCCGCTGGGCGTTGGCCAGCCTCTCGCTGTCGATGCTGATGCCTTCGCTCGACACCAGCATCGCCAATGCAGGCTTGCCCACCTTGTCCCAGGCACTGGACGCTTCATTCCAGCAAGTGCAGTGGATCGTCCTGGCCTATCTGCTCGCGATAACCACCTTGATCGTCAGTGTTGGACGTTTGGGCGACATCGTCGGTCGTCGCCGCTTGATGCTCGCCGGCATCGCCATTTTTACGTTGGCTTCGCTGGCGTGCGGCCTGGCGCCGTCGCTGGGGTGGCTGGTCGCCGCCCGGGCCGTGCAAGGTCTGGGCGCCGCGATCATGTTGGCGCTCACCGTGGCGTTGGTCGGTGAGACGGTGCCCAAGGCGCAGACCGGCAGCGCCATGGGATTGCTCGGCACGGTGTCGGCGATCGGCACGACGCTGGGGCCGTCGCTCGGCGGTGTGTTGATTTCCGGCTTCGGCTGGCAGGCGATTTTCCTGGTCAACCTGCCGCTGGGTGTTTTGAACGCTGTGCTCGCCTATCGCTATTTGCCCGCCGATCGCCAAGCGCCGAAGGTTCAGCGCGGTGCATTCGATCTGCTCGGCACGCTGGTGCTGGCCCTGACGCTCGGTGCGTATGCGCTGGCCATGACATGGGGCGAAGGCGATTGGGGGGCGCTGAACCTTGCGTTATTGCTCATCGCTGTTGCCGGGGCAGGCGTTTTCCTGTTCGTCGAGGCGACAGCTGCATCGCCTCTGATCAAACTGGCGCTGTTGCGTGATCGGGGATTGAGGACGAGCCTGGCCATGAGCATGCTCGTCTCGACGGTGATGATGGCGACGCTGGTGGTCGGGCCGTTTTATCTCTCGGGCGCACTCGGTTTGAATGCCGCGTTGGTCGGGCTCGCGTTGTCCGTCGGTCCGCTGGTGGCTGCATTGGCTGGCGTCCCTGCAGGTCGCCTGGTGGATCGTTTAGGCGCCCGGCGCATGACGGTGGCGGGGCTCGTCGCGATGGCGCTCGGCGCGTGCGTGTTGTCGCTGATCCCGGCGCGTGTCGGCATCATCGGCTACCTCGCGCCGATTGCAGTGATGACTGCCAGTTATGCGCTGTTCCAGGCGGCAAACAACACGTTGATCATGACCGATGTGAGCCAGGATCAGCGCGGTGTCATTGCCGGACTGTTGAGCCTGTCGCGCAATCTCGGCCTCATCACCGGCGCCTCGGTCATGGGCGCGGTGTTTGCGCTGGCGTCCTCGACGCCCGACATCACCCATGCAGCCCCGGAAGCGGTCGCCCACGGCATGGCGATCACCTTTGCGGTCGCGGCGGGGCTGATTGGCCTGGCGTTCGCCATTGCGTTGCCCGCGCTGAAAAGAGAACCCGTGGTGGCGTAACGCAGAAGAAAAAAACGCCCGCCAAAAAAACGGGTTGGCGGGCGTTTGGGAAGCGTTATTCAGGAACTGAAAAAGCCCCTTGTAGACGTCTTGCTGTTCACCTGAGCGTGGAGCTTTTGTGGTGAGGGGCTTTGTTGTCGAGCATTGAATGGGTGTTCGATCAGCGGCAGGCGTAGCAGAAGTCCGAGTTCGTGTCGGAACCGAAGTCAAAGCCACCGTCGGCAACACGGTTCTGCATCAAACGATCAGACCCGCCTTCCGCTACACGCGTACCGCGCATATTGCTGTTGGCACCGTAGGCAAGGCTGTTCTGCTTCAGATGATCGGAGCCATCCGATGCCAGTTGCCGTTCTTTCAAGCGGTCAGCACCGCCCTCGGCAAGGTGTTGGTCAGCGGGTTTATCAGCGGCGTGTTGGACCAAAGGGGCCGTTGCATCCCGATCTCCGCCTGCCCGGCTGCCGCCGGCAGCGCCAGCGTGTGGTTCGGCGATCCGACGTCAGCGTCGAATTGACTTGAGCCTGGACGTTTTTGGGTCCGGTCAAGCCTTGGCATTTGACGTCTGTATCTTAAACAGAGGCGAAATTACGTCACTTATGCCTAGGTTGTTTCGAAGGGATATATAGGTGTTAAGGATTCACCCACAGGTATGACTTGCAACAGCAAGCGGATTCTGAATCGTTACCGCGTGATGCAACGAATGCCGGCCCAGGGCCTCATATGAAAAGGACGGGTCCATCGGTGCAGGTACGCATGGGATGGCCACGCGCACTTTTTCCCCGACAACAGGTGATTGCTTTTATGACCGCGGCTGACAAAAACCATGTGACCTGGCTGGTTGAACAATCGATGCTGCATGCCGCCAGGCAGCGGGCCAAGCTCTATTCGGGGCAAGGTCGACTGTGGCAACAGCCTTACGCCCATACCCGGCCCCGTGATGCTTCCGCCTTGGCCTCGGTGTGGTTCACCGCCTACCCGGCGTCCATCGTCACCCGCGAAGACGGCAGCGTGCTGGAAGCCCTGGGCGATGAAACCTTATGGCATGCCCTGTCGAAAATCGGCATCCAGGGCATTCACAACGGGCCGCTGAAAATGTCGGGCGGCCTGACAGGCACCCAACGCACGCCGACCATTGACGGCAATTTTGACCGCGTCAGTTTCGAGATCGACCCGGAACTGGGCACCGAGGCGCAGCTCCAGGCGCTGGTGCGCATGGCCGCCGCGCACAATGCGGTGATCATCGATGACGTGATCCCTTCGCACACCGGCAAAGGCGCAGACTTCCGCCTGGCCGAGATGGCCTATGAAGACTATCCGGGCCTCTACCACATGGTCGAAATCCGCGAAGAGGACTGGCCGTTGCTGCCGGACATCGCCGATGGCCGGGATGCGCAAAATCTCAGTCCGCTGCAGGTCGACGTGCTCCGGGACAAGCACTACATCGTCGGCCAGTTGCAACGGGTGATTTTCTTCGAACCCGGGGTCAAGGAGACCGACTGGAGCGCGACGCCAATCGTGATCGGCGTCGATGGCAAGCCGCGACGCTGGGTCTATCTGCATTACTTCAAGGAAGGGCAGCCGTCGCTGAACTGGCTGGACCCGACCTTCGCCGCGCAGCAGATGATCATCGGCGATGCGCTGCACGCCATTGACGTCATGGGCGCGAAAATCCTGCGCCTGGACGCCAACGGATTCCTCGGCGTGGAGCGCAAGCTCGACGGTACGGCCTGGTCTGAAAGCCACCCGTTATCGATCACCGGTAACCAGCTGCTGGCCGGGGCGATCCGCAAGGCCGGCGGTTTCAGTTTCCAGGAGCTCAACCTGACCGTCGACGACATCGCCAACATGTCCCACGGCGGCGCCGACCTTTCCTATGACTTCATCACCCGACCGGCCTACCAGCACGCGCTGTTGATGGGCGACACCGAGTTCCTGCGCTTGATGCTGCGGCAGATGCACACCCTCGGCATCGACCCGGGGTCGCTGATCCATGCCTTGCAAAACCACGACGAACTGACCCTGGAGCTGGTGCATTTCTGGACGCTGCACGCCCATGACACCTACCTCTATCAGGGCCAGAGCTTCCCGGGCAACATCCTGCGTGAACACATTCGCGAGCAGATGTACGAACGTCTGGCGGGCGAGCACGCGCCCTACAACCTGAAATTTGTCACCAACGGCGTGTCTTGCACCACTGCCAGCATCATCACGGCAGCGCTGGGGATTCGTGATCTCGACGCAATCACCGAGGCGGACATCCAACAGATTCGCCAGGTGCATTTGCTGTTGGTGATGTACAACGCCATGCAACCGGGCGTGTTTGCGCTGTCCGGCTGGGACCTGGTCGGCGCGCTGCCGTTGCCGGCGGAACAGGTTGAGCATTTGATGGGTGACGGCGACACGCGCTGGATTCATCGTGGCGCCTACGACCTGGTGGACCTCAATCCGGACGCACCGCTGTCCGCAGGGCAAATGCCACGGCCGAAAACTTTGTACGGCAGCCTGCCCAGCCAGTTGAAGGACTCCGATTCGTTCGTCTCGCAACTCAAGAGGATCCTCGCCGCGCGCCGCGCTTACGATATCGCCGCCAGTCGGCAGATCCTGATTCCCGATGTCCAGCACCCGGGCCTGCTGGTCATGGTCCACGAATTGCCGGCCGGTAAAGGCACGCAAATCACTGCGCTGAACTTCGGCTCGACGCCGATCACCGAAACCTTGCACCTGCCCAATATTGCGCCGGGCCCGGTGGTCGACATCATCAACGAGCGAGTCGAAGGTGATCTCACGCCTGAGGGTGATTTCACCATTACCCTGGACGCCTACGAAGGGTTGGCACTGCGCGTCGTGAGCACTTCGCCGATGATTTGAGGGCGTTGGCAGGCGTCAGGGAACAAGGCCATAGACAGGCGTTGTTCACAGCGCATCGCCAAGTAATTTCAGGTATTCGGGACTTTCGGAAATGGAATTGTGGCCCGCCCCCGGTACGACTCGCAGCGTGGCCACGCCTTTGGCGAAATGCGTGTAGAGCAGCTCGGTGCTTGAACGCGGTATGACTTCATCGTGCTCCGCCGCGATCAGCAACGTCGGTATCGTGATGTGCGCCGCGTACTTCCACGATTCAAAGCGCTCCTGCAGCAACCACTTCACCGGAAACCACGGGAACTGGCGCACGGCGAGGTCTTCCAGGCTGTTGTAGGGCGTAATCAGGATCAGGCTCGAGGCCGGCCGCTGGCTGGCGAGGCGCACGGCGACCCCCGAACCGAGGCTGCGTCCGACCACGGCGATGTGCGGATGAGTATCGTAGACCTTGTCAAACAAGGTCATGGCATCGCGCTGAATTGACTCCTCCGAAGGCGAGCCGGAGCTTCCCCCGAAACCTCGATAGTGCAGCAGATAGATCGCATGCTCCGGAAAAGCCTGGGCGAACCCTGGCAGGTTGCGAGAAACATCCTCGGCATTGCCGCCGAAATAGATTAACGCCTTCGGCCCGTCGTGGGGCCTGATCGACACCGCCACGTCCACATCGTCCACCGTCAGCTTGAGCAGCGTTTCGGGCGTCTCGATGGCGCTGGGCTGCGGGAAGTAGATGAGCGCGCGCTGAAACACGAACAGCGCTGCACAGAGCGCCAGGTACAACGCGGCCGGGATGACGACGATTAACACCAGGGTTCGTGGCATTCGGCTAACTTTAGTGGGCGACATTGACGGCTCTGGGCTGAGAAACCCAATCCACTGGGTCGGAGCCAGAGTTTAGTTCATCGGTAGTGGGGCACACCAAGTCCGGCTACAGAGGAGGGCGCCCATGCCCATCGCGGCAAAATGGCTCGACGTGCAGCCCGGCGAAAGAACCGCCCTGATGCTGGGGTTCGCGTTCCATTTCTGCGTGCTGGCCAGTTATTACCTGGTGCGACCGTTGCGCGATGCCCTGGGCCTTGAGGGCGGTGCCGACAAATTGCAGTGGCTGTTCACGGCGACGTTCGTGGTGATGTTGCTGATGGTGCCGGTGTTCGGAGCGCTGGCGTCGCGGCTGCCGGCCACGCGGTTCGTGCCGTTGATCTATCGCGTGATCGCCGCGTCGATGCTGGTGTTTGGTGTGTTGATCGCCAATCGCATTGCGCCGGTGGCCGTCGGGCGGGTGTTTTTCGTCTGGATCAGCATCTACAACCTGTTCATCGTCAGCATTTTCTGGAGCGTGCTGGTCGACCGGTTTTCCAGTGAACAAGGGCGACGGTTATTCGGGTTCATCGCCGCGGGTGGCACCCTGGGCACGTTCATCGGGCCGTTGCTGGCCGCGACCATGGCCACGCGCTTGGGCCCGGTGGCATTGACCATCGCGGCGGCGTTGCTGCTGGAAGTCGCGGTGCGCTGCTATCGGGCGCTGCTCTCGCGCACCCAATCGCAGTCCGGCAGCCGCTTGATGGAGGATCGGCGCATGGGCGGCAGCATGCTGGCCGGGATCACGTTGATTACGCGTTCGCCTTATCTGCTGGGACTGGTGTTGTTCATGTTGCTGCACACCAGCGCCGCAACCTTGTTGTATTTCGAGCAGGGACGGATTGTGGCGGGTAGCTATGCTGATGTGGCCAGCCGGACGCAATTCTTCGCCGTGGTCGATTTGATCGTGTCGGCGCTGACCTTGATCTTTCAACTGCTGCTGACGGCGCCGTTGATTCGGCTGGTCGGTGTCGGCGGGGCGCTGGTGGCATTGCCGCTGGCGACCATCGTGGCGTTTAGCGCCATGGCGCTGGCGCCCGTGCCCGCTACCGTCGCCCTGGCGCAGGGGCTGCGTCGTGCGGTCGAGTTCGCCATCGTGCGGCTGGCGCGTGAAGTGTTGTGGACCGTGGTCAGCCGCGAGGAAAAGTACAAGGCCAAGAATGTGATCGAAACCCTGGTGTATCGCGGCGGAGACGCCGCCAGTGGCTGGTTGTCGGTCGGTCTGACGGCACTGGGCGCCGGTTTTGGTCTGGTGGCGCTGGTGATCGTGCCGTTTGCCGGGCTGTGGGGCTGGTTATGCCTGTGGCTGGCCAGGCATCAGGAAAAACAGGTTGAAAGCAAAAAGGTGGAAGGGTCATTCCATGAGCCACACTGATGAATACACACGTCGCCAAATACTCACGCTGGCTGCCGGTGCTTCGGCGGTTTTCACCTTCGGCCCGGCCTTCGCTGCAACCACGCCGTCGAAGGACACAGGAGGCAAGAACATGCTGACCCGCGCCATTCCTTCCAGCTCCGAGCCATTGCCCCTTGTCGGGTTGGGCACCTATCGCGGGTTTGATGTCGGGCCTTCGAGCCCCGCCTACAAGCAGTTGCCCGCCGTTCTGCGCGCATTGTTCGAGAAGGGCGGAAAGGTAATCGACAGCTCGCCGATGTACGGCCGGGCGGAAGAGACGACCGGTGAGTTGCTGTCGATTCATGAGCCACGTTCGCCCGCTTTCCTGGCCACCAAGGTCTGGACCCGTGGCCGCGAAGAAGGCATCGCGCAGATGGAGCAGTCCTTCAAACTGCTGCAAACCGATCGCATCGATCTGATGCAGATCCATAACCTGCTGGACTGGCAAACCCATTTGCCGACCTTGCGCAAATGGAAGGAAGAAGGGCGCATCCGCTACATCGGCATCACCCATTACACGGCGTCGGCGTATGACGAGGTGGAAGCGGTGCTGAAGGCCGAGCCGTTGGATTTCTTGCAGATCAACTATGCGCTGGATGACCGCGGCGTCGAGAAGCGCATCCTGCCGTTGTGCCGCGAACGTGGCGTGGCGGTGATCTGCAATCGGCCGTTCGGCGGCGGCAACCTGCTCAGCCGCTTGAAGGACAAACCCTTGCCGCGCTGGGCGGCGGACGTGAGGGTCAACAGTTGGCCGCAGATGGCGCTGAAGTTCTTGCTGTCGCATCCGGCGGTGACCTGCGTGATTCCCGGTACCGGCAACCCGCGCTACATGGCGGACAACGCCGGCGCCGGTTTCGGGCCGATGCTGACCGGTGCGCAGCGCGAGCAGTTGATCGATATCGTCGGTTAACGACAAGGTCTATTTTCTGAACGAATAAAGCGCAGAGGCCCGGGCGTGAAAAGACTCCCGGGCCACTGGAGGTGATCAGCGGCGATCCAGCCAAACCGTCTGCGCATTGCAAAACTCGCGCACGCCGAAGTGCGACAGCTCGCGGCCAAAACCGCTTTTCTTCACGCCGCCGAAGGTGACGCGCGGGTCGCTTGCGCAGTAGCCATTGATGAACACGCCACCGGTTTCCAGTTCGCCGGCCATCTGCTGGGCACGTTCGACGTTGCCGGTGTAGATCGTCGCGGCGAGTCCGAATTCGCTGTCATTGGCGAGCTCCAGCGCATGGGTGGCATCGCGTGCGGTGATGATCGAGGCGACCGGGCCGAACAGTTCCTGCTTGAACGAAGTCATTTGGTCGGTGACATCCTTGAAGACCGTAGGCTCGTAGAAGTTGCCCGGGCCTTCAGCCTTTTTGCCGCCCAGCAACAATGTCGCGCCTTCTTCCAGGGTGTCGCGCACCTGTTGATCCAGTTCATCACGCAGATCGAAGCGAGCCATCGGGCCGATGTAAGTGTCGGCGGCCAGTGGATCGCCGACCACCAGTTTGCCCGTGGCCTCGACGAACTTGCGCGTGAATTCCTCGACGATGCCTTGTTCGACGATCAAGCGTTTGGCTGCCGCGCAGACTTGCCCGGTGTTCTGATAACGGCCAATCACCGCGGCTTTGACGGCTTCGTCGAGGTCGGCATCGTCGAGCACGATGAAAGGATCAGAACCGCCCAGTTCCAGTACGCATTTCTTCAACGCTGCACCGGCCTGCGCACCGATGGCCATGCCGGCGCGCACGCTGCCGGTGAGGGTCACCGCTGCGATGCGAGGATCAGCGATCGCCGTGGAGACGCCCTCTGGCGTGACGTTGATGACCTCGAACACACCTTCAGGGAAGTCGGCTTGCTTGAAGGCTTCCTGCAGCAGGTAAGCGCTGCCCATCACGTTTGGCGCATGTTTGAGCACGTAGGTGTTGCCGGCGATCAGCGCGGGTACGGCGCCACGCAGGACCTGCCAGATCGGGAAATTCCACGGCATCACCGCGAGAATCGGGCCGAGCGGACGATATTCGATGCGTGCTTTGCCGCCTTCAACCAGGGTCGGCTCGGCGGTCAGCATGGCCGGGCCGTGTTCGGCGTACCACTCGCAGAGCTGGGCACATTTTTCGATTTCACCGCGGGCCTGGGTAATCGGCTTGCCCATCTCCAGAGTAATCATGTTCGCCATCGCTGCGGCGTTACCGCGTAACGCTTGCGCCAGGGCGATCAAAAGCTGTGAGCGTTGCGCCACCGCTGTGCTGCGCCAGACACGGAATCCGTCAGCGGCTCGGGACAGTGCGGCTTGCAGCGCCGAAGCGGATTCAAATGGGTAGTGGCCGATCTGCTCGCCGGTGGCGGGGTTGATCGAAATGGCGTGGGTGAGGCTGGAAACGTTGGTCATGGCACCGTCCTGCTAGGTGGGAATACGCTCAGGTTACGGTGGCGTTAGTTTTCTGGAAACTGAATAATGCTGAGCATATCGTTCACGTTTGGAGAATGACTGTGGATCTGGTTCAGCTGGAAATTTTCAAAGCAGTGGCCGAGCACGGCAGCATCAGCGTGGCTGCCCAACACATCCATCGAGTGCCGTCGAACCTGACGACACGGATCAAGCAACTGGAGCAGGACTTGGGCGTGGACCTGTTTATCCGCGAGAAAAGCCGTCTGCGCCTGTCGCCCGCCGGCTGGAGTTTTCTCGATTACGCCCGGCGCATTCTCGACTTGGTGCAGGAGGCCCGGGCGACGGTGGCCGGTGAAGAACCCCAAGGCACCTTTGCGCTAGGGTCGCTGGAAAGCACGGCGGCGGTGCGCATCCCCGAGCTGTTGGCCGCGTATAACCAGAAGCACGCCAAGGTCGAGCTGGACCTGTCCACCGGACCGTCCGGGACCATGATCGACGGTGTGCTGTCGGGCCGACTGGCCGCTGCGTTTGTCGACGGCCCGGTGCTGCACCCGGCACTGGAAGGCGTGCCGGCATTCGAGGAAGAAATGGTGCTGATCGCGCCGCTCAACCATGCCCCGATCCACCGCGCGCGGGAGGTCAACGGCGAAAACATCTATGCGTTTCGCTCCAATTGCTCCTACCGTCACCACTTCGAAAGCTGGTTCGCCAAGGACTCGGCAGTGCCCGGGAAAATCTTCGAAATGGAGTCCTATCACGGCATGCTGGCCTGCGTCAGCGCCGGAGCCGGCCTGGCGCTGATGCCGCGCAGCATGCTCGAAAGCATGCCGGGCTGCACCACGGTGAGTGTCTGGCCGTTGTCGCCAGCCTTCCGGTTTTTGCGCACCTGGCTGGTGTGGCGCAGAGGGACGGTGTCGCAAAGCCTGACCATGTTTGTGCGCTTGCTGGAAGAACGCGGCGTAGTGCAGCAAGACGCCTGAATCCGTTAAACGCAAACCCTGCGGGAGCAAGCTCGTTCCCACAAGGGTATTGAGACTGACGTCGGTCGGCGTGCTGTTTAGCCTGCCCTGCGAGGCCAATACCTGATGCCACGGTGCCTGGACGCCGCTGCCGGAACCCAGGGTGTACCGCGTCATGCGCGCTTGGGCAGTTTCCAGTTCGGCCGAATGAAATGGCAGGTGTAACCGGTCGGCAGCCGTTCGAGGTAGTCCTGATGCTCCGGCTCTGCCTCCCAGAACGGGCCGGCGGGGGCGATTTCGGTGACCGCCTTGCCGGGCCAGAGACCGGATGCATTCACATCGGCCACAGTGTCCTCGGCCACTGCCTTCTGTTCTTCATTCAGATAAAAAATCGCCGAACGGTAGCTGAGACCGATGTCGTTACCCTGACGATTGGCGGTCGACGGATCGTGAATCTGGAAGAAAAACTCAAGGATCTGGCGGTAGCTGGTAATGGCCGGGTCAAACTCGATCTCGATTGCTTCGGCATGGGTGCCGTGGTTGCGATACGTTGCATTGGGCACGTCGCCGCCGGAGTAGCCGACTCGAGTCGACAGCACGCCTTTCTGTTTCCTTATCAGATCCTGCATGCCCCAGAAGCAGCCGCCGGCCAGGATTGCGGTTTCAGTGTGCGTGGTCATCGCTTACTCCTCAGTGTTCATTGATGTGATCAGGTTGTTGCGCAGGCGCTCGATGGAGGTCTGCAGTGGCGTGAACTCATTCTGCATCAGACAGGTCGCGTCCGAGAAATTCGTTGCTGCCTCCCGGCGGGTCGACGTGCAGGGTAACGTCGAACCCGCCGTGCGGTGCATCACGCCGTGAGGACTTTCAAGTCCACGTCGATGTTGCCACGGGTCGCCTTCGAGTACGGGCAGATCTGGTCGGCGGTGTGTGCCAGGGTCTTTGCAACGTCGTCCGCCAGGCCGGGCACGCGCAGGGTCAATCGAGCTTGAAGGAAGTAATCCGCACCGGTCTGGCCGACGTCGACTTCGATGTCGACAGACATGTCCGCCGGCAGCACAACGTTCAGGTCATTGGCCACCAGCCCGACAGCGGCGGTGTAGCAGGCCGACCATGCGCCGGCGAACAATTGCTCGGCGGCCGGGTGCGGCTGGGTGGCGGCGAACACGTGCGCAGGCTGGGTGTTGCCGGGCGACGAGAGGGCAATGTCGAGGCTGCCGTTGTGGCCGCGCGAGGTGTTACCGGTGCTGCTGGCGGTGGTGTGGGTTTTGCCGGTGGCCAGTACTTTTTCGATCTTGCTCATGGATGATTACCTGAATGTTTTAATGAGTTTGTTTTCGTATGCGCTTTAGTCGCATGCGATATGTATGATGTTTCTTGAAAGCCAAATGATGTCAAAGCGTCGCTGTGTATCAGGCCGTGACTACGTTCAGGGCCACGTCAATGTTGCCGCGTGTTGCTTTGGAGTACGGGCAGATCTGGTCTGCGGCGTGGGCGATTTCTGTCGCGACGGCCTGATCCAGACCTGGAGCGCGCAGCGTCAGGCGTGCCTGGAGGAAGTAAGCGTCGCCGGTCTGGCCAAGGTCGACTTCGATATCGACGGACACATCGGAGGGAAGCTCAACGTTGCGCTGTTTGGCAGCCAGACCGACGGCGGCGATGTAGCAGGCCGACCAGGCACCGGCAAACAGTTGCTCGGCTTTCGGGTGTGGCTGAGTGCCTTTGAATTCATGAACGGGCTTGTCGCTGCCAGGTGACGAAAGCACGATGTCGAGGCTGCCGTTATGGCCGCGCGAAGTGGTACCGGTGCTGCTCATGGTGGTGTGGGTTTTGCCGGAGGCCAGGACTTTTTCGATCTTGCTCATGGGATGAATCCTCAAAGGTGTACTAGGTTTGTTTGTATGGCGTATACGTTTGTATCGTATGCGACTGAAATAATATTCCCGCAGTCGCCAATTGAAGTCAATAGGGGAAAGGCCTGCTTGGCGACGAACGGTTGGATTGAGGGGAAGTGGCATTGGCTGCCGGTCCTGCACACAACGAAAAAGCCCGCACAAGGCGGGCTTCGAAATAGAGTAGGTGGCCAGCGCTGGTCTCTGGCTTACAAGGTTTATCAGGCTTCTGACAGAACAGTTTTGTGCTGTCCTGCTTCACACGGCATAAGGGCTGGATCTCAACTCGGAGAATCTTTCTAACCGTGTACCCTTAGGAGCGCGCCCCACGCTTCCTCGCTATCCTCTTGCGCATCAGTCTGCGTCTTCACCTACAGGTTTTAGAATAGCAAAGGCTGCGAAACGCAAACCGGACTTTTTAGACCGATTTCGTCCTTGATCAACGGCGGCAGGATGGATAAATGCTATAGGGAAAAACTCGGTACAGCCTGCCGGGATGGCAGGCCGCATTATGGGCCCGGTTTAAACCAGATTAAGCGTGACGTCGATGTTGCCACGGGTCGCTTTGGAGTACGGGCAGGTTTGATGGGCGGCATCGACTAACGCCCGTGCGACAACAGGATCGAGACCAGGAAGGCTGACATTGAGGCGTGCCTGGAGGAAAAAGGCGTTGTCGGTCTTGCCCAGATCCACTTCGGCATCAACGGCGACACCGCTCGGCAAGGTCACCTTCAGCGCGGCAGCCGCTTTACCGATCGCGCCGATGAAACAGGCCGACCAGCCTGCAGCCAATAGCTGTTCGGGATTGGTCCCAGCCCCTGAAGAGCCTGGCGGGGAAAGCTTGATGTCCAGACGTCCATCCGAACTCTTCGATTCGCCGTCGCGGCCGCCAGTGGTGTGGGTCTTTCCGGTATACAGCACGGTGTCGATTTCATTGATCATGACGGGTTCCTGCTAAAGGGTTGGGGGCCTCACCGTTTATGTCGCCGCGTTACGGACGAACGGGAGAAGCCCCCACTTTTCCACCTTTATGTAGTGCCTATGTGTCCTGATCCGCTGGTTGTGTATCGCTGTGTAAGATCGTCAGCGAACATACACGCCGATACAAACCCGTTACGCCTGCCAGTTTTTTCGGTGAGCCGGTGCGCCCAATGGCGAACTGGTTGCACCGCCGTCGACGACAATCTCCGCACCGACGACATTCGAAGAGTCGCTGGAGGCGAGGAACAAGGCGACGGTGGCCACTTCTTCCGCTTCGCCAATGCGACCGAGCGGGATCGTGGTGTTCAGTTTTTCCTCCAGCGCATCCATTCCCACTTTCACCGTGTGGGGGTTCCAGACCGGTGTGCGTGCAGCTCCGGGGGTAATCTGGTTGACGCGAATGCCGCGCGGCGCAAATTCTGCGGCCATCACCCGTGTCATGGAACGAACGGCGCCCTTGCTTGCTGCGTAGGCGCTGTAACCCGGCCATCCCATCACAGCGTGCACCGACCCGTTCAAAATGATCGAAGCCCCCGGATTGAGGTGCGGTTCGGCTGCCTGTACGGTGAAAAAAGTGCCGGTGAGGTTGGTCTGGATAATGGTCTGGAAGGTTTCCAGCGACGTGCCGCCAACCGGGGTCTGTCCGGCGATACCGGCATTGGCGAACACGATGTCCAGCTTGCCGAATGCTGCGACGGCTTCTGATACGGCGCGCTCGATCTCTTTCACGTCGGTCAGGTCCGCCTGGATCGCCAGCAGGTTTGGCCCCAGCGCCTCCCGGGCTTCATCCAGGGTTTTTTGACTGCGACCGGTGATCGCCACTTTTGCGCCTTCAGCGATAAACAGTCTGGCGGTGGCCAGGCCCAGGCCGCTGTTGCCGCCGGTGATGAATGCAGTTTTTCCAGCCAGTTTCATGGGAATCTCCTACGGTTTTATCATGCAACCATTGAGGGCGAAATCACTGTGCGTCTGGCACAGGGAATCACTCGAAATCGGGTTGTCGGTTTCATTATGAAACCAATGGAAGTGATTTTTACCAGCATGGGTTGTATTATGCAACCACCTGCCATCTGACCAAATTATCGTCAGCGTTGGCACCCTTTTGGTGGAGGTTCGTTTACGTGAAGCGCAAAAGCTTGCAGGGCAGTCCGTGTCCGGTCGCTCGATCCCTGGACCTCATTGGCGATTGGTGGTCCTTGCTGATCATTCGTGATGCGCTCTCAGGCACAAAACGCTTCAGCGATTTTCAGAAAAGCCTGAATGTCGCGAAAAACATTCTGAGCACCCGCCTCAAAGGCCTGGTGGCAGAAGGTGTGATGCGCATGGAGCCGGCGGCTGATGGAAGCATCTACAAGGAGTACGTGCTGACTGAAAAGGGCAGGGCCTTGCAAACCGTCCTGATTGCCTTGTCGCAGTGGGGCAACGAGTTTTTGTACGAACCCGGCGAAGCGGGATCGGTCATGGTCGACGCACAGGATCGTCAGCCAATCCAGAAATTGCAGTTGGTTTCAATGGATGGGCGACAGCTCAAGCCAGAAGACATCGTGACCAGATTCGGCGTTGCGCACTGACGCGCATCTGCGGTTGTATCCGAACGTATCCCCGGCGCCGGTAGTTACCTGGGCATACAAAACCATGCTGTTCTCGACACTTGCGCGATACACCGCGACCTCGTAATGAAGCCACCGCAACCGCGGCATTCATTGGAGAATTGCGATGTCCCGTATCAACTCCCGTCACACCGCAGGCCTGCTCGGCATCGCCCTGGCTGCCGCCGTATCACTCAACGCTTTCGCGGCTGAAGAAGCCAAAGCGCCGGCGCAAGCCACTCCGGCAAAAAGCTGGCAGACAGGCCTGCACCGCACGGACCTGGTGCGCCAGGACCTCGATATTTCCAAGGGTGAGGTGATTCAGGTGCGTGTCGATTTCGACCCGGGCGTCACTTCCCCCAAGCATTCTCATCCTGGGGTGGAGGTCGCCTACGTCATCTCGGGCACGTTTGAGTATCAACTCGAAGGGCGGGCGCCCGTCACGCTCAAGGCCGGTGACTCCTTGTACATCCCCGCAGGCACTGCGCATGTCGCGAAGAACGTCGGTGACGGCAAAGCTTCGGAGCTGGCGACGTACCTGGTGAAAAAAGACACGCCGCTGTTGATCCTGGAAAAATAAGCGATAGCCGCCCGATGCACTGCATCGGGCGTCTTCGTTAAAGCGTATTCAGATCCCGACTGTTTCCCCCGGCCAACCCGCCTGACGCAAGGCCTTGAGCAGTGTTTTCGCGTCCAGCCCCGGCACGGTGTGGCCGTTACCTTCCGTCGTTTCAGCCGCCAGCACGGCGTTGATGATCGCTTCCTCCACCGCTTCAGTCGCGGCCAAAAACAACTCACTGATGTGGTCGTTGTTGACCATGCTCAGGTTGTTGCAGGTGGGGGCACCTTTGCCTTCATAAGCGGCCGGTGGCACGTGTTGGTTGCCGGTGGCGAAGGCGATGAAAATGTCGCCGCTGTGGTCTTCGTTGCCGCCGCCAGTACGGGCAAGCCCGAGGCTGGCGCGCTGTGCGAGGCGCGTGCATTGATGCGGCAGCAGCGGCGCATCGGTGGCCAGGCAAACGACGATCGAGCCCATGCCCGGATAAGGCAGCGATGCCCTGAGGAACGGTGAGTCAACCTGTTCCATATAGCGACCGACCGGGTAACCGTCGACGCGCAGTTCATTGCGAATGCCATGGTTGGCCTGGACGATCGCACCGACGGTCCAGCCTCCCTGCGCCTTGCTCAATTGGCGCGAAGACGTGCCGATGCCCCCCTTGAATTCGTGACAGATCATCCCGCTGCCACCGCCCACCGCGCCTTCCGTGACCGCTCCGCCGACGGCATTGCGCTGGGCCTCGGCCACATGTTCAGGCTTCACATGAAAACCGTTGATGTCGCTGAGCAGGCCGTCGAAGGTCTCCAGCACCACCGGCATGTTCCAGTAAAGTCGTCCGTCATCGGGCTGAGCCTGACGATCCAGGGCAATCAGCGCATCACGCACCACGCCCAGGCTGTGGGTGTTGGTGAAGGCGATCGGGCTGGTCAGCAAGCCGGCTTCACGAATCCACTCAAGACCCGTGGCGTCACCGTTGCCGTTGAGCACATGGACGCCGGCAAAACACGGTTGCTGATTGGTGGACCCGGCACGCGGTTCTATCAGGGTCACGCCGGTGCAGATGTCGCGGCCATTGGCGGTCCGTCCGCGGACATCGCTGTGGCCGACGCGCACGCCGGGCACATCGGTGATGGCGTTGAGGGGGCCGGTTTGCAGCTGGCCGAACTGGATGTTCAAGTCGCGGGCACGTGGTTTCATCGGTTCTCTCATCTTCAATTTATTCAAAAAATGCGTGGCTGATGCGATCCCTGTAGCAGCCTGAATTACTGCCCGTTCTTCACCTTGCTCCAGATCCGTGTGCGCACCCGCTCGATGGCCGGCGGCAATGGTTGAAGGGTGAACAATGTCGCCAGTGCTTCGGCCGACGGATAAACAGCGGGGTTGTTGCGGGTCGATTCAGCCACCAGCGGTGTCGCGCTGCGGTTGCCGTTGGGGTAGGACAGGTGATCGCTGACCGGGGCGATGACTTCGGGGCGCATGAGGTAGTCGATGAAGGCCAGGCCTTGCTCTGGATGCGGTGCGTCCTTGAGCAACACCAGCGTGTCGAACCAGACCGGCGCACCTTCCTTCGGCAGGCTATAAGCGATCTTCACGCCATTCTTGGCCTGCTCGGCGTTGGTCTTGGCTTCGAGCATCGCGCCGGACCAGCCCACCGCCACACAAATGTTGCCGTTGGCCAGGTCGCTGATGAACTTCGACGAGTTGAAGTAGGCGATGTGCGGACGCAACTTGAGCAGCAGTGCTTCGGCCTTTTTGTAGTCCTCGGGGCTAGTGCTGTTCGGCGGCAAGCCCAGGTAGTGCAGGGCGACCGGCAACATCTCCGACGGCGAGTCGAGCATCGCCACCCCGCACTGGCCGAGTTTGGCCAGGTTCTCTTCGTTGAACACCAGGTCCCAGGAATCCACCGGCGCCTTGTCACCCAGTGCGGCACGGACCTTGTCGATGTTGTAGCCGATGCCGTTGGTGCCCCACAGGTACGGCACGGCGTACTGGTTGCCCGGATCGTTGTTGGCCAGTTTCGCCAGCAGCTCGGTGTCCATGTTCTTGAAATCCGGCATCTGTTCGCGAGGCAGTGGTGCCAGGGCGCCGGCCTTGATCAGGGTCGGCAGGCTGAAGTTACTCGCCACCACCACGTCGTACCCGCTGCGGCTGGTGAGCAGTTTGCCTTCCAGCACTTCGGCACTGTCGAAGGTGTCGTAAACCGGCTCGATTCCGGTGTCGCGCTTGAAGTCGTGCAGGGTGGTGGGGCCGATGTAGTCATACCAGTTGTAGACATGAACCGTAGGCCCCTCGGCAGCGACCGCCGACAGCGAAACGCACATACAGGCGCTCAGTCCAAGATTGATCTGTTGACGGCGACGACTCATGATGCGGCACTCCTGGCCTGCTGCAGGCCGGTGATGAACAGGTGCTTGCAGCGTATCGGCAGGCGGGGTACACACCCATTCCCATCATGGGTTACTCGAAAGGGGTAGTGCGTGGACGCGTTGTTGAAAGAGTTGCCGGTGCACCAAGGGCTGGCGCGGGTATTTGACGCGTTGGGTCAGGACGGTTTCTGGCGCGCGCTGGTCGACACGCTGCGGCTGCTGGTGCCGCTGGACAACGCACTGGTCGCGGTGATGCGGGAGGGGCGAGTGCCCCGTTTGCTGATCGACTTCGACTCAAAAGGTGGTGCCACCGAACACGAAGAACTGGCGGACTACAGCGCCGGCATGTACCTGCTCGATCCGTTTTACCAAGCGGCTTGCGCGGGCATTGCCGATGGCCTGCACAGCCTCGACTCGGTGGCTCCCGACCAGTTTCAGCAGAGCGAGTATTACCTGAGCTACTTCCGCTCGGTGGTCGGCGGTGACGAGTTGCAGTTCATGGTCAACATCGACGGCGCCGTGCTCGGCTTATCGCTGGGTCGCTCGACGCGGTTCACGCTTGAAGAGCAAGGGCGGTTGCTGTGCGTGCGCGATTGGGTGCTGTCCGCCATGCGCCGGCACCAGCAATTGATGCCGCCGCAAGGTACGACTGCCGAGGCCGTGGCCGGCGATCTGGCCACCTTGCTGGATCGCTTCGATGCGCGATTGTCAGTACGCGAAGTCGAAACGGCTCGACTGATTCTCCAAGGCTTCTCCAGCAAAGCCATTGCCCAGCAAATGGGCATCTCGCCGGAGACGGTGAAAGTGCATCGACGCAACCTCTATCACAAACTCAATGTGAACGGTCACGGCGAGCTGTTTGCGCTGGTGTTGCAGCCGCGCTGACCCAAGCAGTAGCCTCACACCAGCCCCCCCCCTGTGGGAGCGAGCCTGCTCGCGATAGCGATTTATTATTCAACACAGATATCGACTGACCCACCGCCATCGCGAGCAAGTCGAATCGTCGTACCGTCGCTCCCACAGTCAGCAGCACTCAGTCCTTCAGTGTGAACACCAACGCCTTCAATCCGCATTCAACATCAGCATCCGGAAACTCCGGCGGATTCTCCAGCCGCCGCTCGAACCGCAAGCCCGGCGCTTCACGCATCACGCCATCGATCAGGAAGTCCGCGCCGAACGCCGGATCGTTCATGCACGCCAGCACCGTCCCTTCGGGGCTGAGTAACTCCGGCAGCCGACGCAGCACGCGCTGGTAATCCTTGGTCAGCAGGAAACTGCCTTTCTGAAAGGACGGTGGATCGATGATGACCAGGTCGTAAGGGCCCTTGCCGATCACCTTGCCCCAGGACTTGAACAAGTCGTGGCCGAGAAAACTCACCTTGCTCATGTCATGGCCATTGAGCCGATGGTTGTCGCGACCACGGTTCAGCGCCGGGCTCGACATGTCCAGGTTGACCACGTGTTCGGCGCCTCCCTCGATGGCGGCGACCGAAAAGCCGCAGGTGTAGGCGAACAGATTCAACACGCGCTTGCCTGCGGCATTGGCCCGCACCCAGTCGCGGCCGTAGCGCATGTCGAGGAACAACCCGGTGTTCTGCTTGCGGCCCAGGTCCACCCGATAACGCAGGCCACCCTCGGTGATGATCAATTCCTCGATCGCTTCCCCAAGCAGCCATTCGGTGGTGCTTTGCAGCAGGTAGCGGTGTTGCAGCAACAGGGTGTGCGCCCCTGATTGTTGCCACTGCGCCGATTCCGTGACCGTCATCAGCAACCGCTTCAAATCTTCCAGCTGCGCCGCTTCAGGCTCCTTGAACAGCGACACCAGCACCACCCCTTGCAGCCAGTCGACGGTCAATTGCTCCAGCCCGGGCCAGCACCGGCCCCGACCATGGAACAGCCGGCGGGTTTCCGCGGGAGCATCGGCCAGGGCGGTCAGCAAATGGTCGTGAAGGGGGGAGAGAGCGTCAGCGTTCATCGGGCAGGGGCCAGCAATGGGTGGGGGCGGCATTTTAAACACAATTGCGCCGCAGTTCTGCCGGGTATTACCAAACCTCATGCCCTCATGACTTTTAATGGTTACGGCCGCTCAACCTGCCAGTGTTAAAAAATCGCAAACACAGCTCATCAACAACAAAAAGAGCGTTTGCCCCCATGACTCATCCTCATTGTCACGTCCTGCGCTCTTCAATTCCCGCCTGTTGTCACGCGGCCGCGACGGTCGGCGTGCATCTGTGCTCAACCTCTATCTCTGAAGAGTAAATAACCCCATGAAAGAACTCGATCTGTACATCGGTGAAGGTTTCGAAGGTCCGGGCGTCAACGCCGCGCACATCAACATTCTGATCGGTCCGCGCAACGGGCCGGCGGGGCAGGCGTTTGCCAACAGCCTAGCGTCGCCAAGCCAGGGACATTGCCCCTTCATGGTCATCGCGCAGCCCAATATTCCGGTCAAACCGATGACCCTCTACGTCAACAAAGCCGCGATCAACAGCGACTTGCACGGTAACGCCACATGGGGTGCATCGCAGGCCGGGATTGCCAAGGCCGTATTGGAAGCACTGCTCGACGGCACCTTGCCACCGGAGGCCGAAAACGAGTGGGCGATCGTCACCGCGAACTGGGTCAACCCGGCCTGTGATGACCTGGATGCGGTCTACCTGAACAACTATAACGCCTGCCGCACGGCGATCCGTGCCGCGCTGACCGGCAAGCCGGAAACCGCGCAACTGGCGGACGTGGTCAATCACATCAGCAACCCTTTCTACACGCCAAAAGCCTGAGGTCCGCGCCATGCAATACATTCGTCTGGGCCACTCTGGCCTGCAAGTCTCCCGCCTGTGCCTGGGCACTATGAACATGGGCACCCCGGATTGGAAACCGTGGATCTTCGATGAGAAGAAAAGCGAGCCGATCGTTGCGCACGCGCTGGACAACGGCGTGAATTTCATTGACCTCGCCGACTTCTATTCTGCCGGTGTCGGCGAGGAAGTGGTCGGGCGTATCGTCAAGCGCCTGGCCCGTCGCGAAGACCTGGTGATCACCACCAAAGTCGGTTACGGCACCCGCACCGGGATCAACGCCAGCGGTCATTCGCGTAAGCACATCATGGACAGCATCGATGCCTCGTTAAAGCGTCTGAACATGGATTACGTCGATGTATTCATGCTGCATTACTTCGATGTGAACACCCCGGTCGAAGAAACCATGAGCGCCATGAACGACATCGTGCGTTCCGGCAAGGCCCGCTACATCGGCGTGTCGACCATGCTTACCGGGCAACTTGCAAAGATCCTCATGGCTTGCGAGCGCAATGGTTGGGTCAAGCCGATCAACATGCAGCTGCAGCTCAATTGCGCTTACCGCGAAGAAGAGCGCGAGATGATTCCGTTCTGCCGCGATCAGGGCCTGGGCGTCTCGGTGTTCAGTCCTTTGGCTCGCGGGTTGTTGACCGGTGATGTGCAATCGACCCGCAACCAGACCGACTTCTTTACCCAACAGATGTACAGCGACGAAGCCTCGTTCCAGATCGCGCATTCGGTACAACGTGTGGCCCGTGCTCGTGGTGTATCCAACGCCCAGATCGCGCAGGCCTGGGTCGCCAACCATCCGGGCGTGGATTGCATGCTCGTGGGCGCCGACACCACTGAACAGTTCGACAGTGCCCTGGCGGCGTTGGAGACCAGGCTTGACGCCGAAGAACTGCAGGAACTGGAACGCAACTACACCCCGTGCGACGTGATCAACGATTACACCGCCGGCAAGCGCATCTTGCGTTCGGCCCGTCCAGGTCTGGAACGCTTCAATCTGACCGAGGCTGTGGCATGAGCGCACTGATCCGTAACGGCAATTACATCGACGGCCAGTGGTCCAGCGATGGTCCGACTTACCCGGTTTTCAACCCGGCGAACGGGGAGTTAATCACCGACGTACAAAAAGCCGGAGCAGAGGAAACTTGCCTGGCCATCGACGCCGCCAATCGTGCCTTGCCTGCCTGGCGCAAATTGACCGCCAAGGAGCGCAGCCAGAAGCTCAAGCGCTGGAGCGAGTTGATGTTGAGCAACCAGAAGGACCTGGCCACGTTGCTCAGTCGCGAACAGGGCAAACCGCTGGCTGAAGCCATGGGCGAAGTCGTCTACGCCGCAAGCTTTCTGGAGTGGTTCGCTGAAGAAGCCAAGCGCGCCTATGGCGACGTTATACCGAGCCACAAGGCAGACGCGCGGATCATCGTGGTCAAGGAAGCCATTGGCGTGGTCGCGGCAATCACCCCGTGGAATTTCCCGCTGGCCATGGTCACCCGCAAAGTCGGCCCAGCATTGGCGGCGGGTTGCACGATGATTCTCAAGCCCTCGGAAGAAACGCCTTTGTCGGCGTTTGCCCTGGCCGTATTGGCCGAGCAGGCGGGCATACCGGCCGGTGTGTTTAACGTTGTTTCTGGTGACGCGGTCGCGATTGGCGGGGCACTGCAAGCCTCCGGCATTGTGCGCAAGCTGTCCTTCACCGGCTCCACCCGCACCGGCAAACTGCTGATGCGCCAGGCCGCCGACACCCTGAAAAAAGTCTCTCTGGAACTGGGTGGCAACGCGCCGTTCATTGTCTTCGACGACGCCGACCTGAACGCGGCCGTGAAAGGCGCCATGGCCTCGAAATTTCGCAACACCGGGCAAACCTGCGTCTGCGTGAACCGCTTCTTCATTCAGGACGGCGTGTACGAAGCCTTCACCGGCAAACTCGCCGAAGCCGTGGCGGCCATGCGCGTTGGCAGCGCACTGGATGGTGAAACCGAACAAGGTCCGTTGATCAACGCTGCGGCGCTGGCGAAGGTCGAACTGCATGTCGGCGATGCCTTGGAGAAGGGCGCCCAGCTGTTGTGCGGTGGCCGTCGCCACGCGCTCGGAGGCACATTTTATGAGCCGACCATCCTCGCCGAAGCCAACAGCGACATGCTCATCGCCCAGGACGAGACCTTCGGGCCGGTGGCGGCGTGCTTCCGCTTCAAGGACGAAGCCGAAGTGCTGCAAAAGGCCAACGACACGCCCTACGGCTTGTCGGCTTATTTCTACAGCCGCGATATCGGCCGCGTCTGGCGCATGGCCGAAGGCCTGGAAGCCGGCATGGTCGGAATCAACGAAGGGATCATTTCCACGGAAGTGGCGCCGTTCGGTGGCATCAAGGAATCGGGCCTGGGGCGTGAGGGTTCGAAGTACGGTCTGGATGACTACCTGGAAATCAAATACCTGCTGATGGGTGGCCTTTAAGGTCTCAAACTCCTGTGGGCGCGAGCGGGCTCGCGCCCACACAAGTTAACGGTTTCATTTCTCCGTCAATAACAACAATGGGAGACGCACATGTCCGTTCAACCAACAAAAATCGACGACCTGCCCATCGGGCGCTTTCACCTGAAAATCGCCGGCCTGACCTTCGGCGCGCACTTTACCGATGGCTACATCCTTGGCCTGATCGGTATTGCATTCACATTGCTCAGTCCACAGATGCAGCTTGATGCGTTCTGGCAAGGGTTGATCGGTGCTTCGGCCTTGATCGGGCTGTTTCTCGGTAGTCTGTTTTTCGGCTGGATTTCCGACAAAGTGGGGCGGCAGAAAATCTTCCTGGTCAGCTTCGTGCTGATCACCCTCGCTTCTTTGATGCAGTTCTATGCGGAAACGGCGATGGGGTTATTTCTCTGCCGAGTGTTGATCGGCATCGGGTTGGGCGGTGATTTCAGCGTCGGTCACGCCATGTTGGCCGAGTTTGCACCGAAGAAACATCGCGGTGTGCTGCTGGGATCATTCAGCGTGATCTGGACCTTCGGATACGTCGCTGCGACATTCGTCGGCACCGCCATGCTCAGCCTGGGCGACGATGCCTGGCGCTGGATGCTGGCTTCGTCGGCCATTCCGGCAGCGTTGATCCTAATTGCCCGCATTGGCACGCCAGAGTCGCCGCGCTGGTTGGTGAATCAGGGCCGAATCGCCGAGGCACGAGCGATCGTCAAGAAGCACTTGGGCGACAACATTGAACTCGACGAAACCCGATCCACCGAAACCCGTTCCGGCTACGCCGTGCTGTTCAGCCGTGAATACCGCAAACGCACCGCGTTCAATTGCCTGTTCTTCGTCTGCATCGTGATGCCGTACTTCGCCATTTACACCTTTCTGCCGTCGATTCTGCAGAAAATGGGCCTGGCCGAAGGTTTTGGCACCGAACTGATGCTGAACATGCTGCTGATCCTCGGTGCGCTGATCGGGATCTGGTGCACGATCAAATTCTCCCGCCGGGGGTTCCTGATCAACTCGTTCATTATTCTGGCCGTTGCGTTGTTCGGGTTGGCGGTGTTGCCGAGTAGCGCTGCGTTCTTGATGGTGTTGGTGTTTGGCTTGTTTACCCTGGTGTTGTCCGCGGTCAGCAACCTGGTGGGCGTGTTCCCGGCCGAGAGCTTTCCCACCGAAGTGCGGGCCAGCGGGATTGGCCTGGCGACCGCGGTCAGCCGTTTGGGCTCGGCAGTGAGTACGTTCCTGTTGCCGGTGAGCGTAGCGGGGATTGGCCTGAGCCCGACGATGGGCATTCTGGCGGCGATTCTGGCGCTGGGTGCGTTGCTGTCCTGGGCTTGGGCGCCGGAGACTAAATCGTTGACGCTGAGCCAGGCGTGCAAGGCGCAGAGTCCGGTAGAGGGTGGGGCAACGGTGGCAGTGAAGGCAGTTGCCCCGGTTTAACAGACGGTCAAAGTCCCAATGTGGGAACGAGCAAGCTCGCTCCCACAAGGAACGTCGATGGCCTCAGGGATTACTGACCCGTTCCAGCCACTGCCTGAACAACCGTACTTTCGACAATCCTTGCTTGTCGTTCGCCACATCCAGCCAATACCCATACGGCCCGACCACTTCCACCGGGGTGATCGGCAACAAACTGCCATGGGCCAGTTCCTTCTCGATCATTTGCCGGTCAATCACCGCCAACCCGCCGCCAGCCAATGCCGTGTGAATCACCTGGTCCAAGGTGCTGAATTCCAGCCCCTGAGCGGCATCCACATCGTCCCGTCCCATCGCCGCCAACCAGTTCTCCCAGACCTTCAATCGCTTGCCGTCGTGCAAAATGTGCAGCAATGGAAATTGGCGCAGGTCCGGCGGTTGCCCGTCGCTGAAGAGCTCCGGGCTGGCCACCGCGATGTGCCGTTCCATCACCAGTAACTGACTGCTGCAATGACTGGCGGTGTCGAGGCCGAAGCGGATGTGGCAATCGATGTCCGCGAGGTTGTCGTGGCCGGTCTGATTGGTCACGCTCAGGCTGATGTCCGGATAACGCTGGCAGAATTCGCGCAGATGCGCCGACAACCAGCGTGTCGCCCAGGTGGGTGGGGCAAGAATGCGCAGACGCTGGCGCAGGTTGGGTACACGCACGGCTTGCAAGGCCCGTTCGATATGATCGAAGGCTTCCGTCAGGTGGGGGGAGAGGGCGATGCCTGCTTCGGTCAATGACAAACCCTGGGGCGTGCGGATAAAGAGCGCTACGCCGAGGTAGTCTTCGAGTTGTTTGATTTGGCGGCTGACGGCACCCTGGGTGACGTTCAGCCCCAGCGCGGCCTGGCTGAAGCTGCGATGCCGCGCAACCTCTTCGAAGACGCGCAGCATGTTGAGCGAGGGCAGTTGTCGCATGGGAGATGGCTCCGCACCTGCCTCGGGTGTCACGTCGGGCCGGTTTATTATTTTTGGATTGTTTGAGCGGCCTATCTGACTATCAGGAGGGGGCTGATGCAAGTGTTGTCTGGACGGGCGTCTTCGCGGGCGAGCCCGCACCCACAGGTTCGGTGATCCTTGTGGGCGCGAGCTGGCTGGCGAGGGTGCCCTCAGACGCCCGAAAACGCCTGATCAGAAGTAATAGCCGATGTTCATATACAGCTGGTTTTCCCACTGGTCGCTACCACCCGCCCCCAGGCTCTGGGTGTAGCTGCTGCCTCCGATGTAGGGGTCGTTCTTGCCGTAGATCCACTCCGTCGCGACCCACAGTTTGCTCAGTGAGAACGAAGTTCCGAGGATCACCCGTTGCGAGGTCTTGAAATCGTCGGCGGATTTATCGAAGGCACTGTAGTTGACGTACAGCTTCACGCCGCTGACCTGATCGAACAGGTATTTGCCGGCCACGTCATAACTCACATCTGCCACGTACAGATTGCCGCGACTGGCAACGTTGTAGGTGCCGTCATAACCACCCAGCGTCACCACTTCATCGGTCCCCGGATTGCGCGGTGACATCTGCTGTCGCGCTGCTTGCAGCTGCACGCCCCAGGGGCCGTTCTTGCCCAGGTAATGCACGGCCACTGCGTTGCGGCGCCCGTCATTGTGAGTGTCTTTGTTCTCCAGGGACGAGGTCAGACCGGAGAGCCCGACTTCGGATTTCCATGGCCCCAGGTCCAGTGCCTTGGCGACTCGCAGCACGACGGTGTTGCGTTCCTGGTTATCGCTGCCGTCGGCGACGTAGCTGTCTGCCTCGGACACTACGCTGGAGAATGTCACGCCTTTGCTGGTGCCTTTGCCTTGCCATGCCGGGCGCAAGTAGTAGCCAGCCTGCAGGTTCCAGTCACCGCTTTGCTGAATGTACCTGGCGCCGATCTGTTGTACATCTTCCAGGCCGATAACGTTGCCCAGGGTTTCGTAGAAGGTACTGCCGAAGTACGGCTGCAAGCCGAATGGCACGGTGTCCAGCCCCACGTGCACTTGCTGCTCGGGGTTGAACTTGTAGCCGACCCACGCAAGTTTGGCGAATTGGATATCGCCATAGTCTTTAGTGTACTGATAGGGATAGGAGCGCCCGTAGAAACGGTATTGAGCCTCGCCGATCCAGGTGTCGGAGTTGTACTTGGCGCTGAGGAACACGGTGTCCAGGCCGAACTTCTGAATGTCGCGATCCGGGTCGTAATCCCACCGGGCGCGAATCGCGCCGCCCAGGTCGAGGTTGTCAGTGACCTGTACCGCCATGGCAGGGGCGGCAAAGGAGCAGAGCAAAGCAAGGAAAGACGGACTAAGGCGCAGGGAATCAGGGAAATGCATGGGGCCACTCTCGGTTATTTTTATTAGAGATGCCGGCCAGTCTTGCGATGAGCGATGCGTTGAACAAACGATAAAAAATGTGAGAGAACCTTCGCCAAATGCATGTTACTGAGAAAATCCTGTAGGACAATGCGCGGCGGGCATGGGATGCTTTGCGTCTTGTCACCCTAATTGAGTGCCTTTCCATGAAACGCAAAATGCCCGGCCTCAACGCGCTTAAAGCCTTTGAAGTGGCCGGCAGCACGGGCAGCTTCACCCGCGCCGCCGAGCTGTTGAACGTGACCCAGAGCGCTGTCAGCCGCCAGGTGCGTCAGCTGGAGGAACAGCTCGACGAGAGTTTGCTGGAGCGGCGACACCATCACCTCGAACTGACCAGTGCCGGTCGGATCTTGCTGCGGGCGCTGCATCAATCCTTCGACAAAATCGAACTGACGGTGCGCAGCATCCAGCAGAAAACCCATTCCAATCGCCTGCACATCAACGCGCCTCCCACCTTCACCAATCGCTGGCTGATGCCGCGTCTGGGGCGTCTGCGCGAGAAGCATCCGGAACTGGAATTAAGCATCACCACGCGTTTGCAGGACAGCCTGGCCGAAACCAGCACACTGGACTGCGCGATCCGGTTCGGCGATGGCGAATGGGATGGCCTGGACAGTTCGCTGCTGATCCAGGAGCGCCATATCGCGGTGTGTGCTCCGTCCTTGTATGCGCGGGAGTGGAGCGGGCAGGGCATCGACCTCAATCGCCTGACCTTGCTGCATGTACTGGCCCGGGAAGACCAACGCTACCTGACCTGGAAACATTGGCTGGACGCCGCGCGTATCACCGGTGTCGACACCCAGGGCGGGTACGAATTCGACCTGCTGGACCTGGCGATCCGCGCGGCGATCGACGGCCTGGGAATCACCATCGCCGACTGGCACATGGTTGCTTCGGAATTGGCCAGCGGGCAGTTGACCCAGGTACTCAACGTGCATGTCGACGGCCATCAATCCTACTGGCTCGTCACTCGGCCGGAGCAAACACTGATGCCGCAATTACAAGTGTTCAGTCAGTGGCTCCAGGAAGAGATCTGGTTGGCGCACAGGCAGCTCGAGCCGTCGACCGCCGCCAGCTGATTCCCGCAGGGAAACTCACTCGTCTATGGAGTAACCTGCATTTTTAGCATGTTACATCGCTCAATAAATCGTTTGTTCAACGCCATTCAGATGCCAAGACTGCAAGCACTGGATAAAAACAACGATGGGCGATGCACATGCGAATCGAGCGAAATTTTGTTAACGGTCACTTTGTCGAACCTGCCAGCGAGGCGCTGATCGCGGTGTACAACCCGGCGACCGAAGCCTTGGTGGGGCACGTCTCGGCGGCCACGGCCGATGAAACCACGGCTGCGGTCAACGCGGCCGCCGCCGCGCAGAAATCCTGGGGGAAACTCACCAGCATTGAGCGCGCCGAACACTTGCGTTCGTTGGCCGACGCCCTTGACGCCTGCGCCGACCACATCGGTGAAGCCCTGGCTGCCGAATCCGGCAAGAGTGTCGCCGACGCCAGTAATGAAGCCCGTTATGCCGCACAGATCACCCGTTATCACGCCGAGTGGGCGCGCCGGATCGAAGGCGAGATCATTCCCAGCGACAGCCCGAACGAAAACCTGTTCCTGCACCGTGAACCGATTGGCGTGGTCGCGTGCCTGATTCCGTTCAACTACCCGGTCTACACCTTGCTGCGCAAAATCGCCCCGGCGCTGATTGCCGGCAACACCGTGGTCGTGCGCCCGAGCAACAACACCCCGACCTCGGCATTCGAGATCGCCAAGGCGGTGCAGCAATCCGGCCTGCCGGACGGTGTGGTGAATATCCTGACCATGGATCACGCCACGGCCGCTGTCTTATGCACCCACAAGGTTGTCGGTCTGATCACCCTGACCGGTAGCGTCAACGCCGGGCGCATCGTGCTCGATTACTGCAAGGCCAACATTGCCAAGCCGTCGCTGGAACTGGGCGGCAAGACGCCGGCGATCATTGAGGCCGACGCCGACCTGGAAGCCGCCGCTTCTGCAATCGTCGCCTCCAAGACCACCCACTGTGGCCAGTTATGCACGGCCGTAGAGCGGGTTTACGTACAGGAAAGCGTTTATGACGAATTCCTCGTACTGCTCAAAGCCAAAATGGGCGCGGTGAAATCCGGCAATCGCGCGACCGATGCCAGCTTGATGGGGCCATTGGTCAGCGCCAGTGCGCAGCAGAACATCCACCAGATGGTCGAACGTGCCATCGCCGACGGTGCTGTACTGGAAACAGGCGGTTTTATCCCGCAAGGCAGCGGTCATTTTTATCCGGCGACGCTGCTCAGCGGCTGCCGCCAGGACATGGAAATCGTTCAAGAGGAAATCTTCGGCCCGGTGTTGCCGGTCCTCAAGTACCGCGACATCGACGAAGCGCTGGCCATGGCCAACGACCATCAGTTCGGCCTGTCTTCGGTGCTGTACACCGAGAATTACCGCACCACGATGAAAGTCGCCAACGCCATTGAAGCCGGCGAGTTGTACGTCAATCGCACGCCGGCCGATCCTTACCAGGGCTTCCACGCCGGCTGGAAATGCTCCGGTCTGGGCGGCGATGACGGCAAGCACGGCATGCTCGAATTCACTCAGACCCGTCTTGTGGTCATGAAGTACTGATCCACCTGCAACACGCCTCACGCATCACCTATAAAAACAATTATCAGGGGCGTCCGGACCACCGGGCTGCCCGAGGTCTTCCAGATGTCCAAGCATGCATCCACTGCTGCCGCTGTTCAGGGTTCGAACGCGGGTTCAAAAAGTCACAGCGACAAGGCAAGTCGTTACGTCCAACTGATGCTCCTGGTGCTGGCCGCCGGCGCGATCTATCCCATTCTGTATCTGCGCCAGGTCTACCAGACCACCATGCTCGACGTGTTCCAGATCAACCACAGCGAGCTGGGTTATCTGTATTCGATGCTGGGCACGATCTTTCTCCTTAGTTATTTGCCCAGTGGTTGGCTGGCCGACCGAATCGCACCACGTTTTCTGATTTTCTTCTCGTTGGTCGCCACCGGTGTATTAGGCCTTTGGTATTCCACTGCGCCGTCGATGACAGGCTTGATGATCATTTTCGGATGCTGGGGCCTGACCACCGGCCTGACCTTCTGGGCCTCGGTGCTCAAGCGCGTGAAGATGATCGCTCATCACACTGAACAGGGCCGGTTCTTCGGCATCCTCGATGGCGGTCGCGGGCTGGTCGAAGCCTTGCTGGCAACCATCGCACTCGGGCTGTTTGCCTTCGCCACCGAAACCCGTGGCGAGTCAGCTGCCGAGGGCTTCAAGCACGTGGTTTATCTCTATGCCTTCACCTGTATTGCCATCGGCTGTGTGCTGGTACTGATCAAGGACCCAAAGTCCATGGAAGACACGGCGGCGGTGGAGAAGGGCAAGTACAACCTGCTCAGCGACCTGACCACCCTGGTGAAAATTCCTGAGCTGTGGCTGGTCACCGCCATCGTGTTCTGCGGCTATCACATCTTCTGGGCGACCTACAGCTTCTCCGATTACCTGCAAGGCGGCGGCATGACCGCAGTGATGGCCGGCACCATCACCACCATCAAACTGTGGATGCGGCCTATCGGCGGCATCGGCGGAGGCTGGCTGGGTGACAGGTTCTCGAACATTTCGGTACTGATCGTGGCGCTGTTTCTCGCGACGCTGGCGATGGTCGGTCTGATCGTATTCCCGGCGCTCAACAGCATGGGGCTGCTGGTCGGCACTGTGATCTTCATCGGCTTGATGACCTACGCCATTCGTGGTCTGTACTGGGCGATTCTCGACACCTGCAACGTTCCGCTGCGTATCACCGGCCTGGCCATTGGCATTGTCTCGGTGGTCGGGTACTTGCCCGACGCCTTCATTCCCTTGATCAACGGCTACCTCACCGAGCATTACCCCGGCGCCTTTGGTTACAAGCTGTATTTCGGCTACATCGCTTTCGTCGGCCTGCTCGGGACCCTGGCGGCCCTGACCTTGCGCGCTCGTATTAACCGTAAATCTTCAATCAAGACAGGTGCCTGAGATGAAAATCGTCGCCCTTGAAACTCATATCGTTGCCGTACCACCACCGCACGTCGGCGGCATGTACTGGTTGTTCGTCAAGCTCAAGACTGATTGCGGCATCGAAGGCGTCGGTGAAATCTACGCCGCGACCTTCGGCCCCAAAGCCATGCTGCCGATCATCGAAGACGTGTTCGAACGCTACCTGCTCAACCACGACCCGCATCACATCGAACGCTTTTTCCGCCAGGCGTACTCGAGTGGTTTCACCCAGCGACCGGACCTGACCATGATGGGCGTGGTCAGCGGCCTGGAGATGGCGTGCTGGGACATCATCGGTAAAGCCGCCAACAAGCCGGTGTACGAATTGCTCGGCGGCAAGGTCAACGAACGCCTGCGTTCCTACACCTACTTGTACCCGGTCAACAGCCAAGGTGAGTACGACTACGACGACCCGGACCTGGCCGCCGAGTGCGCCATCGAGAACATGAACAAAGGCTTCACCGCCGTGAAGTTTGACCCCGCCGGGCCCTACACCGCGTACTCCGGGCACCAGATTTCCCTGGAAGTGCTGGAACGCTGCGAAACCTTCTGCCGCAAGATCCGCGAAGCGGTGGGCGACAAGTGCGACCTGCTGTTTGGCACCCACGGACAAATGGTGCCGTCCTCGGCGATTCGCCTGGCCAAACGTCTGGAAAAATACGATCCGCTGTGGTTCGAAGAACCGGTGCCGCCAGGTCAGGAAGCCGCCATGGCACAAGTCGCGGCCAAGACCAGCATCCCGATTGCCACTGGCGAACGCCTGACCACCAAGTACGAATTCTTCAAGCTGCTGCAGGCCGGGGGCGCCTCGATCCTGCAGATGAACGTCGCCCGTTGCGGCGGTCTGCTGGAAGCGAAAAAAATCGCCAGCATGGCCGAGGCTTATTACGCCCAAATCGCTCCACACCTCTACAACGGACCGATCGGTGCCGCCGCCAGTTTCCAGTTGGCGACCTGTACGCCGAATTTCCTGATTCAGGAAAGCATCATGACCTGGGGCGGTTTCCACGCCGAGGTCTTGACCAAGCCGCTGCAATGGGAGGACGGCTACATCATTCCGTCCACCGAACCAGGCCTGGGCGTGGAGTTGAACATGGACGTGGTGCGCAAGCATTCGCCCTACACCGGTGAGCGCCTGCACCTGCAAATGGCGCCGATGCCGGCTGACGTCAAAGACATATCGCCAGCCCGCGGCTGACGGGATTTGCCGCCCATGACGGGCGGCTTTTTGTAAAACGACTTACGCGGTAACCGTGCATGACTTACGACTACATCATCGCTGGCGCTGGCGCCGCAGGCTGCATCCTCGCCAATCGGCTCTCGGCTTCGGGCAAACACTCGGTACTGTTGCTGGAGGCCGGCGGCAAGGACAGTTCCCTGTGGTTCAAGATCCCGGTTGGCTTCGCCAAAATGTATTACAACCCGACCTTCAACTGGATGTACTACAGCCAGCCGCAAAAACAGCTGAACAACCGTGAAATCTATGCGCCTCGCGGAAAAGTCCAGGGCGGCTCGGGCTCGATCAACGCGATGATCTATGTCCGTGGCCAGGCCCATGACTTCGACGACTGGGCGGCCAACGGCAATGAAGGCTGGAGCTTCAAGGACGTGCTGCCGTACTTCCGTAAACTGGAAAACCATCCGCTGGGCGACACGGAGTATCACGGCGGCAGCGGTCCGATCAGCATTACGCCGATGAAGGGCCAGACTCATCCCATTTGCGATGTGTTCCTCAAAGGTTGCGACGAACTCGGCTACCCGCACAGCGATGATTTCAACGGGCCGAGGTTCGAAGGCTCGGGGATCTACGACGTCAATACCCGCAACGGCCAGCGTTGCTCCAGCAGTTTTGCGCACCTGCATCCGGCATTGAGTCGACCGAACTTGACGGTCGAGCATTATGCGTTGGTCGATCGAGTGCTGTTCGATAACGCCCGTGCGACAGGGATTTCCATTAGCCAGCATGGCGTGGTGCGGACCTTTACCGCGAACAAGGAAGTCATCCTCTGTGCCGGCGCCGTGGACACTCCGAAGATTCTGCAATTGTCCGGTGTTGCCGATCAGGCGCTGCTGGCCAGGCACAACATTCCGTTGATCAAGCACTTGCCAGCGGTAGGACAAAACCTGCAAGACCACCTGTGCGCCAGTTATTACTACAAAGCCAATATCCCAACGCTCAATGATCAACTGAGTTCGTTGTTCGGCCAGTTCAAGCTGGGTTTGAAATACCTGTTCACCCGTAAGGGCGCATTGGCAATGAGCGTCAATCAGGCGGGTGGGTTCTTTCGTGGCAATGAACAGCAGGCCAACCCGAACTTGCAGCTGTACTTCAACCCGCTTTCGTACCAGATTCCGAAAAACAACAAAGCCAGCCTCAAGCCCGAACCCTACTCCGGCTTCCTGTTGTGCTTTAACCCCTGCCGTCCGACCAGTCGGGGCCACATCGAGATTGCTTCAAAAAATCCTCGGGACGCGGCGCTGATCGATCCAAATTACCTGAGCACGCAAAAGGACATCGATGAAGTGATTCAGGGCAGCCGCTTGATGCGCAAAATCATGCAGGCCCCCGCACTCAAAGGCATCACGGTCGAGGAAGTATTGCCGGGGCCCGCCATCGAAAGTGACGAACAGATGCTGCAGTATTTTCGAGAAAACAGCGGTTCGATTTATCACCTGTGCGGCTCCTGTGCGATGGGCACGGACGAGCAGCGGTCGGTGGTCGACAAACGCCTTAAAGTTCATGGATTAGACAACTTGCGCATTGTCGATGCGTCCATTTTTCCTAACGTGACGTCCGGCAATACCCATGCGGCCGTGTTGATGGTGGCAGAGAAGGGGGCCGATCTGATTCTGCAGGACGCCTGATTTATCGCCTCGGTGTATCAAAAATGAATTTCCTGCAGATCCGCTGCTCATACCTGTAGGCAGCGGTTTTGAGCCTGCGAATTCATTAGGTAATCAGGGAGTGGCAAAGTCATGTGTCCAACACCGACGGCGGGCGAGCAGCTTCCTGGCAGGTTGATTCTGGTGGTTGAAGATGACCCGCTTATTCTTGAGTTTCTCTGTGAAATTCTTCAGGAAGAAGGTTTCATGGTTGAACCGCAAGTCAGCGCGGATGCCGCATCGGAATACCTGAAAAAACACGCCAACGAGGTCGGTCTGTTGTTGACGGACATCACCATGCCCGGAAAGCGGAACGGCGCGGATCTGGCCAATGAGTTCGGCGATCGCTGGCCCGGCAAGCCGATCATGATCATGTCCGGTTTTGAAACTCCCAAATCCTCCGGGGTCCGGCATAAGGTGTCGTTCATCAAGAAACCCTGGGCGTTGGGACAACTGCTGGATTGTGTCGAGGCGGCCTTCAAGTCGCGACAGTAAGTGTCGCTCGTGTACATTAACGGACCTGCCTGACACACGAAGGAAGCTTATCCTTGTCTGCCCACAACTCCGTTTTCAAGACCCCGTATCGCGCGTTCCTGTTCGATATGGACGGCACCGTCCTCAATTCCATCGCCGCCGCGGAGCGGATCTGGACCACTTGGGCCTTGCAGCACGGCGTGGATGTCGAGTCCTTTCTGCCGACCATTCACGGCGCCCGCGCCATCGACACCATTAATCGTCTGGCGTTGTCCGGGGTGGATGCCAAGGCCCAAGCCGACTGGATCACCGAAGCGGAAATCGAGGACGTGGAGGGGGTGGTCGAAGTGGCCGGTGCGGCGAACTTCCTCAGGTCCCTGCCCAAGAATCAATGGGCCATCGTCACCTCGGCACCGCGAGCACTGGCGGTGCGCCGGATGGCGGCAGCAGGGATTCCCGAACCCGATGTTATGGTCACCGCCGAAGACGTCAGCGCCGGCAAACCGGACCCAGCGGGCTATCGCCTGGCGGCTCAACGGCTAGGCCTCGAGGTGACTGACTGTCTGATCTTTGAAGATGCCGCCGTGGGCATTCTGGCGGCGGAGGCGGCAGGGGCGGACCTTGTGATCATCACCTCGACTCATGACCATCCGATTCAGACGGTGCATGCGACATTGGCCGGCTATGACTCCGTTGCGGCGCAAGTGGCTCCCGATAACCATATCCGCCTGCACCCACTCTAATGTGGGAGTGAGCCTGCTCGCGATAGCGGTCTTTCAGTCAAACAGAGGCTGGATGTGCCGACGCTATCGCGAGCAGGCTCCCACATTGGGACTGTGCAGGTTCAATAAATCCCGGGGATCAACCGCCAACTCCGGGCGTAATAAGCCTCATATTCATTCCCGAACTGCGCCTTCAATAACGCCTCTTCCGAATGAATCCGCGCAATCAGCGGAATTACCGTCAGCGCCGCAAGCAACAGCCCGACCCCCGAGCGAAACGCCAGCGCCCAGCCCACGGCGATGACCAACATCCCCAGGTAACTGGGGTTGCGCAAGCGGCGGTAAATCCCTTCGGTCACCAGACTGTGCCCCGGCTGAATCGCCACCAACCCGCTAAACCGCTTGCCCAGCACAAACACCGGCCACAGCCGTAGCGCGCCGCCGAGAATGAACAGTAATGCCCCCACCCAGCGCACGCCTTCACCGCCGAAGGTCCAGAAGTCGATGCGGTCGGTGTAGGCCGGCAGGTACCCGCTCAACAGTCCTATGACGCCGAATGCCGGCAGCACCCAGCGGTTGGCCCGGTCCTCACGTTCCCCTGGGCTCAGATTAACCTCGGTGAACAACGAGGCAACGACCATTACCAAGGTGGCGATAACAACGACCACCAGCGGCGCATGGGTGAAGAACGCCGCAAACCCGCCCATTCCCCACACCGCGAGACCGAGGTAGGCGAGGGTGGAGACGATGGCGAAAAACGCCAGCCTGGCCGAGATTTTCATGGGCACCCATTCCCGCTTTGCACCGATGTCTTCAGTGTAGATGTTCATGCCGATTCGCCGGTTTGGGCTGGCGTCAGGAAACGTTTCGGTCAGGCAAAAGCAGAGGTGCATGGACCGTTTGAATCGGGTCTGCGAGAAAACCCTGGAAGGGGCTGGTGATTCCGATTCACTGGGATGATTTTTTCGAGCCGCTCGACGAGGGGTCGTCCCCGATGCCTGCGTGGATGGACCCCTTCGAGGTGGCGATGCCAAGGTTGATGCCGCTGGCCCAGGCCGATGGCGTGGCCCTGCGATTAATGCCGATGTATAAAACGGTCGACCTGCGAGCAGCGCTTCCCCCGCGCTGACGCTCACGCCGTCATCTGCAACCTGGCATTACGCCGAATGACCTGCGGCGGTTGGCCGAACGCCCGGAGGAAGGCTTCGCGCATGCGGCGGCGGTCGGTGAAGCCGGCCTCGGCGGCGATCTGATCGAGGGTCAGCCGTCCGCGCTCGAGCATTTGCCGCGCCGCCTCCAGGCGCAGATTTTCGATGGCCTTGGCCGGGGACTGCCCGGTCTCGGCGCGGAAGGTGCGGCTGAATTGCCGTGGGCTGAGACGTGCCACTTCCGCCAGTTGCTCCACCGATAACGCCGATGTCAGGTGTTCCCGGGCGTAGCCGAGGACGGTCTGAATGCGGTCGGATTTGGGCTCCAGTTCCAGCAAGGCCGAATGCTGCGACTGACCACCCGCGCGGCGCTGATACATCACCAGTTTCTGCGCCACCGAACGGGCCAGGTCGGCGCCATGATCCTTTTCAACCATCGCCAGCGCCAGGTCGATGCCCGCAGTCATGCCGGCGGAGGTCCAGATGGAACCGTCGACTACGTAAATACGATCATCTTCCACTTTGATCGAGGGAAACCGCGCTTGCAGGTCCCGCGCATAGGCCCAATGCGTGGTGGCCCGCCGTCCGTCGAGCAGGCCGGCCTGGGCCAGCACGAATGCCCCCGAGCAGATCGACGCGGTGCGCCGGGCGGTTTTCACGCTGTCGCGCAGGTACGCCAACACACCCTCGGGCGCCTGCTCGAGAATCGAATCGCCGCCGACCACGATGACCGTGTCGAACACCCGCTCATCAAACGCCTGGGTGCCGACACTCAAACCGCCGGAAGCCCGCAGGGAGCGACCCTCCTCAGAGATCACGCTGACCTCGTAAAGCGCTTCGCCAGCGCTGAAGTTGGCGTACTCGAACACCGGCATCGCCGCCAACGCCATGGACTGGAACCCCTCGAAAACCACGAACGCCACGGAAGTCATGATGGTGCCCTCAAAAGCCAATGTCCGAAAAACGTACTTTAAACGTCATTTGAGACGAGCGTCAGTCAATTTATAACAGTTCACACCCGGCGACCTTATCGCCTCACTGTGAAGGAAATTGAACATGGCTCTTTCATCCAAAGGCACTGCACTGATCACTGGCGCTTCTTCGGGCATTGGCGCGGTCTACGCCGACCGTCTCGCCCGGCAGGGTTACGACCTGATTTTGGTCGCCCGCAGCCAGGGCAAACTCAACGCTTTGGCCAATCATCTGAGCAACGAAACCGGCCGCGCCGTGGAAGTGGTTGCTGCCGACCTCAAAGACAAAGCCGGCCTGCTACGGGTTGAAAGCATTCTGCGCAACGACGCGAGCATCACCTTGCTGGTCAACAATGCCGGTGTTGGTGGCGTGATGCCGTTGCTCGGCAGCCCGGTGGACGACATGGACGCCATGATCAGCCTCAATGTCACCGCGCTGATGCGTCTGTCCTATGCCGTGGTGCCCGGCTTCGTCGCGCGGGGCACCGGCACCGTGATCAACATTTCCTCCATCGTCGCAATCGCTCCAGAAATCCTCAACGGCGTTTACGGCGGTACCAAGGCTTTCGTGCTGGGCTTGAGCCAATCGATGCACCACGAACTGGCCGACAAAGGCATACGCGTTCAGGCGGTGTTGCCCGGCGCAACTGCCACGGATTTCTGGAGCGAGGCCGGCAACCCGGTGGAAAACCTGCCACAAGAGATCGTGATGTCCGCCGAGGACATGGTCGATGCGGCGCTGGTCGGCCTGGCGAAGGGTGAAGTGGTGACCATCCCGGGCCTGCACGAGGCTGATAAATGGGACGTTTACGAAGCCCAGCGCCAAGTGCTGTCAGGCTCGTTCGGCCACTCATCGTCGGCACCGCGCTACCGGTAAACCGATAGCCCTGGGGCAGGGTGAACTAAGCTTGGAGAAGGATCGTTCATCACCGGCTCGCCGAAACCTCGACAGGCCGGTGCTGCCAAGGGAGCACACAATGCTTCACATCAGAACGCCTTTGATTCTGCACCCTGGCTTGTCAACGCCGACCCGGCGCATCTGGCTCAAGCTGGAAAACCTGCAACCCAGCGGCTCGTTCAAATTACGCGGCATGGGCCTTCTGTGCAGTCAGGCAAAGGACCAAGGCAAAAGCAAAGTCGTCTGTCCTTCCGGCGGCAACGCCGGTTTTGCCACCGCCATGGCCGCCGCTGCCCTCGGGCTGAAAGCCTGCATTATTGTGCCGCACACCACCCCGGAAACCACCCGTGCCAGGATCAGGAAAACCGGCGCCGAGGTCATCGTTCACGGTAAGGTCTGGGACGAGGCCAACCAACGGGCCAAAGCGCTTTCACAGGATGCGGATACCGAGTACGTGCCCGCCTTCGATCATCCCGTGCTGTGGGAAGGGCACAGCACCCTGATTGATGAAGTCCTCGAGGATTGCCCTCAAGTCGATGCGCTGGTGACGTCGGTAGGAGGCGGCGGATTACTGGCGGGGTTGCTGACAGGTTTGATCCGGCACCATCGCATGGACTGCCGGATCATCACCTGCGAAACCCGAGGCGCGGCCTCCTTTGCCGCCGCCATCGAGGCCGGACATCCCGTCAGGCTGCCGCGTATCGACACCGTCGCGACATCGCTGGGCGCTGCGAAAGTGGCCGCGTGGCCGGTGCAGCACATCCGCGACTTTCCTCACGAATGCGTGGTGCTCAGTGATGACGAGGCAATCATGGGCGTGGTGCGTTACGCCAACGACCTGCGCCAGTTGGTCGAACCGGCGTGCGGCGTTTCATTGGCGGTGGCCTATCTTGACCATCCGGCGATCGCCGAAGCCCATGACGTGGTGATTGTGGTGTGTGGCGGCGTCAGCATCAGCGCGCAGCTGGTGGCCGGGTGGGCGCGCTTGTCCGCGGGGTGAAGCAAAGGGGCAGGGCTGGAGACTATCCGGCTGTCGCGAGCCCCACCGTTACCTTTTAATCCTTCATTGGCCAGCAGCAACGCCTTCGTGGATGAGGATGGCTCTGGCCAGCTCTTCGTCGCTGGCTTTGAGTCCGGGATTTTCCTGGCGAATCTGATTCAACACCGACTCCAGGTACACACCGCGAATCGTACCGCCACTGGCAACGAAGCTGGAGGCGTCATCACGGGCGGGAATCGCCAGTTTGTGGTCCTTGAACGTCGAGTACAGTGATGCGGAAACCCCCGCAGAGGTGGCGACATCGCCGGCGTCCACTTTGGCGAAGGCCGAACCGAAGGGCAAACACAACATGAATGAGGAGATGATAATCAGACGGCGCATAGCAATGTCCTCTGAAGCGTGAAGCAAAAAAAGGAGTACTTCATCATTTAGGATGCCTGGCGAACGTCAGGAGTTCCCTGTGGATGCGTTATCCGCACCTAATCGTTCAAAACCGCAGCGTTGCTCCGGTGGTCAGCCACTGATCCCGTTCCCCCGTCAGGTTGCGGCCCACCACCAGATCGACGTCGATGCGCTCACCGACATGCAACCTTGGCCCGGCCTGCCATGCCTGTTCGCCGCCTTGCTGGCCGTAGCGTTCAGCAATCAGCGTCAGGGAACGGGCCAGGTCGTATTCGACGCCGGTGCCCCAGGTCCAGCGATGGTTTTGCTCGCCATCGTCATAGGCATGGGTCCAGCCGGCATTGAGGTTCAGGCGCAGGGTTTCGAAAGGTTGGTAGGTGAAGGGCAGGTTCAGGTCGACGCCATCGAAGGCGTGGGCCCGATTGAAGGCAAAGTGAGTCGAGCCCGCCAGCGCCAACTCAAGGCCAAGGTCTTCCCGGGAGAAAATTTGCGCCTTGAATTGCGGGCTCAACCGGGTTTCCGAATCCCCGTCGTCGCGGTCGTGCTGCACGGCGGCACCGAGTTGCACGTTGGGCAGGCCTTTGAACGTGCAGTCCTGTGACACCACGCTGCTGGATGAGCCGTGCCGACCTTTTTGATACCAGGCGTCGATGTTGCATTCGCCGGGCGCATTGATTCCGGCGTCATCCACCGTATACGCACCGCCGGCAGCGTTGGCTTTGGAGATGATGCTGAGCACCGCAATCAGGCTCAGAGTGAGGCTGACGAACAACAGATTGCGGCGCAGGCGCCGGCCTTGAGCGGCTGGCAGGCTGCGCACGAAGGACGCGAATAGACGAGTGGGGTTTTGCATGAAGTTTATCTCGAAGTTATTTGATGGCGGCGGCGGTCAGCCCCCGATCCTCTACCGATAGGGTTTGCAAGCCGGCCGTCCGGGCCCGGGCGACCAACTCTTCGGTGTCTTCGCCGCCGGGCAGGGCGATCACCACGTCAGGTCGGCTGTCGAGCAACATGAAGTGGTTGCGCAGGCGTTCAGCCAACTTGCCGTGGCGCTGCCAGTTGGGCGGGTAGCGCACGATGTCGGCGCCGTGTTCCCGGGCCCACTCTTCGATGTCACCGCCCAGGTATTGATTGCCACCATGGATCAGCACACGCACGGGGTGCAGGCGCTGGAAGGCGTCGAGGACCCGTCGGCACAGACGGCTGTCGGCGTAATAGCGGCCCGCGCAGATCAAGAGGCGCATGAGGAATTCTCCTTGGTCAGGTCGGTGCTCTCGACCGGTTGCTCGCCGGCACGCTCCAGCAGCGGATAGCCCAGGGCGGCGATGTGGTGATGCACGCGGCGGTAATCGCGCAGGACCCGCTGGAAGATGTCGCCGGACTCCGCCCAGGTGTTCTTGTCTTCCTGCAACTTGCGAAAGTGCTCGCGGCTGGCGTGCGCTTCGAGCCTTCTGACCGTCTCCTTGCGATGGATCAAGTGGTGCGCGGTGGGAATGTCTTCACGCAGAAACACGGTGATCGCCAGGCTCAGGCTTTCCAGCAGCGCGTCGTGCAGCGGCGCGATGTTGCCCAGCTCGAACGCCGAGAACTGTTCGCCACGGCGCAAGCGGCGCATGGCCAACTGCGTCAGGCTGCTGGAAAGAATGTCTGCGGCATGTTCGAGGTTGATCACGAACAGCAGGATTTCCTGGGAACGATCGGCATCGCTGTCACTGATGCCTTCCTTGCCGATGTCCGCCAGGTAAGCCCGAATGGCCGCGCCCAGCAGGTCCAGAGACTGATCGACGCGTCGCACTTCATCGGCGCAGGCGGGCACCGAGGTGTGGAACAGCTGCACCAGGCGGCCGAGCATTGCCGAGAGCATGTCGGCCATGCGCAACGCTTCCCGGGCGGCGTTGGACAGGCCGATGTTGGCCACTTCCAGACCCGCTTCGTCGAGGTAGTGCGGCATGCCCGGGTCGACATCCCGCTCGGGGGCCGGCAGCAGATGGGTCAGCCCTTTGGCGAGCACATCGGTCAGGCCGATAAACACCAGCGCCAGCAGCAGATTGAAACCGCTGTGCAGCGACACCACCAACACCGACGGCTCCAGCTTCAGCTCGGCCAGCAGCCCGGCAAACGGCAACACCACCAGAGCACCGACCGCACGCACCAGCAGATTACCCAGCGGCAAGCGCCGGCCGACGCTCGAACCGGCATTGATCACCGAAGGCAGCGCACCGCCAATGTTCACCCCGAGCACCAGCGCGACGAGGGTGGTTCCCGACAGCAGGCCGGTGGCGGCCAGCGAGACGATCAGCAACACCACCGCCACGCTGGAATGGCACAGCCAGGTGAGGATCAGCGCCACCAGCAACGCAATCAGCAGATCGCCGTCCAGGCTCTGCATGATCAGCTGGAAGACCGGCGTGCCTTCGACGTCCGCCAGGGTTGAGCCGAGCATGCGCAGGGCCAACAACATCAGCCCCAGGCCGATCAGCGCACAGCCGACGCTTTCGTAGCGTGAATCATCGCGCAGCCGGAACACCATCAAACCCGCGAGCAACACGATGGGTGTGAGGATTGAAACGTCGACGCTGAGCAGTTGCACCACCAGGGTCGAACCGATATTGGCGCCGAGCATTACCGCCAGCGCCGGCGCCAGGCCCAGGGTCCCGGCGGCCGTAAACGACGTCGCCATCAGGCTGACGGCGGTGCTGCTTTGCAGGATGCCGGTGATGCCGATACCCGACAGCAGCGCCATCCAGCGGTTGTTCAAGTTGTGGCCCAGCCACTGGCGCAGCGGCGTGCCGAAGCCGCGCAACAACGCTGAAGAAATCATGTGAGTGCCCCACAGCAAGAGTGCGATGGAGCCTGCGAGGTTGATCAGTAGAGTCGTTCCCGACATCAGGACTCTCCCTTTTCGATAGGGTTAAGCGCATTCCCCTGTAGGAGTGAGCCTGCTCGCGATAGCGGACTGTCAGCCAACATCAATGTTGAGTGATCCACTGCCTCGCAAGCAGACTCGCTCCTACAGGGGATTGTGGTGTTCAGGTGATTTGGGTTTGCCCCCGTACTCCGGGGGCTCAGGCCATCAGAACCACTGCTTGAAGCGGCGGATGTAGATCGTCTTCATGATCTGCGCGAACACGCAGTAGCTGAGCAGGGTGCCCACCAGCCAAGGGAAGTACGCCCACGGCAGCGGTTGCAGGCCGACCAAAGTACCCAGTGGCGAGAACGGAATGTAGATACCCAGCGCCATCACCAACCCGGTCATCAGGATCACCGGCAACGCCGCCGTGCTCTGGAAGAACGGAATCTTCTGCGTGCGCAACATATGCACTACCAGCGTCTGCGACAGCAGCCCCTCGATGAACCAGCCGGATTGGAACAGGCCCTGCATTTCCACGCTGTTGGCGGCGAACACGTACCACATCAGGGCGAAAGTGGTGATGTCGAAGACCGATGAGGTCGGCCCGATCCACAGCATGAAACGGCCAATGTTTTTCGCGTCCCACTTGCGTGGTTTGCGCAGGAACTCCTTGTCCATCTTGTCCCACGGCAGCGACAACTGAGAGATGTCGTACATGAGGTTTTGCAGCAGCAGATGGATCGACAGCATCGGCAGGAACGGAATGAACGCACTGGCCACCAGCACCGAGAACACGTTGCCGAAGTTGGAGCTGGCGGTCATGTTCAGGTACTTCATGATATTGCCGAAGGTCTCGCGGCCCTTGAGCACGCCTTCCTCCAGCACCATCAGGCTCTTCTCCAGCAGAATGATGTCGGCCGATTCCTTGGCGATGTCGGTGCCGCTGTCCACCGAAATGCCGACATCGGCATCGCGCAGGGCAGGGGCGTCGTTGATGCCGTCGCCGAGGAAGCCCACGGTGTGACCATTGGCCTGCAACGCCTTGAGCACCCGGGACTTTTGCAGCGGCGTCAGCTTGGCGAATACCGTGCGTTCTTCGACCCGCAGCTTGAGGGTGGTGTCGTCCATGTTCTCGATGTCTGGCCCGAGCAGCGGCGTACCGGGTTCCAGCCCGACTTCGCGGCAGATCTTGCAAGTCACCACGGCGTTGTCGCCGGTCAGCACCTTGACGGTCACGCCCATGTCGCGCAGCGCGGCAATCGCCGGGCCCGCGGTTTCCTTCGGTGGATCGAGAAAGGTCAGGAAGCCGCGAACCACCAGCTCGCGCTCATCCGCGGTGTTGTACTGGTTTTTGCTCTGCGCTTTCGGGATCTCGCGGGTGGCGACCAGCAGCACCCGGAAACCGTCCTCGTTGTACTCGTTGGCCAGCGCCAGCAGGTCTTTGCGGCGCTGTGCATCGAGCGCCACGACCGTGCCGTTTTCGTGAATGTGGCTGGCGATGCTCAGCATTTCCTCGACCGCGCCTTTGCACACCATCAGGTGATCGTCGCGGCTGTCCTTGACGATGATCGACAGGCGCCGACGGACGAAGTCGAACGGCAACTCATCGACCTTGCTGTAGGCAAACGGCACCCTGAATTTTGGATTGGCGTTGGCGAACTGCACCACCGCCTGGTCCATCAGGTTTTTCAGACCGCTCTGGTGATGGCTGTTGAGCCACGCCAGTTCGAGGAGCGTGTCGTCGCGCCGGCCGTTGCTGTCGACGTGGTGCTCAAGGATGATCTTGTCCTGGGTCAGGGTGCCGGTCTTGTCGGTGCACAGCACGTCCATCGAACCGAAGTTCTGGATCGCATTGAGGCGCTTGACCACCACTTTGCGCTTGGCCATGGCCATCGCGCCTTTGGCCAGGTTGGCGCTGACAATCATCGGCAGCATTTCCGGGGTCAGGCCGACCGCGACTGCCAGCGCAAACAGGAACGCGTCACTCCAGTCGCCCTTGGAGAAGCCGTTGAGCAGGAACACGATCGGCACCATGACCAGCATGAAGCGGATCAACAACCAACTGACGCTGTTCACCCCGCGGTCGAAGGCTGTTTGCACCCGCGAACCGACAATCGCTTTGGCCAGCGAGCCGAAGTAGGTACGCGGGCCGGTTGCGACCACCACCGCTTTGGCCGTGCCGCTGACCACGTTGGTGCCCATGAAGCAAATGTTCGGCAGGTCCAGCAGGTTGGATTGATCGGCAGCGCTGCGGGTCGCCGACTTCTGTGCGACGTCGCCCAGGGTGTCGTACTTCTCGACAGGCAAGGCTTCGCCGGTCAGCACCGCCTGGCTGATGAACAGGTCGCGGGATTCGATCAGGCGGATGTCCGCCGGGATCATGTCCCCGGCGCTGAGCTGAACGATGTCGCCGGCCACCAGTTCGCGCATCGGCACTTCGCGCAGCACCGGGGTGTTGCCGTTTTGTCCGCGTCGCAGCACGGTTGCGGTGGTGCGCACCATGGCTTTGAGGGCTTCGGCGGATTTGGCCGAGCGGTATTCCTGCCAGAACCGCAGCAGGCTGCTCAGGGCAACCATGGTCATGATAATGATGACTTTGGTCAGGTCCGCCTCGTCGCCTTCGCCCTGGCTGATCGGCAGCCAGTAATCGGTGAAGAAACTGATGCCTGCCAGGGTCAGCAGGACATAGATGAAGGGATTGTTCAGGGCCTTGAGCAGTTGGACGATGGCGTGAGGCGGCTTGTCGTGGGCGACCTCATTATAGCCTGCGCGGGCCAGCCGGCCTTCGGCCTCGAGTTCAGTCAAACCGTCAGGGGTGGCGTTGAGATTGGCGAGGGTCACGGCCAGGCCGTTTTGCGCTTCCCGGGCGGCGCGCATCGACAGTTTGGCGTTATCGCTGCTGGCGCCTTTGGCGCGAGTATTCGGCGTTTTTACAGTCGTCATTGTGTGTGCTCCTGCCGCCGTCTTGCGGCACGACACACGGCTCGCTCAACTATTCATAGGCGAGCGAATGTATGTCGAGTCGCAAACAGGCGATCAATTTCGAAAGTGTTGTTTTCTTGTGTTTTAACGTTCGCTGCGTATCAATGAAAAGTTGATGCGCAGCGAACCGTCTACTGGCTTCGTCCATAACTAACTCCGATAACGTTGTGTTTTAACAGGCAATAAGAAGTTGCCGAATTCCCTATCAAGGAAAACGCTGGGGGAAGAACGTTAAAGTGCCTTCAGGTCAACTGAATGTGCGGGTCTCGAAGGTAAGACCGAGCATCCGCGCGATGCGCCGACTCGGTGGTTCCTGGTTGTCGTCGAAGCTCCAGCGTTGCTGAAGCCGACCCGTCATCGGGCAGACGCGCCAGTTGGCACGAGGGTGTGCCTTGGCAGGGGCGGAAGGGCTGGAAAACGGGGCGCTGACCCGAGTCGTCAACAGACGCTCACGGCACAGCTTGACCCGCATGGTCGATGCAAAGGCGCGCACGCCCGGCATTACGGTGGTTTTGAAGTTCATAACATGCCTCTGGACCGGACGGACGCCGGTGAGGCAAGTTACGGTGGAGCATCAAGCTCTAGCGCAGCTCACCCGACCGAAAAGTCGAGTCCCGTCATTTACTGGGTTATGTGCCAGGTTCCGCGAATTCGCAGTGACCCGACAGCGACTAGATACTGTGTCCATTGGATTCTTTTGTGAGTTGAAAAAAGGCCTTCGTCGAAGGCCCGGGCAATTTACTCAGGGAGGTGGGTGAAGTCAACTGCCAATACCCGCCAAATACCAAGATGAATGGGAAAAACATCGAGACTTGATATTGAAGTTAGAACTGGTTCAGCTAATTGACAGTTAGTTGCATACGAAATGGCTGCCAGCCCCCTAATGGCCCTCCGGCTTACAACATTCCCTGTAGGAGTGAACCTGCTCGCGACAGCGGTCTGTCAGCCGACGTCGATACTGGCTGACCCACCGCTATCGCGAGCAGGCTCACATCCCACCGATGGCACTCGTGATAATCCAGAACAATTGTATTGCCCATCCCTGTCTGTTTCCCCACAGACGGGCTGCGTACCTTGGGTCCACTGCAACCTCACAAGGACCCGCTCATGCTGACCCGATTGGTACTGCCGTTTGCCCTGTTGTTCACCCTCCATGCAGCTCACGCGGCGGATGCCGAAAAATGGTACCCCTCGAAATACGGTGCCAACGATGAAATCGGCGCGCTGAATCTGCTAAACGCGGAGTCGGTGATCAACGCCTCCAAATTGATCAAGAGCGGCAAAACCTATCCGCTGGCCGTGCCCATCGACAAGACTCTGCCAGCCTTCCGTCACCGCAGTTTTCACCTGACCAACATCCAGCCGGGCGAGGCGGGTGGCACCACCATGGGGCCTAACAAGTTCACCTTCAACGATGAACTGGTGGTCGGCTGGACCGGTGTCGGCACCCAACTCAACGGCATCGGCCATATCGGCATCGACAATGTCTACTACAACGGCAACCGTGCGGCGGACTTCGTCACCGTCGAAGGCGTGAAAAAACTCGGCATCGAAAAAGTCCCGCCCATCGTCACCCGTGGCGTGGTGCTGGACATGACCGCCGTGTACGGCAGCGCCATCGTGCCGGAGAAAACCGAGTTCAGCGTTGCCGACATCCAGAAGGCACTGGACCTGCAAGGCATTAGCATTCAGAAGGGCGACGTGGTGCTGTTCAACACCGGTTGGCTGGAACTGCTGGGCAAGGACAACGAGAAATTCCTCGCCGTGGAGCCGGGCATCGGCATGGCCGCGGCCAAATGGTTGGCGGACAAGCAGATCGTCGCGTTCGGCGGCGACACCTGGGCCTCGGAGATCTACCCGGCGAAAGACGGCCAGGAGTTCCCGGTCAACCAGTTCATGCTGGCCAAGAACGGCATCTACAACCTTGAATTGATCGACAGCCGCGCGCTGGTGAAGGACAAGGCCTGGGAGTTCATGTTCGTCCTCGGACAGCCGCTGTACAAGGGCTCGACCCAGGTCAACATCAACCCGGTCGCGATTCACTGACACCTGGTGCCACCGATGACGGGCGGGGGATGACGAATACTCATCCCCTGGCCCGTTGTTGTCATTTGTTGCCCATCAGCCCGGCCAATAGAGTGAAGCGTGCGCCTTCGGCGTACCCCTTCAATTCGAATGATCGCCTGCCGAACGCCGGCGAGGGAGTTATTGATGTCCGCTATTTTGGGCCAGCAGTTTATCGACGGGCAGCGCAGCGCTCTGGGCGGCGAAACGTTGCAGAGTTTCGACGCCAGTACCGGGCAAGCACTGCCCTATGTTTTTCATCAGGCCAATGATCAGGAAGTCGCGCTGGCAGTGACGGCCGCCACGCGAGCTTTTGCACCGTTTCGTCAGCTGTTGCCGTTACGACGCGCGGAGTTTCTTGGCGCAATAGCTGATGAAATCGATGCGCTGGGTGACGATTTTATCGCCTTGGTGTGCCAGGAAACCGCCTTGCCCGAAGGGCGGATTCGCGGTGAGCGCAATCGCACCACGGGCCAGTTACGCTTGTTTGCGCAGGTGTTGCTCCGGGGTGATTTTCTCGGTGCGCGGATCGATCAGGCTCAACCCGAACGCACACCGTTGCCGCGCCAGGACATCCGTCAGTACCGCATCGGCGTCGGCCCGGTCGCCGTGTTCGGAGCGAGCAATTTCCCACTGGCGTTTTCCACCGCCGGTGGCGATACCGCTTCTGCGCTGGCCGCCGGTTGCCCGGTGGTGTTCAAGGCCCACAGCGGGCACATGGCGACCGCGGACCGCGTGGCCAGCGCCATCGTGCGCGCGGCACAGCGCACCGGCATGCCTTCGGGCGTGTTCAACATGATTTACGGCGCGGGTGTCGGCCAGGGGTTGGTCAAGGCCGATGGCATCAAGGCCGTCGGTTTCACCGGTTCATTGAAGGGCGGTCGAGCCTTGTCCGACCTGGCCGCCGCGCGCCCGCAACCGATCCCGGTGTTCGCCGAGATGTCGAGTATCAACCCGGTGATCCTGCTGCCTGAGGCGCTGAACACCCGTGGCAGCCAAGTCGCCGAGGAACTGACCGCGTCGATCAACCTCGGCTGCGGCCAGTTCTGCACCAGCCCCGGACTGATCATCGGCCTGCACTCGCCGCAGTTCAGCGAGTTCCTGGACGTATTCGCGCAAAACATGGGCAGCCAACCGGCCCAGACCATGCTCAACGCTGGCGCCCTGAACAGCTATCGCGCAGGTCTTCAACACATCGTGGCCCACGAACGGGTCGATCACCTCGCCGGTCAGCCGCAGGGCAAATCCAAGGCGCAACCGCAGTTGTTCAAGGCCGACGTACAGTTGTTGCTCGACGGCGATCCGTTGTTGCAGGAAGAGATCTTCGGCCCGGCCACGGTGGTGGTGGAGGTCGCAGACCGGCACCAACTGCGTGCCGTGCTCGGCAGTTTGCACGGTCAACTGACCGCCACGCTGATTGCCGATCCGGCGGACCTGGATCGCTTCGGCGAGCTGTTGCCGCTACTCGAAGACAAGGTCGGACGCTTGCTGCTCAACGGCTACCCGACCGGCGTCGAGGTCAGCGATGCGATGGTGCATGGCGGACCTTATCCAGCCACTTCGGATGCCCGCGGCACCTCAGTCGGCACCTTGGCCATTGATCGCTTCCTGCGGCCGGTCTGCTACCAGAACTATCCTGATGAGTACCTGCCCCAGGCGCTGCAAAACGCTAACCCGCTGAGCCTCAATCGACTGGTCGATGGCCAGTGGAGCAGGGCGCCCCTGAGCTAACCACTTTGCCCACGCCGGCAAATGGCGGCGTGGGCCTGACGGATTTGTCCATTGAATCGAGCACACACCGACATGGTTCCTTCACTTGGCAGCATCGCTTCGCGGCTTCGACTCAAACAACTGCGGTTGCTGATCGCGCTGGACGATCGTGGCTCGTTGCACAAGGCCGCCGAGCACATTTCGATTTCCCAGTCCGGCGCCACCAAGGCCTTGCACGAAGTCGAGTCGTTGCTTGGGATGCCGCTGTTCGAACGTCAGCCCAAGGGCCTGGTTGCTAATGAAATGGGCCGTTGCATGATTCGTTATGCACGGCTGATCTACAGCGACGTCGAACATTTGCGCGAGGAAATGCTCAGCATCATGCAGGGCCAGGGCGGGCGGTTGTCGGTAGGCGTGATCATGGGCGCGGTGCCGTTGCTGACCCGGGCCCTGAGCGAATTAAGGCTCAAGCAGCCGGAGTTGTCCGTGGAACTGGTGGAAAACACCAGCGCCACCTTGCTCGGTTTGCTGGATCAAGGGCGGCTGGACCTGGCGATCTGTCGCACCAGCGTCGGCCAGCGCTCGGACGCTTATGACTGCATCGAACTCAGCGAAGAGCCCTTGGCGGTGGTCGCCAGCAAAGACCATCCGTTGGCCCGTGCCGAGTCGTTGCAGTTGTCGCAACTGAGCGATTACCGCTGGGTGGTCTACCCCAAGGACATGCCGATGCGCCAGGCCCTGGAGCGTGAGTTAAATGAGGCGGGGCTGGAGATTCCGCGTTATCCGCTGGAAACCTCATCGACCTTCGCCACCATTCTGTTGGTGCAGCAGGACCCGACCTTGCTGGCGGTGATCCCGGTGGAAGTCGCGCAATTCTGCGAGCAACACGATTTGCTGGTGAAATTGCCGGTGTCCATGCGCGCGCTGATCGAGCCTTATGGTGTGATCAGCCGGGCCGGCGCCGACCTGTCTCCGGCAGCGACCCTGCTGATCAACGAGCTGAAGCAGGACCTGACTACTTGATCACAATCGGATTCACTGGCGCACCGGTCCCGCCGACAATCTTCAACGGCGCGGCGGTGTAGAGGAACTGCCACTGGCCGTCTTCGGCGCAATCACTGGCCAAGTCGTCGAGCAGCGCCACTTCGGTGAAGGTCACGCCGAGGTTGCGCATCAAGGCATTGTGCAGCGGGATCAGCACGCCCGAGGTGGGGTCGACCGCCACTTCGTTGGCCATGGTGTCGGTCACCAGGTTGGGAATTTCCATCTGGTGAAACCACTCCACCAGTTCGCGGCTGAAGGTCAGGCCCGGCTCGGCGAAGTCCTTGTAGAACTCTTCCGGTTCGCGCTCATAGAACGAGCCGATCCAACCCGTGCGGATGATCAGGATGTCGCGCTTCTCGATCTCGATGCCCTGGGCTTTTGCTGCGGCCAGCAGGTCCAGGTGATTGAAGGTTTCGCCCTTGTCCAGCACCGCTTTGCCGCGATGGCGCGCCATGTCGATCAGCACCGCGCGGCCGACAATTCCGCGTTCGGCAATCGGCAGAATACTGGCCTTGTCCATGCTGCCGATGGTGCTCATGGCGTCGTAGCCGTTCCACAGTTTGTTGTCGTGCCAGACGTGGCCGAGCGCATCGTATTGGGTCGAGCCTTGCAGGTGCATGAAGATCACATCGTCGGCGTATTCCACGTGACCGTCAAAGTGGGTCTTGCCCGCCAGGAAGTGGCCCTTGTCCAGCACGTTGACACGCATCGACGGGCGTCGGCCGGGCCACAACGGCTCGCCCTTGGGATGGCCGATCTGCACTTGCAGGGTGAAGGTCTTGCCTTGGCGCACCGAGGCGATGCCCCGGAGGATCTCGGCGCTTTGCAGGTAATTCAGGGCCCCGACTTCATCGTCCGGCCCCCATTTGCCCCAGTTAGTGGGCAGGCCTTCGAGCAAGGCCTTGATGTCGGGAGATCGGTCGGCGGCGGTATTGTTGGGATTGTGGTCGCACATGAGGTTGTCCTTGGTTTGAGCCGATTCGGCAGGCCAGTACAAATCCCCGTGTGGGAGTGAGCCTGCTCGCGATGGGGAGTGCCAGTTAACCTTGATGCGTCTGACATACCGCTATCGCGAGCAGGTTCGCTCCCACAGGGGTTTATTTGATCGGGGAGAAATCGGCGGCGATCAGCAGTTTCGATTCCATCTTTTCCAGCATCGGGAACGCTTTCGGCACGAAACCCTCTAGCCAGTCAGGGTCCTGATACAGCGCCGCGCGTTTGTTGATCCGGTCGTCGAGGCTCTCGTAGGCCCAGATGTGGATCACCTGATTCAGCTCGCCGATTTCGGTGTACCACCAGCCCACCAGCGTGGTGTAGCGGGAGATCACCGGTAGCCCGGCTTCCTCGAAGTGCTTGAGGTAGGTCTGCATTTTTCCGATTTGAATCGTGTAGGTGCGCATTTCGTAAAACATGGGCGTGTTCTCTTCAGGAATGAATGCCGTGCCAGGCGTTGCTGATGATTCGCTCAATGTCGGCGGCGGTGGTCAGGCGTGGGTTGACCAGCACGTTGCCGCTGCGCATCGAGTCACTGACCATTTGCGGCATGTAATCCAGGTCCACGCCCAGGTCCTTGATGTTGTCGGGAATGCCGATGGCCTTGTTCAGCGCCACCACGTGGTCCACCACTTTGTGCCCGGCGCGGGCCAGGCTCAGGCCGTCGATGTCTTCGCCCATGGCGATGGCAATCTCGCGAAACAGCTCCGGGCAGGCCGCCAGGTTGTATTCGATGACGTAGGGCAGCAGCGTGGCGTTGGCGATGCCGTGGGGAATGTTGAAGACGCCGCCGAAGGTATGGGAAATCGCATGCACGTTGCCCAGTTTCGATTGGGCGAAGGCTACGCCCGCGAGGAACGACCCAAGCAGCATCTGTTCCCGGGCGTGCAGGTCGGAGCCGCTGAAAAATGCCTTGGGCAGGTGCGTGCAGATCATCTTGATCGCTTGCAGCGCCAGGGCCTGGCTGACCGGGTTGGCCTGCTTCGACACGTACGATTCGATGGCGTGGGTCAAGGCGTCCATGCCCGTCGCAGCGGTGATCGACGGTGGAAGTTTGAGCGTCAGCTCGGCGTCGAGAATCGCCAGTTTCGGAAACAGTGCCGGGCTGATGATCACGGTTTTGAACAGGGTCTTGGTGTTGGTGAACACGGTGGAGGCGGTGCATTCGCTGCCAGTGCCGGAGGTGGTCGGGATCGCGAAGATCGGCAGGGGTGGGTGCAGCAGTTTGTCGTAGCCCTCGTAGTCGAGGATGTTGCCGGGGTTGGTGGCCATGGCCGCCACGCCCTTGGCGGTGTCGATGCTGCTGCCGCCACCGACGCCGATCACCGAGTCACAGTCGTGGTTTTTCAGGAAGGCCACGGCTCGTTCCAGCACGTCGGTGGTGGGGTTCGGTTCAACGCCGGAAAACACTTCATAGCCGATGTCACTCTCGGCCAGGGAGGCGAAAAAACCTTCCATCACGCCCGACGCCATCAGCCCTGCGTCAGTGACCACCAGCAGTTTTTTCCGAACATGGGGCTTGAGCAATGCACCGGCCTGACGCACCAGGCCATTGCCGCTTTTCAAAGTGGTGGGGAAATAAAACTGGAACGGGTTCATGGGTTTCTCCGGTTCTTATTGGTCCGCAGACAGTAATAAGCGTGGGAGGCGGCCGATAATGAAAAGGTCTGATCCGCCGATCACCCTTTGTCATCCCCCGGCGAGGCGGGTCCTGGTGGTAACGTGAGGTTTTCCAACCGTCAGGAGCATCGTCATGGATTTGGGTATTTCTGGTCGCTGGGCCATCGTCTGCGCCGCCAGCAAGGGCCTGGGTCTGGCCTGTGCGCGGGCCTTGGCGAAGGAGGGCGTCAACCTGGTGATCAACGCCCGGGGTGACGAAACCTTGCAGGCTGCCGCTACAGAATTGCGCAGCCTGGCGCCGGGCATCGACGTGCGCACGGTGGCCGGGGACATCAGCACGCCCGCAGTGCGCGACCAGGTGTTGGCGGCGTGTCCGCAGGTGGACATCCTGATCAACAACGCCGGCGGACCGCCTCCGGGTGACTTCCGTGACTGGCAACGCGACGACTGGCTGAAGGCGCTGGATGCCAACATGCTCACGCCCATCGAGCTGATCAAGGCCTGCGTCGATGGCATGGCCGAGCGCGGTTTCGGGCGTATCGTCAACATCACCTCCGGCGCGGTGAAGGCGCCAATCGATGTGTTGGGACTGTCCAATGGCGCACGCAGCGGCCTGACCGGTTTTATCGCCGGGCTTGCACGCCAGTCGCGGCTGGCCGGGCATAACGTGACGATCAACAATCTGCTGCCGGGACCGTTCGAGACCGAGCGTTTGCACAAGACCCTGAGCGCCGCCGCCGAGGCCAATGGCGCCAGCGTCGAAAGCATCAGCGAACAGCGGCGCAAGCACGTGCCGGCCCAGCGCTTCGGGCAACCCGATGAGTTCGGCGCCTACTGCGCGTTCATCTGCAGCGCCAATGCCGGTTTCCTCACCGGGCAAAACCTGCTGCTGGACGGCGGCAGTTACCCCGGGACGTTCTGATCTTTTCGGGGGATGACGTTTGGTGATCCCCTAATCAGATCCCCTCATTATTCAGCCCGAGGACGCGTGATTAGAGTTGGGGTGCTTGCCCAACACCCGTCAGCCAAGATGTAAACCCAGTAGGAGCGAGGCTTGCCCGCGAAGGCGGAGTGTCAGTGGACATCATTGTTAATGACACATCGCCTTCGCGGGCAAGCCTCGCTCCTACAGGTTTTGCGTTAATAGGCGGGTATTGGGCCGCTTGCACCCACAACAACAAGAGCGCCCCTCATGAACAATCCGAGTGCCGAAACCCTGCGGCTCGCCGCCGCGTCTGCCACCGAGCGTCCGACCAGCGTGCGCTGGCGGATCTTCCTCATCATGTTGCTGCTGACCGCCATCAACTACATCGACCGCGCTTCGCTGTCGGTGGCCTTGCCGCTGATTTCCAGTGAGTTCCAGATCCCTCCCGCGCTGGAAGGCTTGATGCTCAGTGCGTTTTTCTGGTCGTACGCATTGATGCAGATTCCCGGCGGCATGCTGCTGGACCGTTTTCAGACCCGTCGCGTCATCGTCATCGCGACTGTCGCCTGGGGCGCCTTCCAGGCCTTGGCTGCCGGTGCGCACAACTGGATCACGCTGCTGATCACGCGTATGGGCCTGGGCATCGCCGAGTCGCCGATCATGCCGGCCGGGGCCAAACTCAACGGCGCCTGGCTGACTCCCAACGAACGCGGACGTGGCGCGGTGCTGGTCGATGGCGGCGCACCGCTGGGCAGTGCTTTCGGCGCGATCATCATTGCCGGGCTGATCGGCTGGTTCGATTCCTGGCGCATCGCCTTCGTGATCGCCGGTATCGGCACCATGCTTGCCGGTGTACTGGCGTGGAAATACATCCGCAACCATCCCAGCGAACACCCCGGTGTCAACGCGGCGGAACTGGCGCACATCACCGAAGGCAATCGCAAAGTCAGCCAACCCGGCACGGTGACCAGCATCCCCCTCAAAGAGCTGCTCAAGGACCGTTCGGTGCTCGCGATGTTCGCCGGTTACTGCTGCATTCTCAGCGTGTTCTACGGTTTGCTGACCTGGATGCCGAGCTACCTGCACCAGACCCACGGCCTGAACATTTCGAGCATGGGCGGTGCGACCTTCCTGATTTTCATGTGCGGTTTCGTCGGCGAGCTGGTCGGCGGTTATCTGGGGGATAAATGGAAAACCAGCGGCGCCTCGCCCAACCTGGTGATGCGCAGCATGTTCAGTGGTTCGGCGCTGGTCGCGGCCCTGTGCATGCTGGCGGTGGCCTATACCAATGAAGCCGGCAAGGCCATCGGTCTGCTCTGCGTAGCGATGTTTTTCATTCGCTGGTGCGGCATGTACTGGTGCATTCCGTCGATCCTCGGCGGCACCTCGAAAACCGGTGTGCTGGCCGGCACCATGAACTTCTGCGGCAACATGGCCGGGGTTATCGTGCCGATCCTGATCGGATTGATCGTGCAGTTCACCGGCTCGTATTTCCTGGTGCTGATCTTCTTCGTGGTCATGGCCATGCTGCTGGCGATATTCTCCAGCCTGATCGATTATCGGGAACGAGGGCTGGCTTGACATGAGCGGAGGGCAGGTGAGCGTCGATATCGAATGCGTGGTGGTCGGCGCCGGCGTGGTTGGCCTGGCGGTGACCAGGGCACTGGCCCGTAGCGGGCGGGAAGTGATCCTGATCGAAGCCGGCGAGGGGATTGGTGTGGGCATCAGTTCGCGCAATTCAGAAGTGATCCACGCCGGCATCTATTACCCGAGCGGCAGCCTGAAAGCGCAATTGTGCGTGGAGGGCAAGCATCGCCTGTACGCCTTTTGCGATGAGCGCGGTGTCGATTACCAGCGCCTGGGCAAGTTGATCGTGGCCACCGATGACAGCCAGTGCGCGGCCTTGCAGAGGTTGCTGGAGCAGGGCCGGCGCAATGGCGTCGATGACTTGCAATGGCTGGACGCCGGGCAGGCTCGGTCGCTTGAACCGGCGCTGTCCTGCGTCGCCGCGCTCTGGTCGCCGTCCACCGGGATCGTCGATTCCCATGCGCTGATGTTGGCGCTTCAGGCAGACGCCGAAGCCTCGGGCACTTCGATTGCCTTGCACACGCCGTTGGTGTCCGCCCGTTGCACCGAACAAGGTTTCGAATTGCACATGGGCGGCGCACAGCCGATGACCTTGACCTGTCGCGAGTTGATCAATTGCGCCGGTTTGTCCGCGCCGGAGGTGGCGAGCCGGATCGAAGGCTTGCCGACGCAATACGTTCCCGAGGCACGCCTGTGCAAGGGCAGTTATTTCAGTTTCAGTGGCCGGGCGCCATTCCGGCATCTGGTGTATCCGGCACCGGAGAGCGCCGGCCTGGGCGTGCACATGACCCTCGATCTTGGCGGGCAGGCGCGTTTCGGGCGGGACGTCGAATGGGTCGACCATGTCGATTACCGCGTCGATCCGCGCCGGGTCGACGGGTTCTATCAGGCCATCCGCCGCTACTGGCCGACGTTACCCGATAACAGCCTGCAACCCGCCTACAGCGGCATCCGCCCGAAGATTTCCGGCCCGACCGAACCGGCCGCCGACTTCCTCATCAGCGGCCCGGTCGAGCATGGTGTGCCGGGGTTGGTGAATCTGTTCGGCATCGAATCACCGGGCCTCACCAGCTGCCTGGCGCTGGCTGATCGGGTGGTACAACGCCTGACACCGCATTCCCTGTAGCAGCTGTCGCGTTGCGGTGAGGTGCCGGTTATCAGCGTCTGCGCTGCCAGCCGCCGAGCGGTCTATGCTTGCCAGTGTGCCCATCGTAATGGGAGAACTCTGATGATCAACATACGCACTGCCCGCATGCTTGCCGATTACAAGCAATGGGCCGATGAGCGCCTCTTTGACAGCCTGGCCGCGCTGCCGCCGGGGGAGGTCAACAAAGAGCGGGTGTCGGTGTTCAAGAACATGATCGGCACCCTGAATCATATCTATGTCGTGGACTGCATCTGGCAGGCTCACCTCGAAGGCCGAGGGCACGGCTTCAAAACCTCACACGATCTGCTCCATCCCGACCTGGCTGATTTGCGCATGGCGCAAAAGGACATCGATCACTGGTATTGCAACTGGAGCGCAAGGCAGACCGAGAGGTCGCTGGATAAGCCGGTCGAGTTCACGTTCGTCTCCGGCGAGAGCGGCACCATGAGCGCCGGCGCGATGCTGCTGCACGTGGTCAATCACGCCAGTTACCACCGCGGCTGGGTGATCCAGATGTATTTCGACATCCCGGCGATGCCACCGATGACCGACCTGCCGATCTTCCTGCGCGAGACCGACCCGGCTTTCAACGCGCTCAAAGCACCGGCAACTCAGCCGACATGTGTTGCGCAATTCGCGAACGCAACCAACGTTCTGCCGGGTCGTTATCGTTGACCCCGTTCCAGACCATGGACAGTTCGGACAGCACGATGTCAAACGGCGGGTCGTCGGCCCGCAGCTGGCTGCTGCCTTCGATCAGCGCACACGCCGCGTAATCCGGCACCGTGGCCAGCAGGTCGGTGCCGGCCAGCAGGGCACGCAACCCGGCGAATTGCGGCACCGCCAGCACCACCCGCCGCGAGCGGCCGATGCGCGCCAGATCGTTGTCGATAGCACCGGTCAAGTCTCCGGAAAAAGACACCAGCGCATGAGGGCGTTCGCAATACTCATCCAGGGTCAGGGGGCCGGGACGGTTGTCGCCACGCAGAATCTTCACGCTCAGGTCGCGCAATTTCTTGCGCTTGGCATTGGCCGGCAGCTCCGTGGTGTAACTGATCCCGACGGAAATCTCCCCGGAGGCGAGCATCGGTGACATCAGCAAGTAATTCACCCTTCGCACCACCACCACGACGTTCTGCGCCTCTTCGCGTATTTGCTTGAGCAGCGGCGGAAACAGACCGAACTCGGCGTCGTCGGACAAGCCGATGCGGAACACATCGCGGCTGGTGGACGGGTCGAAATCCTTGGCCCGGCTGACCGCACCGGAAATGGTGTCCATCGCCGGCTGCAACTCCTTGAGAATCGCCAACGCCCGTTGGGTCGGCTCCAACACCCGACCGTTGCGCACCAGCAGCGGGTCGTCGAACAGATCGCGCAACTTGGCCAGCGAAGCACTGACAGCGGGCTGACCGAGGAACAGTTTCTCCCCGGCCCGGGTCAGGTTCTTCTCGAACATCAACGTTTCGAAAATCACCAGCAGGTTCATGTCCACGCGGCGCAGGTCGTTGCGGTTCATGTGGGGGTACTCGCAGGGTTTTTGGGTCTTTTCAGTAAAGCATCAAACCCTGTGGCGAGAGAGCACCGGTGATGAGGGGGTTACCTGTGATGCAAAAACCACATGAAATGAAAGGGCCACCTGCTGTGAAGGGATTTACCTGTGGCGAGGGGGGAGCGAAACGTCGCACCGTCCCGTTCGGCTGCGCAGCAGTCGTAAATCCTATACCCGCGGTTTACCTGAATCACCGCAGTTGCAGGTTTTGGGGCCGCTGCGCGACCCAGCGGGAGCAAGCTCCCTCGCCACAGGGTTTTGTAAGTTCCACGAGAAAAGGGGATGCATCTATTTATCTGTCCGCTATCTATACGCTGTGCCGCGAAGCGGCCCCGGAAAAATGGGACCGCTGCACAATTCAACGTCAGTTATTCACTCACCGCAGAGCGGCACTTATATAGGCAGATCGATCTTATCCAACACCCGGTTCGCCGTGATCTCCGCCATCATGATGCTGTTGGAAATCCCCAGCAGGGCGTAGCGCGACTCTCCCTCCAGGTGATCCACCAACTGGTGGACCATCACGTCGACTGAGGCGAGTATTTCGACCAGATAAACCGCCAGGGTTTCGGCCGTGGCCTCGGGGTCTACGGAGAACAGAGTGCTGCGGGTTCGCGGGGTGGCTTTGATGTCGGCGTTCGATGGGAAGTGGAAGTCGAGGGCGCGCTCGGCGGCTTCGTTGAGTTTTTTTGAATCGGGTTCGTAGGGGGAGACCGGATCGGTGTCCGGTGGGTTGGGCGTTACTTTGAACATATGCTGAGTTTCCAAATTGGGTGCCACCCCTCTTGCGACTAAACGTAAGGGGAGGCAGCTGCACGCAGGTTAGTCGACCGGGAAACTCAGCAATCCGGCGCGCCCGAGAGCGCCCTGCGTACAGCCACCATCAGATACAGGAATGAAAGACCTGCATGACAGATGCACGCACAACTGAGTTAGCACGGGCGACTAAACCCGATCACTGATGAGCAGTGACGGGAATCAAGTTACCGAGCGGCCCCAAGGCGCACAAGCCGGCGGATTCTGGCGTAGCCGTAGGCAACGGCGCAAGGATTTGTAGCTTTCAGGACGTATCTTTGAGGTGGTTTAAACAAACACCGTTTCACGCTTAAACAGACGAGCGCGATAAGTGGCCGGATGTGTCCATACACAACACTCTGTGGCGAGGGAGCTTGCTCCCGCCGTCCGATCCGCGCTCGGGCGCAGCAGGCGCCAAACCATCCAACGCGGTCATCCTGACAGTGCGCGCTTGCAGGTTTTGGGGCCGCTGCGAGACCCAGCGGGAGCAAGCTCCCTCGCCACAGGGACTCGGTCAGGCCAACTCCACCTCTGGACAATGCATCGCATTGGACGCCAGCAAATCGGCAATCTCATCCTCAGAAAAGTCGAACTCACGCAACACCGACCGCGAGTGCTGGCCATTCTCCGGCGCCGGCGCATACGGCGTTTGCGCGGCTTCGAGGCTGTTGACCGGAAACCCCGGTACCCGAACCACGCCATGCTGCGGGTGGTGCAGTTCCACGAGCATGCCATTGCTGGCGATTTGCGGATGGGCCAGCACGTCGTTGTAATCGCTGACCCTGGAGCAAAGGATGTCGGCCTCGCGCAGCACCGCTAGCCAATGGGCCACCGGCCGGGTGTGGAACACGTCGGTCAGTGCCGCGCACATGGCTTCACGGTTAACCACCCGTTGCGCCGAGCTGGCAAAACGCGGGTCGTCGATCCACTCCGGGTGCCCGAGCACCCTGCTCAGGGTCGGCCAGCGATTGCCGTTGTACGCCGCGACCATCAACCAGCCATCCGCCGCCTCAAAGGCTTCGTTCGGAGCAGAGTAGGGCGCGGCGCTGCCGATGCGGGTCGGCAGCTTGCCGTCGCAGAGGAAGCTCGCCAGCGACGCTTGTTGCAGCGCCAGGGCCGAGTTCATCAGGCTGACGTCGAGGTGGCCGCCCAGGCCGTCCTTTTCTCGGGCATGCAGCTTGGCCAACACGGCCATGCATGCCATATAACCGGTGACCACATCCACCACCGGCGCTTGCACCTTGGAGGGCGCCGAGTTCGGCGTGCCGATCAGGCTCATCAGGCCGGAATCGGCTTGCAGAATGCCGTCGACGCCCGCCCGATCGGCATACGGTCCTTCCTGCCCGTAGGCGGAAATCGAGCAGTAGATCAGGTCCGGTTTCAGTGCAGCCAGGTCCTCATAACCCAGTCCCAGTCGAGCCATGACGCCAGGGCGCATGCTTTCGACCAGTACGTCGGCTTGCAGCACCAGTCGTTTGATCACTGCGGCGCTGTCCGGGTGTTTCAGGTCCAGGCTCATACCCAGCTTGCCGCGATTGAACGCGTGATACAGCGCGCTATCCTCGCCAACCCACGCCGGGCCGAGGGTACGGCCCAGTTCGCCTTCGTGGGATTCGATCTTGATCACCCGCGCGCCCATGTCGGCCATCAGCATGGTTGCCGTGGGGCCGGCGGCGATCTGGGTGAAATCGAGGACGGTCAGACCGTCCAGAGCGGTACGTAACATGTTCGCCTCCTCGGGCGCTTCAGCGGCCCGTGTAATGCGGTGCGCGTTTTTCGGCAAACGCCTGCCGGCCTTCGAGACGATCCTCGGTGTCGCGCAACACGCCCCAATACAATTCGGTCAAACGCTGGGCGTCGCTGTCGCTCAAGTGCGCGGTACTGCGGGCCAGGGTTTGCAAGGCCTGGATCGCCAGCGGTGCCTGGCGGGCAATCTGCTCGGCCAGGATCATCGCCCGATGCAACAGGGCCTCGTGGCTGTCCAGACGCTCGGAGATCAAGCCAATAGCGCAGGCCTGCCACGCATCGATGCGCGACCCGGTTAACGCCATCTGCATCGCATGGGCGGGCGGCACCGCGCGCATCAAACGATGCAGGCCGCTGACCGCCGGAATCGATCCGACGGCGGCTTCCGGCAGACCGAACGTCGCACTGGCACTGGCAATGCGCAGGTCGCATTGCAACGCCAGCTCCAGGCCGCCGCCCAGGCAATGGCCATTGATGGCGGCAATCAGCGGCTTGTGCAGGTCGAGGTCGGCAAGGTCCATCTGGCGGATGTAAAGCCCGGCGTCTGCGGCGGGTTCGTTGGCCAGGAACAGCGCCTCGGCATAGGAGGCCGAGGAGGCCCGCGTACTTTTCAGGTCGGCGCCGACGCAAAACGCCCGTTCACCGCTGCCGGTGATCACGGCCACACGCAGTTCCCGGCGGTCGCGTACTTCACGTAGATGGCCGCGCAAGGCCTGGAGGGAATCCAGGTCCAGCGCATTCAGGGCTTGCGGGCGGTCGATCGTGATCAGGGCCACAGGGCCGTGGACTTCCAAAGTGACTGACATGGCGTCCACCTCACACGCTGGCCGAGGACAGACTGCGTCCGCCGCACACATACAGGGTTTGCCCGGTGACGTAGCTGCTGGCCGGGGCGAGGAAAAACTCCACGGCATTGGCAATGTCGTCCGGGGTGCCGATGCGTTTTACCGGCACCGTGTCCTTGAGTTTTGCCTGCACCTCAGGCGTGAAACTCTGGAACAGCGGCGTATCGACGATGCCCGGGGCGATGGCGTTGACGGTGATGCCTTTGGCCGCGAACTCGATGGCCAGGCTACGGGTCAGGCTGACCACGCCGCCCTTGGCCGCCGAGTAATTGGCCTGGCCGAAACCGCCCAGCCAGGCCCGGGACGACATGTTGACGATGCGCCCGAAGCCTTTCTCCAGCATCAGTGGCAGGGCCGCTTTGCAGCAGAGAAATTGCGCCCGCAGATTGGTGTCCACCACCAGGTCCCAGTCCTGTTCGGTCATGTTCAGGAAGCGTTTGTCGCGGACCACGCCGGCGTTGTTCACCAGAAAATCCAGGCGACCGTGGGCTTCGTGGATCTGCGTGAAGGCGGCGTTGACCGACTCGCCTTCGGTCAGGTCCAGCGCAATTCCGGCGACCTTCAAGTCTTCGGCGTTCATCGCGCTGACACTGCTGTTCAGCGCCTGTTCGTCGCGATCCAGCAGGTAGACAAACACCCCTTGATGCGCCAGTCGTTGGGCAATGGTCAGGCCGATCCCGCGAGCAGCGCCGGTGACGACGGCGACCTGGCCGGCCGCAAAGTGTTGGTTGTTCATGGCTTCAGACTCCCAGGATGTGCACGGCTGACGCCGCGTGGTCGACCCCGGCGATACCGCCACCGGTGCATTGCGCCAGGCCCAGGCGCGGAGTGCCGGCTTGGCGGCTGCCGGCGCGGCCTTGCAACTGCCAGAGCAACTCGACCATTTGCGCGACACCGGTGGCGCCCAGTGGATGACCCTTGGCCAACAGACCGCCACTTGGATTGACCGGCACCCGACCACCGAGGGCGGTGGCGCCCGAGTGCAACAGCGAGACCGCTTCGCCCGGTGCGGCCAGCCCGAGGGCTTCGTAATACAGCAGCTCGGCGATGGTGAAGGCGTCGTGCAACTCGACCACACCGATATCGGCCGGGGCGACACCGGCCTGTTCATAGGCCAGGCGTGCGGCGCGTGCGGTGATTTCGGCATCGAGAATGTCTTCGTCACCGCTCTCGCGAAGGCCCGAGACAATGATCGAACCCAGCACCTTGACGTCTTTGGCGTGGGGTCCCGGTTTGTTGCCGAGCACCAGCGCAGCGGCACCGTCCACTTGCGACGGGCAGCACTGCAACAGGGTCAGCGGGTCGGCGATCATGCGCGAGGCGAGCACCTCTTCGAGGCTGACTTCGTTGCGTTGCTGGGCGTATTCGTTGAGCGAACCGTGACGACGATTCTTCACCGCTACAGCGGCCAGATCGGCGGGCTTGGCGTCACGCTCGTGGATGAAACGGGTGGCGCGCATCGCGTAGACCGCTGGCAACACCATGCCTGCCGTGGCGTAGAGGTCGGTCATGCGGTCGTTGCGCTGCATTGGGATCATGCCGCCACCCAATGCGGTCAACTGCTCGATCCCAAACACCAGCACGCGTTCATATTGACCGGCGAGCAAGGCGTGGCGCGCCAGGTGCACCGCCGTCGCGCCGCTGGCACAGGCGTTTTCGATGTTGTAGACCGGAATCCCTTTCAGGCCCAGATCGCGCACGATCACCTGCCCGAGAATCATCCCGCCCAGCACATTGGCGCAGTACACGGCCTGAATGTCGGCCAGCTGCAAGCCGGCATCGGCCACGGCGTCAAGAATTGCGCGCTGGGCCAGTTCCGGGGCCATGACACCGGGGTGACGGCCGAAGACGGTCATGGCGCCGCCCATTACATGCATCTGGCTCATGGACGGGCCTCCTGGGACTGGAAAACGTAGCCGTAGGTGTCGTCGGCAATCACTCGGCATTTTTCGCCAATGGCCGGCACGCCGGGGGTACCGATCAGGCGCCCGAACAAACGCACCGGGCCGGGCAGGTCGACGTAGGCGAGCACGAACGGGGCGAGGCCGCTTTTCGGGCTCGGGTGCATGATGGTGAAGCTGTAGACCTGGCCCTCGACGTCTAGCACGGTGTCGTCGAACTGGTTGCTCAGCGGCGAATCGTCCGGCACGGACGGAAAGAATATTTCGCCGTTGTGGTGATGGCGCGAGGCATGCAGGCCGGGTGGCGTGGACGGCGTCCAGATGGACGTGGAAAAACTCATGATGACCTCCTGTTGTTATGGGCTTGCGAACAAGCTCTGGAGGTCATGGTCGGGCAGGGCAGAAGGCCCGACAAACGATATAAAAACCCGGTTTGGTTGAGAAAAAATCAAGCCATCGGTCAGCCTGGAATACAACACTGTAGGAGTGGGGGGGGGGGGGGGGGGGGGGGGGGGGGGGGGGGGGGGGGGGGGGGGGGGGGGGGG
>NZ_JBXAJV010000020.1:0-137336 GCF_058797635.1 Pseudomonas sp. GW823-FHT02C02 | reverse complement strand
CCCCCCCCCCCCCCCCCCCCCCCCCCCCCCCCCCCCCCCCCCCCCCCCCCCCCCCCCCCCCCCCCACTCCTACAGGGTTATGCGGTGTTTGATAGATTTACTTACGGGCCACGATGACGGCACGCATCGGCGCCGGCAGTCCTTCAATCGTTTTGCTGTGATCGTCCGGATCCAGGAAGTCACTCAACGACTGATACTTCATCCACTCCGTCCCGCGCTGTTCCTCGACCGTGGTCACGCTGACGTCAACGCAGCGAACGTCCGTAAACCCGGCACGTCGCAACCACAACTCCAGCGCCGGCACCGACGGCAGGAACCACACGTTGCGCATCTGCGCATATCGGTCTTCCGGCACCAGCACCTGCTGTTGATCGCCTTCGATCACCAACGTCTCCAGCACCAGTTCACCTCCCTTGACCAGGCAATCCTTCAGCGCCAGCAAATGTTCGATCGGTGAACGGCGGTGGTAGAACACGCCCATGGAAAATACCGTGTCGAAGCCTTCCATGTTCGGTGGCAGGTCTTCGAAAGGGAACGGCAGGTGCCAGGCATTGGGTTCTGACAAGTAACGCTGCACCGCCTGGAACTGGCAGAAGAACAGCCAGTTAGGGTCGACGCCGATCACGCTGTCGGCGCCAGCACCGAGCATGCGCCACATGTAATAACCATTGCCGCACCCCACATCGAGGATGCGTTTGCCCTTGAGGTCCAGGTGCGGCGCGACCCGAGACCATTTCCAGTCCGAACGCCATTCCGTGTCGACGTGCACACCAAACAGGTCAAACGGTCCTTTGCGCCATGGCGACAACCCCATCAACGCGGTGCGCATTTGCGCGCGGGTCTCAGGGTCGCAATCGGTGTCCAGTGTCAGACCGTTCAACAAGTCGACTTCACTCGGCTGAATCTTCGGCAACGCATCCAGCGCACTTTGCCAGCGCTCCAGGTCGCCGTGGCCCTTTTCCATTTTCTTGTCGAGTTGCGCTTGCAGGGTGTTGGCCCATTCGGCCAGCGGCGTGCCGGCCAGACGGCGGGCGAGGGGGGACAGATCAATCATGGCAAGGCAATCAACGAGGCAAAGTTAAGACACTGGAACCACGGCACGACTTTCGAGAAACCGGCCGCCAACAGGCGCTCGCGGTGTTCTTCGAGGCTGTCGGGCTTCATGACGTTTTCGATGGCGCTGCGCTTCTGGGCGATTTCCAGTTCGCTGTAGCCGTTGGCGCGTTTGAACGCGACGTGCAAATCAGTGAGCAACGCATGTTCTTCGAGGTCGTTGAAGCGCAGCTTCTCCGAGAGGATCAACGCACCGCCAGGCAGCAGCGATTGGCGGATGCGCGAAAGCAACGCGGTGCGCTGGTCCGGGGCGATGAATTGCAGAGTGAAGTTCAGTGCCACCACCGAGGCGGGCTGGAATTCGAGGGCGAGGATGTCACCTTCGATCACTTCCACGGGCAGCAACTCCTGGAACATCGAGTCTTGACCGTTGAGGTATTCACGGCAGCGCTCGACCATCGCGGCGGAGTTATCCACAGCGATCACTCGGCAACCGTCGGTGCGCACGTGGCGGCGCAATGCTTGAGTCACGGCGCCCAGGGACGAGCCGAGGTCGTAGAGCACGCTGTTGGGCTGGGCGAATTGCGCGGCGAGCACGCCGAGGTTCTCGACGATGGTCGGATAACCCGGCACCGAGCGCTTGATCATGTCCGGGAACACCCGCACCACGTCCTCGTTAAAGGCGAAGTCGGGCACCTGGGCCAAAGGCTGGGCGAAAAGGCGATCGGGTTCTTTGCTCACGGCGGTTCCAGCGGCGTAGGTGGAAAAGGCCGGCATTTTAGCCAAATTGACGGGGGGATGCGCGGGTTGTCTGACGAATTCAACGCGGTTTCGGTCCAAACGCAGACGCCGCAATCCCCCATTGCCCCAGCCAGTAACTGAGAATGATCACGTAGGGCGCCGCATTGAATGGCACAGCAAAGCGACTGATGCCAATCACGCTATCGGAAAATACAAACGCCACCGCGCCACCGCGCCACCCGCCGCCAGCAGCGCCGAGCGTTTTGGCACGTCGGTCCCGAGCCGGGCCAGCGCCCGCCAGAGCATCGCACTGATGGCCAAGCCGTAGACGATCACCGGAATCAACAGTGGGCCCAGTCCGTGGGAAATCAAAATCCCCAACAGAACCGCGCCAACTCCCAAGGCAATCACCAAGGGCAACAACGCCAACCGCCGGCAATCGCTCAAGTAAGCTTTCAGATACGCCAGGTGGGCGACCAGAAATGCCCCAAGGCCAAACACAAACAAATCCCCCGGCCACGCCAGCAACACATCGCCGAGCAGGGAAAAAATCAATCCAAGGCTGATCCAGCGCCGATACTCAGTGGGCGGTGCGTCGTGCAGCCAGCCGAGCAGCGCCAAGACCGGCAACGGTTTGACCAGCAGGCACAGCAGCGCAGCGTGCACGCTCAAGCCATACAGAAAGGTCACTGCGCCCATCAGCGCCAGAATCAGCCAGCCCACGATCAGTTAACCGCAATCGCGCAATCGAAGGTTTTCACGGCCGGCACTTCCGGGGCCCATGGCTGTGAGTAGGTCAGGCGCAAGCGGCCTGTACCGGTGGCAAATGCCTGGAAGCGCCAGGTCGAAATACCGGCGCTGCCGACGATCCCGGCGTCTTCCGGGTTGCTGTACACCTCGGGGCTGAGCGCATGCAGCACGCCACCAGCCGAATCCTGGATCGACCAGCGATAACCCGTGGTCGGGTTGCTTGGCAGGGTCAGGATGAGGTTCTGTCCATTGTGCATTTGCACCGGGCATTCGCCTTGTTTTTCCACGGTCACGTTCTGTTTCGGTTGCGTGGCGCAAGCGGCCAGCAAGGTGAGGGCGAGGGGGACAAACAGGCGAGTGGGGGACATAAGGTCAGTGGCTCCGGCATTCACGACGAACGGCGAGCATAACTGAAGATGAGACAAATTGTGACGGAAGGGACTACGGGCGCGATCTTCTGGTACCTGTTCAGCGCCCGTAGAGGTGCAGTCAGGCCTATTTCGCCGTGGTGTAAGTCATGTGGCTTTGAAATTCTCCGGAAAGATCAATGCTTTTACCGGTAGTCGACGACTCCAGAGTTAGATTGAAACCAGTGACAATATGACTGGTTTGATCAGGTGAGTTGTCCAAAAGAACCAGGTTTACCGTGCCGTTGGTTGCTTTGTAATGCTCGGGGGATTGCATGCCCAGTTGATTGTTAAGCACTTCATGGAAATTCGCCGCGAGGAAGGGGCCCGCTTGCGCAAGTTCGTGAGTGCCACTTTTAATGTCTTTGCTGAAAGTAAACGACAGGTGCTTTTCGGCAGGACGGTTCCGGTTCTGATAAAAACCAATCGTCGTTTCGTTCAGGATTAAAAGTCGAATCTCCAGATCATTCGATCTGAACTCAAGCCGACCGGGCCCCATGAACGTCATGTTGCCATCCAATGCGAATAGTTCTTCGGTAGAGGGGCTGATTTTATCTGTGGTCATGTGCTAATTCCTTTTGATGATGAGCCATTCTCGAGTGGGAAGTTTGGCGATCAATTCAATAGGAGGTAACTGTCATGTCTGACAGTTACTTAGCTTTATTAGGAATAAGAGTGGTTCGCCAGCACACCTGCAGTGCAGGCATGATGGCGAACATTCATTCAGAACAAAATCTTCGCCACATCCGCAAAGCGCTTGGCAAAGTGCACGGTAATCCCTTCCTTCAGGTAGTCCGGCAGTTCGTCAAAGCTGCCACGGTTCGGCTCCGGCAGGATCAATTCGAAGATTTTCTGGCGCCGCGCCGCAATCACCTTCTCACGCACCCCGCCAATCGGTAGTACATGCCCGGTCAGCGTGAGTTCGCCGGTCATGGCGATGCCTTTTTTCGGCGCCTGGTTTCGGGCGAGCGAGAGCAGGGCGCTGGCCATGGTCACGCCGGCGCTCGGGCCGTCTTTCGGGGTGGCGCCTTCCGGGACGTGCAGGTGGACGAAGGCTTCGTCGAAGAATTTCGGATCACCGCCAAACGACTTCAGATTCGAGCTGACATAGCTGTAGGCGATTTCCGCCGACTCTTTCATCACGTCGCCCAGTTGCCCGGTGAGTTTGAAGCCACGGTTGAGCGTGTGAATGCGCGTGGCTTCGATCGGCAACGTCGCGCCGCCCATGCTGGTCCAGGCCAGGCCGGTGATCACGCCGGTGCCGGACAGCACTTGCTCGTTGCGGAACACCGGATGGCCGAGCGAGGCTTCCAGGTCTTTCGGCCCGATTTTGATCACCGCTTTCGGCTCGTCGATCAACTTCACCACGGCTTTGCGCACCAGTTTGCCCAGTTGTTTTTCCAAGTGGCGCACCCCGGCTTCGCGGGCGTAACCATCGATCAGGGCTTTGAGCGCGCTGTCGCTGATGCTCAAGCTGCCTTTGGACACGCCGGCCTTTTCCAGCTGCTTGGGCCACAGGTGACGCTTGGCGATGGCGATTTTTTCTTCGGTGATGTAACCCGACAGGCGAATCACTTCCATCCGGTCCAGCAATGGGCCGGGAATCGAATCCAGGGTGTTGGCGGTGCAGATGAACAGCACTTTCGACAGGTCCATCCGCAGGTCGAGATAGTGGTCGAGAAATTCGACGTTCTGTTCCGGGTCCAGCGTTTCCAGCAGCGCCGAGGCCGGGTCGCCCTGGTAGCTTTGGCCCATCTTGTCGATTTCGTCGAGCATGATCACCGGGTTCATCACTTCGACGTCTTTCAACGCTTGCACGAGTTTGCCCGGTTGCGCGCCGATGTAGGTGCGGCGGTGGCCCTTGATCTCGGCTTCGTCGCGCATGCCGCCGAGGCTGAAGCGGTAGAACGGCCGGCCGAGGGATTCGGCGATGGATTTGCCGACACTGGTTTTACCCACGCCCGGCGGGCCGACCAGCAAGACGATGGAACCGCTGATCTCGCCTTTATAAGCACCGACCGCAAGGAATTCGAGGATGCGGTCCTTGATGTCGTCGAGGCCGGCGTGGTGTTTGTCCAGCACCTTGCGCGCGTGCTTGAGGTCGAGTTTGTCCTCGCCGTACACACCCCACGGCACCGAAGTCGCCCAGTCGAGGTAGTTGCGGGTGACCGCGTACTCCGGCGAGCCGGTTTCGAGGATCGACAGCTTGTTCATTTCCTCTTCGATGCGTTTCTGCGCCTGGCTCGACAGCACCTTGCCTTCCAGGCGCTGCTCGAACTGTTCGATGTCGGCGCTGCGGTCGTCTTTGGTCAGCCCCAGCTCTTGCTGGATGACCTTGAGTTGTTCCTTGAGGAAGAACTCGCGCTGATGCTCGCCGATCTTGCGGTTAACTTCGGCGGAAATCTCTTTCTGCAGCCGCGCAACTTCGACTTCCTTGCGCAGCATCGGCAGGACTTTTTCCATGCGCTTGAGCATAGGCACGCAGTCGAGCACTTCTTGCAGCTCGCTGCCGGTGGCCGAGGTCAGGGCGGCGGCGAAGTCGGTCAGCGGCGACGGATCGTTGGGGCTGAAGCGGTTGAGGTAGTTTTTCAGCTCTTCGCTGTACAGCGGGTTGAGTGGCAGCAGTTCCTTGATCGCGTTGATCAGCGCCATGCCGTAGGCCTTGACCTCGTCGGTCGGCTCGGTGGGCTGGTGCGGGTATTCGACTTCCACCAGATACGGCGGGCGATGGTGTTTGAGCCAGGTGCGGATGCGCACGCGGGTCAGGCCTTGGGCGACGAATTGCAGTTTGCCGTTTTCGCGACTGGCGTGGTGCACCTTGACCAGGGTGCCGTACAGCGGCAGGGCCGAGGTGTCGAAATGGCGCGGATCTTCCTGGGGCGTGTCCATGTAGAACAGGGCCAGGGAGTGGTGATCGGATTTACTCACAAGATCCAGCGTTTCAGCCCACGGTTCTTCATTGACGATGACCGGCAGCACTTGGGCCGGGAAGAACGGGCGGTTGTGGATCGGGATGATGTAGACCTTGTCCGGCAGGTTCTGGCCGGGCAGGGCGAGGCCTTTGCCGGTGGAATGGTGTTCGGCGTTCTCTGGGTCGGCGTATTCGCTCGGGTCTTCAGGGAATTCTTGCTGGTCGCTCATGGGGCACCTGCGCAATGGGGTATGGGTCTTAGATGGGGCAGGTGGGGGGTGGTTTCAATGGGGCAGGATATTTCTGGGTGTGTGTTCAGGGTTTGGACAGGTGCTTTTGACTTGGCGGCCTTTGGGCCGACCATGTTCTTGGGGGTTGGGTACATATCCGTTTCTGCGGCAACGGCCACTTATGGTTTCGCCCTTACGGCGAGTCCCTTTTGTCAAACGCCACAAAAGGAACCAAAAAGTCTCGCCCCAAGCGTCCGGCCCCTCGCTAAGGCTCGGCGTACCTTCGCTCCGGTATCCATCCGGGGACACTGCCCTCCGGTCTGCTTCGCGACGACCTACATGCAGCGTGTTCGACTGCGTCGAACGGCGCTACGCGCCACTCCCCGGATGAACACCTCCACTCAGCCTCCCGAAGGGGCGGGTGGATCAAGATCAAGAGCTGCAGGCGAGCTAACGCTCGGCCTGATGAGTGGTGAGAATCAAAAGCTGTACGCTGAATTCTTGTAGGAGCGAGGCTTGCCCGCGAAGGCGGCCTGACAGCCGACCAATCTCTTGCAGATACCCACATTCCACTGTAGGAGTGAGCCTGCTCGCGATGGCGGAGTGTCAGACGACATTGATGTTGAATGACACACCGCCATCGCGGGCAAGCCTCGCTCCTACAGGGGATCAGCAGTGTGGCGCAGGTTTTGTGATGGCGACGTTATCGAGCATCCGGTTCGCCGCCAGTTCCGCCAGCATCACGATCTGCTGAATCGCCATTGCCTTGTGCCGATGCGGGCCTTCCAGATAGTCCGCGAAATCACTCGCCATCACGCTGGCCTGGGCCAATGACTCGCAGGTGTGGGCCAGCAGGTCTTCGTCCTTGATATCCGGAGCAATCAAAAACATCGTGCTGGGTTTGCGGGTAGCAGGGGATTTGAGGGCTGCTGGGTTGAGGTAGTGATCCAATGCGCGCTCGGCGGCATCGTGGAGTTTTTTGGAGTCGAGGGATTCGTAGGGGGAAACGTCGTCGGTTTGCGGGGGATTCGGGGTTTCTTTGAACATGGTGAAGCTCCAAGTAAGTAATGGAGCCGCCACTGATCGCCGCGACGCGATGGTAGGTGGCAGCTGTACGCAGGTTCGCGGACCGAGCTACTTGGAAACCCGGCATACCCGAGGGTATCCCGCGCACAGCCACCATAAGACCAAACGACACGCACAGAAGGCTGGTCGGTTGAGGCGGGTGATTATGCACCAAGTAAGCTGATTCAGGCCGCGACGCCCGGTCGCTGATGTGCAGCGACTCCGAAAGCCTATCCCCCTGGCTTCCGACAAGACAACCGCCAGAACTTGTCGGAATCCTCCTCCATAAAAGTCACGGCTGTAGGACGCTGGCAAAAAAATTCAGGCCCGACACGACCCAATGTGGGAGCGAGCCTGCTCGCGAAGGCTGTTTAACATTCGACATTGAAGTCGTCTGACTCACCGCTTTCGCGAGCAGGCTCGCTCCCACAGGGAAACAGTTCACACCGGGGATCAGCAGTGTGGCGCAGGTTTGGGTACGGCGACGTTATCGAGCATCCGGTTCGCCGCCAGTTCCGCCAGCATCACGATCTGCTGAATCGCCATCGCCTTGTGCCGGTGCGGGCCTTCCAGATAGTCCGCGAAATCACTCGCCATCACGCTGGCCTGGGCCAATGACTCGCAGGTGTGGGCGAGCAGCTCTTCGTCCTTGATATCCGGAGCAATCAAAAACATCGTGCTGGGTTTGCGGTTAGCAGGGGATTTGAGGGCGGCGGGGTTGAGGTAGTGATCCAATGCGCGCTCGGCGGCATCGCGGAGTTTTTTGGAGTCGAGGGATTTGTAGGGGGAAACGTCGTCGTTTTGCGGGGGATTCGGGTTTTCTTTGAGCATGGTGAAGCTCCATTCGGGGACTGGAAGTTCGCCACGACTGCGACCAAGCAGTTGGGTGGCGAACCATACGCAGGTTGGTCGACCAGGGAATGGAACCCGGCAGGGCCGGAGCCCTCCCACGCACAGCTCGCCATGAAGCAAGCACGAAAAGTGCGCCATTCTAAACCCGGGCGACCAAACCCGGCCGCTGAATTTGCAGCGACCCCGAAAGCCTATCGAACGGGCTTCTGACACGCCAACCGATAGAACTTGTCGGAATCCTCCGCCAGAACAGCAACGGTTGTAGGGCGTTGGAAAAAATATTCAGGCCCGACACGACCCAATGTGGGAGCGAGCCTGCTCGCGATAGCTGTTTAACATTCAACATCCTGGGTGGCTGACAGCCCGCTATCGCGAGCAGGCTCACTCCTACATTTTGATGTGCAGCGATGCAAAAAAAAGGCGACCCCCTCGCAGGAGTCGCCTTTCCTTTAACCGCCGCTAAACCTTATTCGGACAGTTTGTACGCAATCACATAGTCACCTTGCTTGGTGCCCAGCGACCCATGACCGCCCGCAACGACGAGCACGTATTGCTTGCCGTCCTTGCCGGTGTAGGTCATTGGCGTGGTTTGTGCGCCGGCAGGCAGGCGGCCTTCCCACAGCTGCTTGCCGTTTTTCACGTCGTAGGCGCGCAGGTACTGGTCGAGGGTGCCGCTCAGGAAGCCAACGCCGCCAGCGGTGGTGAAGGTGCCGCCCAGGCTAGGCACGCCCATGCTCAGCGGGATCGGAACCGGTGAGCTGTCGCGCACGGTGCCGTTTTTGTGTTTCCAGATGGTTTTTTGGGTGGTCAGGTCGACCGCGGCCACATAACCCCAGGCCGGCGCCTGGCACGGCAGGCCCATTGGCGAGAGCAGGGCTTCGAGGACGACGCCGTAAGGCGCGCCTTTGTTCGGCTGCACGCCTTCGGTTTCGCTTTTACGCGGGCCTTGGGCGGCGATTTCGGCGGCCGGGATCATTTTCGATTTGAACGCCATGTAGCTCGGGTTCACGAAAGCGATCTGACGCACCGGGTCAACCGCGATGCCGCCCCAGTCGAACACGCCGAAGTTGCCGGGATAAACGATCGATCCCTGCAACGATGGCGGCGTGAACGGGCCGTCGTAGCGCATGGATTTGAAGTCGATCCGGCAGATCAGTTGGTCGAACGGGGTCACGCCCCACATGTCGCGCTCTTGCAGCGGCGGCGGCATCAGGTTGAGGTCGGATTTGGGTTGGGTCGGCGAGGTGTGATCACCAGCGACAGCGCCTTGGGGCACCGGCACTTCGTTGATCGGCACAATCGGCTTGCCGGTGCTGCGGTCCAGCACGTAAATGCTGCCTTGCTTGGTCGAAGCGAGTACCGCTGGCTTCACACCGTCAGCGGTTTTCAGGTCCATCAGGGTAGGCTGGCCACCGACGTCCATGTCCCACAGGTCATGGTGGGTGAACTGCATGTGCCAGCGCACCTGGCCGGTCGCGATGTCGAGGGCGGTCAGGCCGGCGGCGTGCAGTTCCGACTCAGGGGTGCGATCGCCACCGAACTGGTCCGGGGTCTGGTTGCCCATCGGCAGGTAAAGCATGCCGAGCTTTTCGTCGACGGCGAACATGGACCACATGTTCGGCGAGTTGCGCGTGTAGACCTGGCCTTCGGCAATCGGCGTGGTGTCGTCCGGGTTACCGCTGTCCCAGTTCCACACCAGTTTGCCGGTGTGCACGTCGAACGCGCGGATGACGCCGCTGGGTTCGTCGGTAGAAACGTTGTCGGTGACGTGGCCGCCGATCACCACCAGGTCTTTAGTGACCGCTGGAGGCGAGGTGGAGTAGTAACCGCCGGCATTGAAGCCGCCGATGTTGGCAGTCAAGTCGACCTGGCCTTTGTCGCCGAAGTCTTCGCACATCTTGCCGGTGTCGGCGTCGAGGGCGATCAGGCGGGTGTCGGCGGTCGGCAGGAAGATCCGGCGTGGGCAGACGGTGCTGACCGGCGCAGGGCTGGCGGTGCCGGTCGGGCTTTGCTCGGACGCGTAGACGGCGTCATCGTGATAGGTCACGCCACGGCATGTCATGTGCGCCCAACCCTTGAAGTTCGCCGCGTTTTGCGTGGAGAGCTTCGGATCGAAACGCCAGATTTCCTTGCCGGTGTCCGGGTCCAGCGCGATCACCTGGCTGTGCGGCGTGCACACGTAGAGCATGCCGTTGACTTTCAGCGGGGTGTTTTCGGCGGTGGTTTCACCCGGATCGTTCGGCCCTGGCAGGTCGCCAGTGCGATAGGTCCAGGCGGGAACGAGCTTGTTCACGTTCTGCGGGGTGATCTGCGCCAGTGGAGAGTAACGATCACCATGAGCGCTGCGACCGTAGGAATTCCAGTCACCGTCGGGCATGGCCGGGGCGGTGTTGGTCATGCCGGGCACGCTGTCGCGGTCCAGTTCGCCTTTGATTTCACCCGGGTTGGTGAACTGGCTGGCCAGTGCGGCAACGCCCGCGAGTACCACTGCCACGCTCAGTGCGCCAGTGCCCATCGGCGCAGGGCCGGTGATCAGCAACGGACGGCGGAACCACGGCAGCAACATGACGAGGCCCAGCGCAAACAGCATCGCCAGGCGCGGCACCAGTTGCCACCAATCGAGGCCGACTTCCCACAAGGCCCACACGGTACTGGCGAACAGCACCAGTGCGTAGAGGCCCAGTGCAGCGCGGCGGGCCAGGATCAGCAGCACGCCGGTCAGCGTCAGGCCGATACCGGCCAGCAGGTAATACAACGAGCCGCCGAGCAGGCTCAGCTTGATCCCGCCGGCCAGCATGGCCAGGCCCATTAGCAGAAGCAGAATGCCGAGCAGGGTCGGCAGTAGACGGCTTCGACTCAAAGCACCATCAGTGCTCATAGTGTGGTTCTCCGTGACGTTTCAAGTAGTCCCGCGCAAGTTCACTGTAGATGACGATCCTGTGCGGGCATGGTTCAGATAAAAAAGGTTCGGTTGGTGCGTTCCCTGCAGGAGCGAGCCTGCTCGCGAAAGCGATGGGACAGTCGGCATTGATGTTCAGGCTGACGGCCCTTCGCGAGCAGGCTCGCTCCCACAGGTTTTGTGTGTGTCTTAAAAGGACGAGGTGATTTTTATCCCGCCAATCAGCGCGTCATCGACCTTGTCCACGCCACCGGGGTGGCGGATGTATTGCAGGTTCGGGCGCACGGTCAGCCAGTTCGTGACGTGCACGCCGTAATAGAGTTCGGCGCTGTATTCGGTGTCCTGAGGCGGCAGGAACGAGGGATCGTCGTAGTCATGGACGACGCGGGCCTGGTTGGTCGCTTCGGCGTTCTTGCGATAGGCCGGGTTGACGTGAACCCGGGCGAGGGCAAAGCCGATGTCGTCCTTGGCGCGCGCATCGAACAGGCCTTTGTAGACGACGCCGGCCTGGACATAGTTGTCGATGGCGTTGGTTTTCTTGTCGTGCATCGTGCCGTTGGCGAACACGCTCAGGCCGCGCGAATTGTCGCTGGCGCGGCTGGTGATCTGCTGCTGCACACCCAGCCACACGCCGTGCTTGCTCGATGCGCTGCGGTAAGCCTCGCCGCTCAGGGCTGCCGGCTGACCATTGCTGTCCTTGTAGGCATCCGTGGCCTTGGCGTTGCTGTAGTAATAACCGGCGCGGTATTCGCCCGGCAGGCCGTTGAGTGTTGGTGACCACACCAGTTCGACCGGCAGAATCGCGCCCTGGGTGCCGCTGCCGCTGAGCTTGAAGCCGTTGCCGCGATCAAGGTTCGACGGGTTTTGCTCATACGCGCCGATTTGCGCGTAGAGCTCCGGCGTCAGGTGATATTTCACCCGCATTGCCCACTGGCTGACGGGCCAGTTGTACCAGATGCCGCCGACCCAGTTACCGACCTGCGAGCCACAAAACGCCAGGTTCTGGAAGTCGCATGGGAAGCTGTTGAAGTCTTCGCCTTCGCCGAAGCGGCCGACTTTGATGTCGAGTTTCTGGTCGAAAAATTTCTGCTGGTACCACATCTGCGTCAGGCGCCAGGTTTGCCCACGGCCCCAGACTTCCTGCGCCGAAGTGAAACCGCCGACACGCGGATCGTTGATCCGGTCGTTGCTGATGTTGTTGCCATTGCGCTCGGTGATGGTCAGCTGAAATTCAGCGTCGTCCCAGCCGAGGATTTTCTGCAAGTCCAGGTGCGTGCCGAAACCGAACTGGTCGCTGTAGCGTGCGGTGCGGTCGTGGTCGTAGCCGCCGTGCAGATTGCTGCCCATTTCGCCGGTGTAATCGACTTTGAAGTCGTAGCCTTTTTCCGAAAGTTCGGTGCGCGTGCCATTCCAGTCGCCGAGCATCCAGGGCGATTCGCTATCGAAGGCGGGCGCGGCCTGGGTGCAGGTAGCCAGGCCAAAAGCAGTGAAACCACCGATCAGGTTCAGGGCTTTTCGACTGGCAATAGCGATGCAGACAGCGCTGTCTCGCGGAGTTGGGAAATCAGGCATAGAGAAGGAATTCTTGATCTTTTCTGGGGGGTGAACTGAAAGCGGCACTATGTCGCGCCTGGATGAAGCGTTTCAGCTTGACGGGCGCAAGGATAATGTTCTGTTACAAATAGAGAAAGCGCTTTTCGTGACATGAATTATTTCGTATTCGGTAACAGTGCCGGACAGCGATCGGTTCAAGTTCACCTACATTTACCAGAGAGCGCACAGAGCGCTTCCACCCGGCGACACCCTCGGCTAAGGTGCGCGGCTTCCAATCCCCTTCATCGCTCAAAGGCCCGGCATGACCGAACAGAACAACAACCCGCTGCACGGCGTGACGCTGGAGCAAATCCTCAACGCCCTGGTGGAACATTACGAATGGTCGGGGCTGGCCGAGCGCATTGATATCCGCTGTTTCAAGAGTGACCCGAGCATCAAGTCGAGCCTGACCTTCCTGCGTAAAACCCCATGGGCGCGGGAGAAGGTTGAACGCTTGTACGTGAAGCTGATGCGCACCAAGCGCCCGCTCTGAACATGGGCTTTCTGTCGACGCCAGGTTCTGCCGCGAGGCGTCGTTTTGTGGCAGTGGCCGCTGTGCTGGGCTGGGCCGGGCTGGCCATTCAGTTGTACCTGATTCTGTACTCGCGCTGGACACTGGAAGCGAGCTTGATCGGTGGGCTGCTGAGCTTTTTCAGCTATTTCACCGTGCTGACCAATACGTTGGTGGCGACCGTGTTGACCTGCGAATGGACGTCCCGTGAGTCGGCGGCGCGACGCTGGTTCTTGCAGCCGTGGGTCAGTAGCGCCATTGCCGTGAGCATCGTGGTCGTCGGTCTGGCGTACAGCCTGTTGTTGCGCCATTTGTGGCATCCCGAAGGCTGGCAGTTTCTGGCCGATGAGTTGATGCACGACGTCATGCCGCTGCTGTTCCTGGCGTATTGGTGGTGGTGCGTGCCCAAGGGCACGTTGCGCCTGCGGCATCTCGGGTTGTGGGTGATCTATCCGCTGGTGTATTTCGCCTATTCATTGCTGAGGGGGCATGAGTTGGCGGTTTATCCCTATCCGTTCATTGACGTCGGCACCTTGGGTTATCCACAGGTGTTTTTGAATGCGGGTGGATTGTTGGCGGGGTTTGTGGTGATTGCTCTGATAATGATCGCATTGGACCGGTGGCGCGGTCGGTGAATACTGAGGGTGATGTGAAGGGCTTTTGTGGCGAGGGAGCTTGCTCCCGCCGCGCCGCGAAGCGTCGCTAAAACCTGCAACCGAGTTTTAACCAGTACACCGAGTGAGCGGATTTTGGGCGGCGTTGCAGCCCGGCGGGAGCAAGCTCCCTCGCCACAGGAAGGTTGCCAGCCTTCGGTCACTCCTCGTCGCTGCCCTCCGCCCGCCAGTACCCCACGGCCTTGACGAATTGTTCATTCAAACCGTGCTCATCAAGCAGCACACGACGAATCTGCCGTGACACCTTGGTCTCGGTCGCCACCCACGCATACAGGTTGCCGCTCGGCACTTGCAGCTGCTTCACGGTGGTCAGCAAGTTGTCTTTGCCACCCTCGCGCAAGACCCAGATCACATTGACCTGCGCGGCGCTTTCCAGGCGTTGCTGCTCGGCGCCGTTCTCCACTTCCACAATTACCAGCGCACGACGATTGGCCGCCAGACCTTCGAGCCGGCGGGCGATGGCGGGCAGGGCGGTTTCGTCACCGATCAGCAAATAGCTGTCGAACATGTCCGGCACGATCATCGAGCCACGCGGCCCGCCGATGTGCAGGAACTGGCCGGGCGTGGCCTGCTCGGCCCAGGTCGAGGCGGGGCCGTCGCCATGCAGGACAAAATCGATGTCCAGTTCCAGGGTGTCGAGGTCGTAGCGACGCGGCGTGTAGTCGCGCATCGCCGGCATCGGCCCGTTGTCTTTGCCGGCACCGAGTACCAGGGTTTCCAGCGCGGCGTGTTCGGCTGCGTTTTGCGGGAACAGCAGTTTGACGTGGTCGTCCGTGCCCAAGCTGACGAAGCCGGCCAGCTCCGGGCCACCCAGGGTGATCCGACGCATCCGCGGGGTCAGGTCAACCACCCGCAGCACTTGCAGACGACGGCGTTTGATCTCGTGCATGACACGGTGAATGGTGTGCACAACTTCAGTCATTCGGCTTTCTCCTGGACGGGTTGAACGGCAGGGCCATCGACGATGGCTTTGGCGGTGTTGTTGAGCAGGTCGCGAACCCGCAGGATTTCTTCCGGGCTCCAGCGGCCGTGATGCATTTGCAGGGCGTGACGCAAGTTGTGCACCGCCTCGTGGATCTCGGCCGGACGATCATGGCCGCGCAATGAGCGCTTGCTGACCTCGATGCGCATTCGCACGCCGTCCAGCGCAATAGCCTGTTCGGTCAATGACAGACGTCCGGCGTCGGTGATGGTGTAGCGTTTTTTGCCGCCCTCGGCATCGCCCAGGATCATTTCGCTTTCTTCGAGAAAGGTCAGGGTCGGGTAGATCACACCGGGGCTGGGGCAGTAGGCGCCGTCAAACATGCTTTCGATCTGGCGGATCAGGTCATAGCCGTGGCAGGGCTGCTCCGCGATCAACGCCAACAGCAGCAGTTTCAGGTCGCCGGGGGCGAACACCCGGGGGCCGCGGCCGCCGCGTTCACGGCCGGGGCCTGGGCGTTTTTCGAAGCCGTCGCGGCTGTCGCTGTGGTCGCGATGGGAATGATGGTCTCTCATTTCTGCGTCTTCTCTCGTCGTGTTTAGATACAACTTAAGATATATCTTTAGGCTGGCGCAACCGTTCTGGACCAACGGTCGTTCTCGGCCACCGCTGGAGGTCCAGACGCGATCAGCGATGAGGAATGCGGTATCGGTTGCTCTTTTAGAGCAATTGAACTAATCATGAAAGTTCATCGATTGATAATTATTCCACTGTCGCAAAGATAAGTAGTCTTCGTCTGACGGAATTCAACTAGTTCGTATCTGTGTGCTTTTTCAGTTAGAACTGTGTGTAGTCTTTCTCTGAGGGTAAAACAATCGAGTTAGCGTTTTTTCAATGTTTTTCCTATTGTTCGAACGCCATTGTTACTACATGTTCTTGGGAAGTTGCGTACTTACTTTTTCAAGGGATTGGACGATCATTCTTCGGCGTCGAAAGTTAAGTGAAATCGCCATCACCGTATGGAGAGATGTCGGCTTTCCAGACTTTCCTCGGCCCAATCCTTTGAAAAAATACAGGTACTCAATAATGTTCAAGACGTTTGCAATCGCCGTTCCCATGACCCTCCTGGCCCTGAGCACTTCGATGGCGTTCGCGGCGGAAGAATCGCGCACCTCCATCAACATTACCGCTGATATTCCGAGCAAGGTCTTCCACGCTCAGCCTGTAGACAAAGACTTCGGGAAAGACGAGAAAATGCAGTATCTCGTCGGCTCCGGCACCCTGACGGAAGTCCGTGGCACCTATGATATTCAACACACCAACGGCTCGGTCGGCGCTTATGTCGTGGGCGGTCCTACTCCGCTGTTCAACGGTAATCCAGCCTTGAACATTCCTCTGACCTATACCTTCAATGGCACGGAGTTGACCGCTGATTCTCAGGAAGTGGTCGGCGACACCGAGTCCAACGGCGGCATGCGCGCCGACCTGGTGATTACCGCAGAGAAGCCGGGCAACAGCCAGGTGGGGATCTACACCGCCAACCCGGTCGTCATCTTTGATGCCATTCCGCGCATCTGAAGCAAACGCGTGCTGTAAGTAAGTTCTGTCTTACTTGGCAACGTTCACCGATCGCCAGGGAGGTTGTGCCTGTCGATCGGGTTTCAACGAATTTATCTTCAGAGTATTTCGTTCATGTTCCCGATGACTCCCATCGCGACGGCGCTTGCCCTATGTTTTTGTGCGACTGCCCTGGCTGCGCCAGCGGACAACGGCCACACACCCCGAAGTCTGCTTGCGCAAGCCAAGGGATTACCGAGCGAGTTCGAAGAGCACTTCTTTGATGTGCCGCTGGCGGTGCGCGTGGAACTTGATCAGCAGTTTCTCGGTGAGGCGATGGTTGTGCTGACCCGCGACGATCGCATCACCCTCGTTGACTTCACCGATGTCAGCGATAGCACGATCAAAGCCAGCGAGCGCGACATCTGGGCCAACTACCTCAAACATGGCGTGGTGCTGGGCGCCTGCCAGGCCAATTGCCCCGAACAACTGCTGGCCGTGCACTACAGCCTGGAAAACTCGCTGGTGTCGATCCTCACGGAAAACGCCGAGCACGATGATCAGGTGCAGCGCTATTACAACCAGCCCGAAGACGGCAGCACCGGGTTGATCGTGCGCAACCAGCTGAACCTCAATGGCGGCCAGAACCAGGACCTCGGTGGTCGATACGGTCTGGAAGCGAGCAGCAGCCTGGGCAACTGGACCCAGGCGGTGAACATGCAGTTGTCCCGCCTGGGCGGTGTGGACAATCAGCTCTATCACGCCGTGCATGAGCTCTTTACCCAGCGTGAACTGGAAGGCAACTTCCTGCGCCTGGGCTTGTTCACGCCCACCTCGGAAGGCCTGACGCGCCAGCCGCGCTCCTTCGGCGCCAGCCCTGACACCGCGCTCGGCGTCATGTACGGCAGCTCCGACAGCCTGGCCATCAATAACCCGAAACCGGCGGTCTACCCGATCTACGTCACGGCCAATCGCCAGGGCTCGGTGGAAATCTATCGCGACGGTTTGCTGATCAATACTCAGGCGATACCGGCTGGTTTGCAGACCCTCGATACGCGGCCATTGCCCGGCGGCATCTATGAAGTGGAAGTGCGGCTGATCGAAGACGGCCAGATCACCTCCAGCACGCAGGAGCTGGTCTACAAACCCAACAACTGGCGCAATCATGACGAGCGCTGGCGCTACAACCTGTTTGCCGGGCGTGAATCGAAAATGCTCAGCAACTGGGATGAGCAGGCCGATGGCGACATGACTGCCGGCGCCGCCTTCAACTTCCTGCTGCACCCGCGGGTGATCCTCGGCTTGTCGGGTCGGCAAGTGAAAGACACCCTGCAATACGGCACGTCGGTCGATTGGGCCATCGTCAACAACGCCAGCGTCTTCGCCAACGTCTACAAGACTCAGGACTACGGCACCGGTTTCGACGTGCAGGGGCTTTATTCCTACGGCAGCGGCAGCCTCGTCGCCAGCCATAACCGCAGCTGGCTCGACACCACGCGGCTCTACGACACCTTGCCCGACGGCACGCGCGTGCGGCAGCGCAATGTATTTATCGGCCAGACCAGCAACTCGTCCTTGTCACTCAATCATCGCCTCACCAGCAAAAGTTCGGTCAATGCCCGGGTGTCCCACAGCGAAGGCAACACCGAAGGGGTCGGCGTGGATCTGGGCTGGACTCAACGCACGCAACTGTTCGGCAGCGACGCCAATTGGCGCCTGTCGCTGTTCGACAGGCCGGGCAGCTTCAGTTCGGGCAATGATCGAAATCGCGGCCTTGACCTGAGCGTGAGCGTGGCGCTGGGTGGCCCGGGAGAGCAGCTCTCCGGCAGCATCGGCACCCGCACCGATCGCGATGGGGGGCGTGATAACAATGCCTCGATCACTTACCGCAAAGACTTGCAGGACCACCTGCTGCAAAGCGTTTCCGCCACGGCCATCACCGACACCTATGGCCTCGGTTTGAATGCGCTGGCGACGATGCAATCGGACCGGGTCAACGGCGACGGATTTATCCAGCGCTCGTCCTACAACAACGACCTCACCGGCGGTCTCAACCTCGACAGCACCGTGGCGGTCGGCGGGCAAAAGATGATCGTGACCAGCCAATACCACCGCAATGGCGCGGGCATGATCATCGATGTCGAGTCAGACATCGACGACATCACTTTACGCGCCGACGATCTGAGCGGTGGCAGCGCAGTCCTCAAGCCCGGACGCAATTTTGTGCCGATCACGGCTTACAAAAGCAGCTCCGTCAGTTTCGATTTCGAAGGCAATCACGTGCCTGCCGCGACCATCCAGCCGGCCCGTTCCAGTTATCACCTGAACAAGGGCGGCGTGGATTATCGCCAGATTCGCGTGATGCGAACCCTCACTGTCCTCGGTCGCCTGATCGACCCCCAGGGCAACCCGCTCAAGGGCCATCACATCATCAACCACGCCAGTCGCGGGGTCAGTGAGGTGGACGGCTTCTTCTCCATGGAAATGAACGCCGGTTCACCGACCCTGGAAGTGCGCCACGGCAACCAGTTGCTGTGCCAGTTCCGCCTCGACCCGAGCCGTGGCCACACGGAAAACAACGTGCTGATGATTGGTGATTTGCGTTGCACGCCGGACACGCTGGCGGACCTGACGCTTGAGACGCCGACGGCAGGCTGATGCCCGGCACCCCGCATTTTTTTATGAGGTAAATGACGATGAAACGTCGGTTGGCACTGATTGGTTTTTGTTTGTTCACCCAGACGGCACACGCCGGGCCGAACATCAATATCGGCACGGTCTACGACTACCTGGACGGCGACAAAAGTACCTTTTTGAAACGCGTCTATAACGGCGGCGACAGCACCGCTTTCGTCAAGGTCAACATCCTTGAAATTCTCTACGACGCCGATGGCAAGTCGCGGGAGGTGCCGCTCAAATCCAATGCCGAGGGCAATTCCCGGGATGGCTTGATGGCCAGCCCGGCGCGACTGATCGTGCCCGCCAGTGGCATGCAGGGCACGCGGTTGCTGTACATGGGCGAGCGCGATAAAGAGCGCTATTTCCGTGTGCGTTTCATACCGGTGGTGCCCGAGAAGGAAGACGAATTCGCCGTCTCCGGCGAGGAGCGTGAGCAGTACAGGAAAGCCCTGTCCGCCGGGGTCACGGTGCTGGCCGGGTATGGCGCGGTGTTTTTCGTTCGCCCCAAGGACCCGCGTTACGCCAGCGTGATCGAAAACGAGGCGGCCAGGTACCGGATTCGCAATACCGGCAACACCGTGGTGGTGATCGATGAGTTCAAGGATTGCTCGGTCAAGAACGACCAGGACTGCCAGCCGACCACCAAGCATCATGTTCTGGCCGGCCGCCATTTCGAGTTCGAGAAACAGGCTGGCCGCGAGTACCGCTTCACCCTGGTTGAAGGCGAGAGCCGCAAGAAACTCGATGTGAAGGGCTGATGACTATGTTCAGACAACTGACGGTCCTGATGGTGTCGGCGATGGCCTGCCATGGTGCGTTCGCGGCCCGCGAAGTGCAGCACTTTGAAGTATTCGTGACGATCCCGAGCCAGGCGTTCTACGTCATTCCCGCAGACCCCGGCTGGATTCACCGCGAACAGTCATTGCCATGGAATCTGACGACCTCGACCCTGGGCGGCTTGCGCAAGTATTTCGATGTGAAGAGCGAAGCCGGTTCCATCGAAGCCCGCCTTGAGGGCCGGCCTTACTTGTCTAACGGGACGCAGGCCCATGACATTGGATTGCGCGTGCTGTTCAACGAAAAGTTGTTGAGCGAGGGGGAAAGCCGCGAGGTGGTTTCGCTGGTCGACGCCGCGCAGGGCAAGCGGGTTTTACTGGAAGTGCTGCCTGTGCCACCCGCCGATGGGGTTTACAAACCCGGCAACTATTTTGGAAGCGTCAACATGGTCTTCAACGCGGTGTTGCCCAAATGATGAATTTATTGAATAAGCGATCAGCCCGGACGTTGAAGGGTGCTGCATCGGCCAGCCTGCTGTGTGCGGTGTTTGCCCTGCCCATACAGGCCGCTGTGATGGACATCGAAGCGGTATTCGAGCCGGATTCCTCGAATCCGAATAATAACGTGTTCGTCAACATGACCCCGTCCGAAGGTTTTTGCCGGCAGATTCCACAGGCCTGTGCGCCCTATAAGCTGTTCAGCCTTATTGCGCCTATTTCCTTCACGGCGAATGCGCCAATCCTGGCCAACCATGCGGACCCGCGGCAAGGAGGAATGGCCCGCGTTCCCTCGGACTGGAGAGAGGTGGTGGTCACCCACGAGTCGGGTGATACCGAGGTGCTTTCCATTCGTATCGGCGGGATCGGGCACGAAGCCGCAACTCCCCGCCCTGTCACTGAACTGACCGGAGGAGGTTGGTGGGATGACTTGTGGGTAGGTGGCGGTTGGGCCTATGCGCCTATACCCTGTTCAAGTGTGGGTTGGCACTCGGCAGGGCCCTCGGGCTACAACAGTTTCTGGCGAGTCGCCAGAGGAGTGGGCGTGTGCAGCAAGACGGCGAGGTTCGATATTCCGCTTTCCTTTCGCTACCTGTACTTCGTGTTCGCTTATGAGCTGCGCACGCCTAACCCCCTGACCATGAAGACGGGCAAATACACCGGCACCATGCCGTACACCGTCGGTCCGCGTCAGGACTTCGACATGGGCGATGTCATGATCCCCAGTGACAACCAACTGACCCTCAACTTCTCTCTGGATGTTCGGCACACCCTCAAGGTCGAGATTCCACCCGGTGGCAATCGCGTTGAACTGGTTCCGCAGGGCGGCTGGCAAGCCTGGCTGACCCAAGGGCGCAAGCCCACACGGCTGTTTCGTGATCAGACGTTCAATGTGTCTTCATCGAGTCGCTTCAAGATGAGCCTGGACTGCCAGTACAGCACCGATGGCAACCGCTGCTCGGTGCGCGACCCGGCTTCAGGCCATGTCGTGCCGCTCGACGTCAGCGTGACCCTGCCCAATGGCTTGGTGGATGCCACCGATCAACCGGTCAGCCGTCGGCTGTTACGGCGCGACGGCAGTGGTACCGAGCTGTTCCAGCCGCGCTTTTATGTCGATCGCAAACCGGGCACGTTGCACTTCGAGATTGCGCAGGATGAGGTCGAGGAAATGATCAAGCCCGGTGTCGCCAGAACGTACTCGGGCACTGTCACGGTGGTTTGGGATTCGGAAGTGGGTTAAGCGTGACCCCTGATACATCACCCGATGCATCAGGGGTTGCCGATTACGACTGTGCGTCTTTTTGCAGCGCTGCGCGGGTGAGTTTTCTGCTCAGCTCTTTTTCTTCGTAACCCATGTCGTGCAGCAATTGGCCGTAGACCTCATCGGTCATGTCCTGGTCCGTCAACACCACACTGTCATCGATATTCAGGCGCCGGGCGAGGTCTTGCAGACGCTGTTTGAGGGCGCGTCGTTGTGCAATTTGCTGGCCCTTGGAACTGGCCCAGGTGTGTTGGACTTCGCGTAACTCATCGAGCAAGTCGCTCTTGGTTTCGTAAAACCGGGTATTGCGCCGGAATTCGTTCGGATAAGTGTCCTGCAGGTATTTCTGCCAGAACGGCTGTTCGATCATGTCGTTGACCAACCCATCGCCGGCCTCCATCGACATCACCGTCTCGAAGGCGGTGTCGATGGTTTTGGTGTTCACACCGGCGATGGTGCGAAACAGCATCGTCTCCGATTGCCACGGTAAACCGAGGCGTTGAGCCAGGCCGGTTTCGTAGGCAAGGTACACCTCGACCTCATCCGGATTGCCCGGGCGGCTGCCGAAATCGGCACGGGCAATGTCATCCACGCGCGCGAGGCGAGCGGCACCTCTGGCCAGGTTCACCAGTTTGCTTTCAAGCACGGCGTTGGACGTCGACAAGGCATAGGCTTCGGAGGCGAGCACCTTGATGCCCATGTGGTTGAACACCTGGGCCCCGGCATCGGCACAGGTGGTAGGCGCCCTGGCCATTTCGAACAGATCCTTGCGCAGCTCGGTGTCCAGGTCGATGGCTTCAATCATGCGCCATACCCGGCTGCTGAGTTGTTGGCGCAATTCACCACCGGCCTTGTAATCGGCCGAACGGGTCTGCTTCTGGATCAATGCAAAGAAATCCTTGGCGCCGGGCTCGGTCATCAATTCGTGCCAGGCTTCCTCGCGGAAGGTCCCCAACCCTGAGACCTCGGCACTCCACCAGACCGAATCGTCTTGCATCGGCCACAGTTCTATCGCGTCACGCGCCGCGTCGATGTAGACCTGCTCGGGCGCGAGGCCGACTGACCGTCGATACGCCTTGAAGGTGATCAGGTTGGCGTCCGAGAGCTGCTCTTCGTACAAGCGGGTCCGGGCCAGGAGGAAGGCATCTTCCGAGCCGGGCACGACTTTCGGAATGACCCTGATCGGGTTCTCCTGCATATCCAGAAAGAAGCCGCGCGGTCGACGTTTGTTGGAGGGCCCGAACAGGCCGTCGGGCCAGGTGGTAGCGCCCGTGTTGCTCAAGCTCAGGATTCTCAGCCTGGGCATGCGTCCGACGTCCGGAAGCAGGCCCAGCTTCGCGTTGTCATCGAGCCTGAGGGTTTCCAGGCGGGTCAGATTTCGCAGTTGCTCGACAGCGGAGGGGGTCAACGTGATGTCGTTGTTCATCAGTCGCAACGTGCGCAGGTGGTGCATCTTGCCGATGGTGTCGGGAAGTCGCGTCAGGCCGCAGCTACGGGCGCTCAGTTGTCGCAGATGAGGGAAGGCGCCCAAGAGGCCGGAGGTGGTTTCGGAAAAGGTCGTGCGGTCCAGATTCAAGGTGCTGATCTGATCGAGGTAGCGTTTGATATCCGGCAGTTCCTTCCACCAGCGTTCGAGGTCGAGCACCTGGAACTCTGTGGACAGGTCCAGCGCATACCCGCCGTCGGCCGTGATGCTGCGTTCACCAAAGACCGTGGGCTTGCGTTTGAAACAGTCGATAAAGCGTTCGGCAATGTGCAACCCGCCACTGTTGACGAACCCGCGCTGATCCGGCCCCCAGTTATCCGGCTGCTGGTAGCGCCAGCGATTCAACAGTACTCGCAGGTCGTCCAGTTCGCGGTCCAGTCGGGTCAGTGTCTGGTGCCCTTGCTCCTGCGAACCGAGGGATCGAACGAAGGTATTGACCTCGCGGTCGTTGAAGTGAGGGTAAATGTCCTGCACCCGTTGGGTGAGCGTGGGGGCGACTGTGGAGAAGCCGGGACCGCGCAACAGGATCATGTCTTCATGGTCAGCCAGCGGACGGATCGGCGGGGCGGCGAGCGCCGTGCGGCGCTGCGCCGGTGTCTCGGTCTTGGCCATCACCCATTGCTTGAAGAACCCCCCCTGGCCTGGCCGATAACCCAACTGCGCCAGTTTGTTTTTCGGCAGGGCGTTGAGAACGGCTTCGTAAAAGTCAGTGGCGTCGTGCAGTTTTCGGTTGTCACCGTCCCAGACTTCGAACCGGTTGCCATCGTCCTTGACCAGCACCCGGACCATCGACGCGTCTTCGGCCCCTACACGGCTACGCAAGGGACCGGCATCGTTGCCTTCACGAACCTCGATGCGCAATTGCGCGAACGTGTCGGTATGAATCCTCAAGGCGTTCAGCACCAGGCTTTCGGTTTGCGCCACCCACTGCGCGCCGTCCTGGAAGCCTTCATAGGCGTGGTTGGTCCGGGCTTCGAAGGCCGCCTCACGGGCGCGGCTCTTGAGGCTCAAGGGCAGTCGTTGCGTTTGGGTCATGCGCTTGAGGTCGGCAGCGTCAGTGGTGTTCAGCAGCGTCGCGGCGGCACGGGACGGTAACTCGGGAAAGGTGTGGCGCATGAGTCGCAGCGGCGGATCGTCGAACGCCTGGGCCCCTTGGTAAAGCTGATTGATGATGTCTGGGGTCAGCCGATCGGCTTCGTCCGCCAGTCGATTGCGCAAGGCTTGCACCCGTTCACGTTGGGCGGTGGACCGACCGAGCACGGCGTGCAGTTCTTCTTCGTTGAGAAACTCGACAAGGTCTGGCGCAAATTGCTCGCTCATGAGGTTGGACAAACTGGTGGACAGGGTCTGTTCGGCCGTCGCATCGGCATTGCCGTACTGGCGGAACCGGCCGCTCATGTCGGCGTTTTCGTAGACCTTCAGGGCTTTGTCCGCGGGCCAGCCGTCCAGGTAAGTCGCCAGCGGTTCAAACCAGTAGGAGGAGGGATCCAGAGGCTGGCCTGAACGAATCCTCTCGATGGCCTGGCGGGTCTGGCGCTGGATGTTCAAGCGGGTGAGGCTGTCGTCGAGTAACGGTGGCGGGGCCGTGTTGTCGACGTACATCCGGCGCAGCGCACCGTCGTCGGTACCGCTGGCGATGCGAACGGCTTCGAGTTCCGCGTCGCTGAAGCCCTCCACGGTGTGGCCGAGACGGCGCATCAACGTCGGACGATTCCAGGCTCGCGGGTTCTCGGCTTCATGGGTCCAGGCGCCGAGGCCGTTGTGTTTCAACTCGGGCAGGTAAGCATTGTCGCGATGCGGGTGTTTGACCCGGTAGTTGCCGGTTTGCGGATCCTTTTGCACGGCGTAGTGCTTGTCATCCAGCGGCAGAACAGCCTCGCCCTCGTGAGCGTGCAGCCCCAGCGCGTCAGGTCTGGAGTCCGGCGATAACTGCACATCCGGCCATTCATAAGGTTTGAGGTCGGGGTGCCACAGCCGGGGTTCGCCATTGGGCAGGGTGACCGGTTTCATGCCTTCGATCAGCGGCGACAGTTTCAGGCGTGCCAGCGCACCGATCTGCGCACCGGCGGCGAACGCTTCCAGCTGAAGAACATCGGTGACCAGGCCGACAATGTGTTCGGTGGCTTCAGTCCACAGTCCCAGGGTCATGTCGACGAGGCCTTCGATGGCGTCGCTGGCCATCTGATAAGCCATGTAGCCCATCATCAGCTGGCCCAGTCCGGGCACGAACGGCGTGACGACCATCAGGGCGATGTTGAAGATGTCCGAGACGATTTTCTTGAAGTTCTCCCACCAGGCCCATCGTGCATGGGTATCGGCATCGGCGGTGGACACGGCGATGTGACGGGCGTCATTGAGGACCTTGTTGAGCTTTTGCTCGAACAGGTACTGCCACAGTTCGCCGCTGATCGGTGCGGTGTTGAACTGCAGACGAGGGGCAGTGATAGCCTCTTCGCGCCAGCTCGGCCTCGGGTCAAGCGGCTCTTTGCGATGCCATTTCACTTGGAACAGGCGTTGTTGCAACCCGCCGAAAAAATGCCCCCGATCGGATTGATCGACGAACCGGCTGAAGAATTGCTGGTAGGTCATGCCGGTGGAGGAGATGACAGCGTTGTCGCGCAGCTGACGCGTCAGCTCTTTCATCAGCGCGAGGGTCGAGGGGTACTCTTTCAGCGGGTGCTCGGGGTCTTGTGGGACATACGCGAAGATCGGCACTACCTTATGGACCCGGTTCAGATCCGGCGTAATCAAGACGATGCCGGTCAGCAGGCTGTCGAGCATGGACAGTTTGGCGAACTGCATGATTCGGCCTTTGCGGGTGAGGTTGCGCTGGCCATCGAGCATCATCAGGATCAGGTCACCGGCATCGGCGTCGATGTCGCCCTTCAGGACGGCCAGCTGAGCGGCCGCTTTAAACGCGGCTTTCTCGTTCTCGATGATCTTGTGTTTCAAAACCACTTGGGCGAGGCCATCCCTGGGCCGCAATTGTTCTTCGAGGTATTTCGTGTAGCGCGCGCCAATGTCCAGCGTGCGACACAGGGTCTGGAACTGGGCGATGGACATTTTGCGTTTGATCGCCAGGGTGTCGAAATGCCCGCGGGCATCGGGCTGGCTGATGAAGTTCGAGTCCGCCTCGCAGGTTTCGCGGCTCGCGAAGTTATGCAAGGCCGCGTCCAGCAGCGAAACGGTGCGGGTCACCACGCCGTTGAGGTTGCTGGCATACCAGGGGAGCTGTTTGGGTAGATAAAGGTGCAGGTAAGTGGTCTTTACATCGACGTCGACACCGAACTGTTCCAGCAACGCCCTGGTCAGCAACGGTTCGGCGAATTCGTAAACGCCTTGGATCTTGTCCATGACCCGGTCGACAGTGTTTTGAGCGGACCAGAGTTCGAGGTTGGCGTGTTGTAGCGGGGTGTGATCGAAACCCTTGGTGCTCTGTACCCAATACCCTGAAGCCGTTTGCGTGAGGCTCAGTTCCCGGATCCGTCGCAGTGACGCGTCCTTGAACGTGGGGTGGATACGGCTTTTGATGAAATCGTAGTGGCGACCTTTATTGTCATCCGCCCCCCGTGTCGGTCGCGCTGATATACGTCCGTGTAAGTCAGTCATGCTTTTAATAAACCTTGAGCGTTAAGTGGAATGACCAGCCTAACGCCCGAGGCTCAAAGTAAAAGCCTGAATTACCGCTGCTTAATCAGTGTCAGCCGCCCATAAACATTGGAATTACCAATGCCGAAAATAGGTAATTACCGCCTTTTTTCAGCGCCGTGCGACCTCCACCGGCAGGCATTGTGTATGCGCACCCGGTTGCAGATAGGGCGTGAGAATCGGTGCCATGCCTTTGAGCACTTGCACGGGCAGCGCCGAGGTGAACTTGAAGGCCTCGGCGGTGCGCCCGGGCACGAAGGCAGTCAACGTACCGAAGTGGCTATCACCGATATAGAACACGAAAGTGGCGGTGCGGTTGATCGACTTCGAACTCAGAATCCGCCCGCCGGAACCAATGGCTTCGATGCGGTTATCCCCGGTCCCGGTCTTGCCGCCCATCGCCAGGGGTTTGCCATCGGGGGTGATGAAACTGCCGGACACCCGTTTGGCCGTACCGGCATCCACAACCTGCGACAACGCCTCGCGCATGGCCGTGGCCACTTCGGACGGCATCACCCGTTTGCCGGCGACCGGGTCATTGATCAGTTTGGTTTCGTACGGGGTGTTCGCCGCGAAATGCAGGGTGTCGATGCGCAGTGTCGGCATGCGCACACCGTCGTTGAGGATGGTGCCGATCAACTCGCCCAAGGCGGCCGGGCGATCGCCGGAACTGCCGATGGCGGTGGCCAGCGACGGTACCAGGTGATCGAACGGGTAACCGACTTTCTGCCAGCGCTGATGAATGTCGAGGAACGCTTCGATTTCCAGCATGGTGCGAATACGGCTGTCGCGGGCGCCCTTGTGACGACTCTTGAACAGCCAACTGTAGACTTCCTGACGCTCGAACTGGCTGGCTTTGACGATCTGGCTCCACTTGGCATCCGGGTTGTTCAGCAGGTAGCCCATGAGCCACAGGTCCAGCGGGTGAACCTTGGCGATGAAACCCTGATCCGGCAAGTCGTAGGCGCCGGGGCTGTAATTTTCGTAGAGCCGTTGCAGGCGTTCGTCGGTGAGTTTTTCGGTGAGCTTGGCGCCTTTGAGGTGTGCCCGCACGAAGGCATTGAAGCTTTCCTGGCTGGCCTGCGGCAGCAAATAGCGGTGCACCGCCGCCAGGCGAATCGGCGTCGGACGCATGCTGTCCAGAAAGGTGTCGAGTCGCGCCTGGGTGTCCTTGTTTTTGTATTTCTTCCAGAACTTGAGCAGGAACGAAGTCCCTTCGCGGTCGGCGAAACTGGCCAGGTATTCCTGACGCCGCGGGTCGCGATCGTCCTTGAGCAATTCGGCGCTGTTGTTGGGGCCGGAGTACGTGGTGTAGCGCACCAGGTCACGCATCAGGCGAATGAACGGCAGGTTGATCGACTCACGCAACGCATCACGCAGGGTCGGAATGCGACCGTTGTCTTCCTTGCGGAAGTTGACGAAGGTGTGCAGCCCGCCTCCGGTAAAAAACGCTTCGCCGGGGCTGGCCGAATATTTACGATCCAGCGCGGCACCGAGCATGGCCGGCAGGTTGCGGTCCTTGTTCTCAATCAGGTAGTCGATGGCCCAGCGGCTCAGGCGATCCTGATCCGGGATGTCGACTTTCTTCAGTTCCGGGACGGTCATTTCGGCATATTTATCGTGCAGCTCGGCCATGATTTGCAGGTAGGTGGTGAGCACGCGCATTTTCGCGGTAGAGCCCAGTTCCAGCTTGCTGCCTTCATTGATGTCGAACGGCTGGTCGGTGCTGTCGGTCTGTACCCGCACACGCGCGCCGTCCGGTGTCAGCTCAAACAATGTGAAGCTGTAGCGCACCTGAGTGGTGCTGGTGGGGGTGAGCAAGCGTTCGCCCATCAGCCCGATTTGTGTGGCGAACGCCGGGTCGGCCAGGCGCTTGAGATACTCGGTAGCCTGGCTTTGCAATTCACCTTGCAGGGTGCTGGTGGCGGAAAGGTCGAGGCGGTCGAGATCGTACAGCGGACGATTGAGCAACCCGCCCAGACGGCTGCGCGCCACGCTGATGCCTTTGTTGGTTTCAATCGGCTGGATGGTCGGTTGGGTCTGCCAGTCGCGGTAGGTCACCTGGCTGGCCAGGGCGGCGGCGGCGAAGGGTGCGTCGATCACGCCATTCGCCGCCAGCAGGCGGATGTGGCTGTCGGTGAGGTCGGCCAGTTCATCATGACCCTTGGTCAGGTAATGAGAAGGGCGGCGCTGGGCGATCATCAGCGAGAGCATTTCACGCAGCGCCAGGCCTTTTTCGGCCATGCTCTTGGGGTCCGTGTCGGTGCTGGCCAGCCGTTCGTTGGCCTTGTTGAAGTCGGCGCCGTACCAGACGCGCAACCCTTCGGCCATGCCATGCACTTCACCGTGTCCCGGTACCGCCGACAGCGGCACGCTATTGAGGTAATCGCGCACCACATTTTGCCGGACCTGCAAGGTTTCCGGCCCCGCTTGATAAGCACGCACGGTGGCGGAAATCATCTGCCGGATCTTTTCCGCGCCTGACACCGTCAGGCCATCGGGCGAGTGCCGGTATTTCTCCAGTTGCGTCGCCAGCGTACTGCCGCCCGCCGACTGCCCTGGTATATGCAGCAGCTTGGCAACCTGGGACCAGATCGCCATGCCGAACCGTGGCCAGTCCACGGCGGGGTTGGCCAGGGGCTGACGAGGATCGAGCAAAAAGCGGTTTTCAATAAACAGCAGGCTGCTGACCACCACGGGCGGAATCGACTCAAAGCTTGAATACAGTTGTTGGGGGTATTTGTACTGGTACAGCGGCGCCGCACGGCAATCGGTGATCGACAGTCCAGCCTGTATTTTCTCCGCGTAAGGCACGAAAAAGCCCTTGTCGGTGTAGTTCATCAGCTTTTCAGAGAAGCGGGTTTGCGACGCAATAACGTAGTCACGCTTGAGCAATCGCGGCAGAAACTCACCCAGCGAGCTGTAGCCCAGACGCAAGTCGAAAGGGCCTGCGCCTGGATAACGAATCGCGTCGCTGGGGCCGGGTTTCATTTCGTAACTCAGGGAGGCGGCGAATTTGCTGACCTCGCGGGATTGAAACTTCGAGGTACGCATTTCCTTGGCAGCGGCAAGCCCCAAGACAATCAGGATAATAATCAGCAACAACCAAAACGCCCCCCAGCCATGCTTTGTGCGACTGCCAGGGGGTTTTTCAGGAATAGGCGCTTCATCCACACGTTCAGTCGGGACCACAGTTTTACTCGTATCGGTTTGCCATAACGCGCCCATAGTCGACTGATCCATTCACGCAGATTGATCTGACTTGTCTGAAGCTTAGTCGGTGGTTGGCGATGGTGAAGAAATTGTGGACGCACAGATCTCAAATATTCCCCATTCCCTGTGGCGAGGGAGCTTGCTCCCGCTGGGCTGCGAAGCAGACCCGAATTTGCCATCTCGGTCTTTCAGCAGAACCGCGATCACCGGTTTTGCGACTGCTGCGCAGCCGAGCGGGAGCAAGCTCCCTCGCCACAGGCTAGTGCCTGCCTGAAATGCCCTTCCTAGACACGTCGAATAGCAAATAAGGCCCGCCCAGGGGCATGACGATGCACCAATGCTGTGCAATACTCGGCGGCGTTTCAGTTGGTGAAAGATCCTACAAAAGTCAGGTAATGCCCCTCCGCTAACCGGGCTTTTCCCGAGAGTTCTGGCTGAATGTTGTGGTTTATAGAGTGAAAAACCCTGTACGAAGCTTTTTATACTGCACGCCCCGCTGATCTTGCCGGTGTTGTCCTGCAAGACGGGTTTGCTCACGAAGCAGGCCCGGTTTCTCAGAAGCAATGGCTTACCGGTCAGCGCTTTGTTACTCGGTGGTCATATCCAATAACAAGACGAGGTTGTACCCCTATGCCAGTCGGCAATCATCTGCCCCATGGCGAGACCGCTCAGGGCGGCCCGCTTAAACGCGAACTCGGCGAACGGCATATCCGCTTGATGGCGCTCGGAGCGTGTATCGGCGTCGGTCTGTTCCTCGGTTCGGCCAAGGCCATCGAAATGGCCGGCCCCGCCATCATGCTGTCCTACATCATCGGCGGTCTGGCGATCCTGGTGATCATGCGCGCCCTCGGTGAGATGGCCGTGCACAACCCGGTCGCCGGCTCCTTCAGCCGTTACGCTCAAGACTACCTCGGCCCCTTGGCGGGCTTCCTGACAGGCTGGAATTACTGGTTCCTGTGGCTGGTGACCTGTGTCGCGGAAATCACCGCCGTGGCGGTGTACATGGGCGTCTGGTTCCCCGATGTGCCGCGCTGGATCTGGGCACTCGCCGCGTTGATCAGCATGGGTTCGATCAACCTGATCGCGGTGAAAGCCTTCGGTGAATTCGAGTTCTGGTTCGCCCTGATCAAGATCGTCACCATCATTGCGATGGTGATCGGCGGTATCGGCGTGATCGCGTTCGGTTTCGGCAATGACGGCGTGGCGCTGGGGATTTCCAATCTCTGGGCCCACGGCGGCTTCATGCCCAACGGCGTGCAAGGCGTATTGATGTCGCTGCAGATGGTGATGTTCGCCTACCTCGGTGTCGAGATGATCGGCCTGACCGCCGGTGAAGCGAAGAACCCGCAGAAGACCATTCCCAACGCGATCGGCTCGGTGTTCTGGCGGATTCTGCTGTTCTACGTCGGTGCGTTGTTCGTGATCCTGTCGATCTACCCGTGGAACGAAATCGGCACCCAGGGCAGTCCGTTCGTGATGACGTTCGAACGCCTGGGGATCAAGACCGCGGCCGGCATCATCAACTTTGTGGTAATCACCGCAGCGCTGTCGTCCTGCAATGGTGGCATCTTCAGCACCGGGCGCATGCTTTACAGCCTGGCGCAGAATGGCCAGGCCCCGGCCGGTTTTGCCACGACATCGAGCAACGGCGTGCCCCGTCGCGCGTTGCTGTTGTCGATCTTCGTGCTGTTGCTGGGCGTGCTGCTCAACTACATGGTCCCGGAAAAAGTCTTCGTCTGGGTGACGGCGATTGCCACTTTCGGCGCGATCTGGACCTGGGTGATGATCCTGCTGGCCCAGCTCAAATTCCGCAAAGGCCTGAGTGCCAGCGAACGTGCCGGTCTGAAATACAAGATGTGGCTGTACCCGGTCAGCTCGTACCTGGCGCTGGCGTTCCTGATGTTGGTGGTCGGCCTGATGGCTTACTTCCCGGAAACCCGCGTGGCGCTGTACGTCGGCCCGGCGTTCCTGGTGCTGCTGACGGTGTTGTTCTACGTGTTCAAGCTGCAACCGACCAATGTGTCGCAAGGTGCGGTGCGTTCGGCTGCGTAAGTCGTAACGCCTGAAACGCAAAAGCCCCGGTCCATTGGCCGGGGCCTTTTTATTGGCTGACGAAATCTCCGGTGGCGAGCGAGCTGGCTCGCCACAAAGGTGCGGTGTTTCTTAACGGACGGCGACCGGTTGAATCGGTGCGGTCAGGCGCTTGTTGAAATCCAGCCAAACCCCCAACAACCCCATCAATCCTGCACCCACCAGCGCGGTGAAGATTTGCATGGCAAACGCATCGTCGGTCAGGGCATTGATCATGTCTGCCAGCGGCGCGAGCAACACCCCGAGGCAGAACACTTCCAGCGAATAACGGCCCATGCGACTGCATTGCCGGGCCAGCCAGTTCTGCGTCCAGCCAGTGTCCGGCAACAGTTTCGCCGTGACATACGCCAGCGCCAGGAAGTGCAGCAGTCGCACCGGCGACAGGTCGGTCTTGCTGATCGGGTACAACAGATTGCTCAGGCTGGTCGGTACCATCGCATCATGCAGTTGCGGCCACCGCCACAATACGGTCAGTACACCGGCGACGCCTGCGTATAACGCCGCACTCACAAACAATGGCTGGCGCAGCAACGGGCGCCTGTCGGGCAAGCGTGGGCGCTGCGTGTGAATCGCAGCGGCACCGCCGAGTACAAACAACAGTTGCCAGGCGACGGGGTTGAAGTACCACACGCCGTCCTTGATGGCCGCCAGATTCCAGCCGAACAACGGCACCGTCAGGTACACCGCAAACGACATCGCCACCACCACCCATGGTTTGCGCACAAATATCGGCAGAACCAGCGGCAAACCGGCCAGCAGCACGATGTAGAGCGGCAATGGGTCCATCAGGTTCGGTTTGAAGCGCAACAGCAACTCATCGATCAAGGCTTGCTGCGGATTGCTGATGAAGTGGTGCATGCCCATCTCCTCCACCAGATCTCGGGTCTCCACATGGCTGTTGGCGAAGAACACGATGCCCATCAGCATTGCCAGCAGGAAAATATGCACCACATACAGCACCCAGGCGCGGCGCAGGATTTTCACGCAGGCAATCAGGTAACCGTCGCGGGCCAGGATCTTGCCGTAGGCCAGGACCGCCGCGTAACCGGCGAGAAACACGAAGACTTCGGCGGCATCGCTGAAGCCGACGTTACGCAGAGTGATTTGACCCAGCGGGTTGTGGGGCACGTGATCCCAAAAAATGAAGATCAGCGCCAGGCCTCGGAAAAAGTCGATCCGGTGATCGCGTTCAGTCGTCATGGCTGCGGGCTCTGGAACGGGGTTTGAAGTAGGAGCGCCGGCGACACAAAAGGTTGCGCGCTGTACATTGGCGGCGCGCAGGGTGCAGGGATTCGGCGGCAATTGCAAAGTGCGGATATTACGGAGTGTCTCTGTGCACTGCCGAGGCGACAACCGCCTGTCTAAAAGACACGCAGGTCGGCGATCTCTGACGACCGTCGAGGTTCAAAGCTTTATTGATTGAAGGCGGAATTCCCTTGAGGCGCCGGCATGCAGATCAGCGAATGGCTCGACAAAGAACTCACCGGCCGCCAAGTCTGGTTGTTGTTTCTTTTCGCGACGCTGGTGTACATCCTGCCGCTGATCCTCGCGGATTATCCCTACATCGATGACAACTGGCGTGCCCTGGCCGCGGGTACCGGCTGGGCGGAGGACGGCCGGCTGTTCGCGCAGTGGTTCTACAACCTGCTGACCTTCAGCGGCGCCGCGCCGAACATCTTCCCGCTGCCGCTGTTGATCGCCACGCTGGCGATGAGCTGGGCCCTGACCCGGCTGACGTTTCACTATTTCCCCGAACCGACGTTCGCCCATTGCCTGGTGGTGCTGCCGCTTTGGTACAACCCGTTCTTCCTGCAAAACCTGTCGTACCAATACGACGGACCGAGCATGGCGCTCAGCCTGGTGGCGGTGATCTACGCGATCACCTTTCAAAGCCCTTCTCGCGTTCAGCACCTGCTGATACCGGCCGCGCTGATCGCCTTGGCCATCGGGCTTTATCAGGTCAGCTTTAATGTGTTTCTCGGTCTGTGTTGTATGGAGTTGCTGCGGCGCACGGACGACCCATTGGCATGGCCTGCGTGGTGGCGATTGATCGGCTGCAAAGTTGTACAGGTGGGTCTGGCAGGGCTGATCTATTACGCCACCGCCTATTCCTTCATGACTCAGAAGCGCACCTCATTGTTGAACGGGGCAGCAGCGCCGTTGCAGCAAATTGAAACCAGCGCGGGCTGGGTGCTGGAAAAAATCGTGCTGCTGTTCCATGGCGGCTTTGCCTGGGTATTCGCCGCGCTGTTGCTGTGCGCCCTGTTCGGTGCCGTGCGCGTGGGACAGCGCGTGCTGGAGCGTGCCGGTACTGGGCTGAACAAAACCATGATCGGCCTGCTGTGCCTGTTGATCTTGCCCGTCCTGATGGTGCTGGTGCCGGGCGTCTCATTGTTTTTCCGCGACTTCAATGAAGGCGCCCGCACCTTGATGGGCTTTGCTGTCGTGCTCGTATTGCTGTTCTACCTGAGCCATCTGGCGCTGGCGTCGGTGCACGGAAAGCTGCCGCTGCTGTTGCTGGTTCCATTGTTGGCGATGCTTTCGCTTTCCTTCGCGTATGGACGGGTGCTGACGTTACAAAAAACCTTCGCGACGAATGCGCTGTACGCCTTGAGTGCCGACATTGCTTCGCGCCCGGCGTTGCGCGAAGCCAAGCGCATTTATATGTCGGTGACGTACTCCGATCACTGGCTGGTGGGGGCCGCCGGGTCGTTCAAGCAGATGCCGGTTTTGCATTACTTGTTGAACATCGATTTCTACATGCTCGCGGAAAATCTGCCGAAAACAGGTATCACTAATGTGGTCAGGGAAAAGGAACGGCGTAACGCGACGCTGGTGGGTTATCAGGGGTATCCACCGCTGGTGGACAGTCTGTTTTATCGGATTTATCTGCTGGGGGACTACGGCTTTATTGTCATGAAAGAACCCGCCCGGGTCCGCTCTCTCCAGTGGTGAACCCCGTGACCATTGGTCTGGAATGCCGCGCTACCTGTTAGTTCTTACAGTAGACGCGCACCTGTCCTCGACTTTAGGTTTGAGCCGCACCTGAAACAACGACAGTTCAAGGACCGAACATGAAAGCCTTATGGAAAGAGTTCTCCACGTATGCGGTTGTTGGCGTAGCCAATACGTTGATCCATTGGCAGATATTTTACGTACTCACCATCGCGGCCGACCTGAGTCAGGCCGCCAGTAATTTTTCGGCGTTTTGTGTGGCCGCGACGTTCTCATTCTATGTGCATGCGCTCTACACGTTTGAGGCCGGGGCGTCGGTACTTCGTTATCTGCTGTATGTGTTTTTCATGGGGGGCATGAGTTTCGTCGTCGGACATTACGCTGATGTCTGGAAAATCCACGGGCTGGTGACCGTAGGGTCGTTCTCGCTGTTGAGTCTGATCTGCGGGCTCTTTTTTTCGAGATTTGTCCTGTATGGCGAGCGCGAAGCGTAAACGGTTTTCAGCGCGCGGCGCACCCAATGAATCGACTCACCGTGCCGCCCCGACCGTTTGTTGTCGATCTGGATGGAACACTCCTAAGGTCCGATCTTCTGTTCGAAAGCGCCATGGCTTTTGTTCGTAGCAATCCCTGGCACTGCTTGAAACCTCTGGTTTGGCTATGTCGCGGCAAAGCGTTTTTGAAAGAACAGTTGGCCGAGGCGACGGATATCGACGTCACCTTGCTGCCCTTCGATCCTGAAGTGCTGGCCATGATCGAGGAGCAGCGCAAGCAAGGGCGGATAATTGTGTTGGCCACAGCCAGTCATCATTTACTGGCGATGCGTATCGCCGAGCACTTGAAGGTGTTTGATGACGTCCTGGCTACGAGCCTGGAGTGCAATCTATCGGGCACGCACAAGCGTGATTTGCTGGTCGCGTTGTACGGTGAGAGCGGTTTTGATTACGTTGGCAATGCTCTTGATGATCTGCCGATATGGCGTTCGGCAGAACGGGCCTATGTCGTCAATCCTCTGCCAGGCGTCGGGCTGGCCATCGAGAGTCTGGACAACGTCGTTGAAGTGGTTCGTTCAGGCGCGACGAATTTCAGGGATTGGTACAAGGCGATTCGCATTCATCAATGGGCGAAAAATGCCCTGATATTTGTACCGCTGCTGGCCGCGCATCAGATCAGCAATCCGCTCCTGCTCTTGCACAGTTTGTTGGCTTTCGTATTTTTCGGGTTATGCGCCTCCGGGGTGTATGTTCTGAATGACCTGCTGGACCTGGAGCATGATCGAAGACATCCGAGCAAACGCAATCGACCCTTTGCCAGTGGACGGTTGTCGATCAAGTCCGGCCTGGTCGCATTCCCCTGTTTATTGTTTATCTCTTTTGCTGGCGCCTGGTGGTGGCTGCCCCGGCAGTTTGCCGCCGTACTGGCCACTTACTACGTGTTGACGCTGATCTATTCGCTGGTGTTGAAACGGATCATGGCGTTGGATGTGATTGCTCTGGCCTTGCTTTATACCCTGCGGATCATTGCCGGCGGTGCGGCGCTCGAACTGGAGCTGACGGTCTGGATGCTGGCGTTTTCGATGTTCATGTTTTTGAGCCTGGCACTGGTCAAGCGTTATGCCGAACTCCAGGCGGCACTGCGTAATGGCATTACCGGGAAAACCGGTGGCCGTGATTACTATCCTGCCGACCTGGCGATGCTTTCCTCATTAGGGGCCGCGTCGGGATACCTGTCGGTGATGGTTCTTGCGTTGTACATCCATGACAACGCCACAATCGCGCTCTATGCCTTTCCGCGGATGATCTGGTTCGCCTGTCCATTGTTGCTGTTCTGGATCACCCGTATCTGGATGCTGACTCATCGCGGCAGGATGAACGACGACCCTGTGATCTTTGCGCTTAGGGATCGCCTGAGTCTGGCGATGGGCGCGATGTTTGGCCTGATTTTCTGGTTAGCGGCATGAAGCGCTGCTTTGGGCGTATGCGCGCTTGCTCGGCGGCGGTTTCCATTTTTACCGATGCCGGTTCGAACGATGAATGATCAATTGACCTCGTGGGGGCATTACCCTTCGGCACCGCAAACAGGCCATTCATGCGCATGGCGAAGTGATCTGGAACAACACCTGCAACGGTTGAACGATACCTACGGCACGACGTTGCCGTTTGGTAATGGTCGCAGTTACGGTGACAGCTGCCTGGCCAGCAGCGATCACGTGCTGCACCTGCGCTCCTTGAACCGTTTTGTCGAAGCGGACTGGCAAACAGGAGAGATTTGTGCCGAAGCGGGGGTCACGCTCGGTGAAATTTTGCAACTGTCGATCCCCCGTGGGTGGTTTCTGGACGTCACGCCGGGGACGCGCCATGTCACGCTCGGAGGCGCTCTGGCCAATGACGTTCATGGCAAGAATCATCACAGGCGCGGAACGTTTGCCTCCTCGGTGCTGAGCTTTGGCCTGCATCGTTCCGCGCAACCGCCCATGGTGTGCTCACCCGTGGAAAACCCGCAGTGGTTTGCCGCCACGATCGGCGGATTGGGCCTGACGGGCATCATCAGTTGGGTGAGCATCCGTCTGCGCAAAATCGAATCCAGTCTTATCGATACGATTCGGATGCGGTTTGATCATTTGGGCGAGTTTTTCGCGCTGTCCGCTGAACTGGATCCTGTGCACGAGTACAGCGTGGCCTGGATCGATTGCATGGCAAAGGGACGCGAACAAGGGCGTGGTGTCTTTACCGTTGGCACGCATAGCGAACAGGGGCCGCTCCAAGTCGAGTCGTCCCGCTCGTTGCGAATCCCGATCAGGCCGCCATTGTCCCTGGTCAACCCGCTTTTTCTGAATATCTTCAATCGCAGTTATTGGCATCTGCAGCCGGCGGGGCGAGAACGCCAAACCACTCCGTATAGTTCGTTTTTCTATCCGCTGGATCGTATCGAGCGCTGGAATCGAGTCTACGGGCGCAAAGGTTTTCAGCAGTTTCAGTGCGTATTGCCTGAATCAGTTGCCGAAGTCGCCTTGGCTCAGTTGCTCAAATCCATTGCCGCCAGCGGCACGGGATCTTTTCTCGCGGTACTCAAGCGCTGTGGCGATTTTGTTTCGCCGGGGCTGCTTTCATTTCCGATACCGGGGACGTCGCTGGCGCTGGATTTTCCACAGAACAGCGTGCTGACGAACACACTGCTGCCTCGTCTTGATGCCATCGTTCGGGAGGCGGGTGGCCGGCTCTATCCGGCCAAGGATGCGCACATGAGCGGCAGCGATTTTCGCCGGGCCTATCCGGCTTGGGAGCAGTTGGAGACGATGCGCGATCCAGCCCTCATTTCTCGCTTTTGGGAGCGAGTCACCCGATGAAAAAAATACTGATTGTGGGGGCTACTTCAGCCATCGCGACCGCTTGCGCGCGACTTTGGGCGGCAGACCACGGCGAGTTTTTTCTGGTCGCGCGCGATCCGCAAAAACTGCAGCATACCAGCGCCGACCTGTTGACTCGAGGCGCGAGGGGGGTGACGTCCTATTTGTTGGACGCCACCGACACTGCCGCGCATGCCGTCATGCTGGAATGCTGTCTGGATGCCTTGCAATCGATCGACATCTGCCTGATCGCTCACGGTACCTTGCCGGATCAATCCGCTTGCGAACAAAACGTCGAACTGGCACTGACGGAGTTTGCCAACAACGGCACTTCGGTGATTGCGCTATTGACGGTGTTGGCCAGGCAAATGGCCGTTCAGTGCAGCGGTACTCTGGCAGTTATTTCTTCCGTCGCGGGTGATCGAGGGCGTCCTTCCAACTACTTGTATGGTTCAGCCAAGGCGGCCGTCTCGACCTTTTGCGAAGGCTTGCGTGCACAGATGTTCAAGTTGGGTGTGCACGTGATGACCATCAAGCCCGGCTTTGTCGATACACCGATGACCCAGGGGCTGGCGTTGCCGACATTGCTGGTTGCGCAACCAGAGGTGGTCGCACAGCGCATTGTCGGGGGCATCGAGCGTCGGGTGTCGGTTCTGTATGTGCCGGGGTTCTGGGCCTGGGTCATGTGGCTGATTTGCCGATTGCCACAGCCATTGTTTAAGAGGTTGAACCTGTGAGCCAGGTGCTGTTCCTCTCCGGGTGGCGCTATCGGGTCTTGATCGGTTCGGTGGCCTTTTCGGCACTGGCTTACCTGGGCATTTCCCTTTGGGGCGGATGGCAGGCGGTGGGCGGTGCCGTGAGCCGAGTCGGGTGGCTCGGTGGGGCGCAGATTGCCGCACTCATCCTGATCAGCTATGGCCTGCGCTTCTTGCGTTGGCAGGTTTACCTGAATGCTCTGGGGCATCCTTTGCCGTGGCGACCTGGCCTGAAAATCTACCTCGCGGGGTTTGCCTTGACGACCACACCGGGCAAAGCCGGCGAAGCTCTGCGCGGGGTGTTGCTCAAGCGCTGGGACGTTCCTTACGGCAGCAGTTTCGCCGCGTTTGTCAGTGAGCGTCTTTCGGACCTGATGGCCATGGTGTTATTGGCCTTGCTGGGTCTTAGCCGCTATCCCGAGTGGCTTTCGATGATTGTCGCCTGTCTGGTGATGGTGACCTGCGGTTTGTTGCTCGTCTCTCGACAACAACTGATTGACGCTGTTGAACGGCGTATTTCCCGGGGACGCGGATGGATGTTTCGGCTGTTGCACAACGTTATTTACGTGCTGCGCCAATCCCAACGTTGCCACAGCCCTCAGCGTTTGATTGGCACAGTGGTGTTGAGCCTGTCGGCCTGGAGCCTCGAAGCGCTGGCGTTTTACTGGATATTGAATGCGATGGGCGTCGATGTTCCGCTGACGTTCGCGATGTTCGTTTATGCGGTTTCGATGCTGGCTGGCGCCTTGAGTTTTATGCCGGGCGGGCTTGGCAGTGCCGAAGCGGTGATGGTGACGTTGTTGGTGTCCAGTGATGTCGCGGTGGCTGATGCGATTGCGGCGACTGTTTTGCTGCGGTTGGCGACGTTGTGGTTTGCGGTGGGGTTGGGGAGTGTGGTGTTAATCAATATCAACAATAACAATAGGCGCCTATCGGATGAAGCTTAGATTGAACAGGGAAAGTTTGACGGTTTACATGATTTTGGTAGTGGCCATTATTTTTGGTGGTTACTTACGATTGCGTAATATTACGGTTGATGCTCTGTGGCTTGATGAGGTTTTCAGTGTTGCCACCAGTCATCCCGATAACAGTTTTCTTGAGGTCTATCAACGATCACTGGTGGACGTGCATCCACCTTTTTATCAGTTGTTTTTATGGTTTTTTTACAAGTTGTTTGGTTTTGGCGAGATGGTTGGAAGGTACCTGTCGGTTATTTTCGGGATCCTGTTGATCCCGGTTGCATTCCTTCTTGGAAGGCAAATGTTCAATTGTCGAGTAGGGTTGATTGCTGCCTGGCTTGTGGCAGTTAATTTCTATTTGATTACGTATTCTCAAGAGACACGCTCTTACGAATTGTTGGCTTTATTGACCACAGTTTCGTTCGTCACTTTCATCAAGGCGATTGGAGGCCTTGATGGACGTCACGTCGCTATTTATGCGCTATCGGCGGCACTGCTTGTCAATACGCACTATTTCGGATTTTTGGTGGTGACCGCCCAAGCGTTATTGGTGTTATCAAGATGGGTTGAGACGTCATTCGATAAAAGGCTTTTGTATCGCTTTGGCTTGGCAGGTTTGTTTATATTGCTGAGCATCGCACCGCATGTTTCGTATGTTTATTTAAATTTTCACCGTCAGGGATTTTGGGTCCCACCACCCAATAACCGGTTTTTTATCGATCTCTTCAACCTGTATTTTGGAAGTTTACCTTTGTCTGTGATGTGTGCCGCGCTGTTAATGATAGGCAGTGTGTGCCTGATGAAGGCAGAACGACACCGTGAAGTACTTCGACTAATTATTTTCTGGCTCGTGACGTGTACCGTCATTCCTTATGTGCGTTCCCTTTATGTTCAACCTGTTTTGACCATGCGAAGCTTGATAATCTTGCTGCCGGCGCTATTGATAGTGCTCGCGTTTGCCATCAGTCTTTTTAAAGATCAATGGGCTCAGGTGGCAGTTGGAGTTGTCGTGTTATGTTTTTCGATGACGCCGTTGTATACCCATGAGAGACCCATATTTACGCTTGAAAATCAGTTAAAGCCCGTCAGTCAAATGCGTGATCTGGTTAAGGATGTGATCGAACAGCAGATCCGTGAGCCACTCTATGCAAGCCAGTTTATAGAGTTTGATCAGTACTTCAGATTATTAGGCTCGTCAACAACAGTCAGAAGTTTCAAGCAGCTGGAAAGCGACTTGCTGTCGCCAGATCGTCCGGCCGTGTTTTATTTTCTCGGAACGCGTGAGGTACAACTTCCTGGCGAAAGGTTTATGAAGGAATACTGCGTTGATTTACTGAAGGAAACAAAAAAAGGTGATTCGGTCATACTTGAATTTCGGTCCAATCCTCCTTGTCTATGAAAAAGTAGGGAGAAGCTGACAGCCGCTTTAGCGACGCGGCTGACAGCGTGTGATTTACGCAGCAACCACCTCATTAGGCTCAAAACTATCCGCCCGCGCCATCTGCCACATCCGCGAGTAAAACTCGCCATTCACCTCACCGGTGAGCAATTCCCCCGGCTTCAAGAACACATGTAACTGCGAGAACAGCTTGATCTCGGTCGCCGACATGCGCCGTACCAGATGCTTGGCCGACAGTTGTGACGGATGATCGAGGCCGGCCGCCGCGAGCATTTCCGCCAGGGCCTTGAGTGTGTTGCGGTGGAAGTTGTAGACCCGCTGGGCCTTGTCCGGGACCACCAGCGCACGCTGGCGCAAGGTGTCTTGAGTGGCGACGCCGGTCGGGCATTTGTTGGTGTGGCAGCTTTGCGACTGGATGCAGCCGATGGCGAACATGAAGCCACGCGCCGAGTTGGCCCAGTCGGCGCCGATGGCCAGGACGCTGGCGATGTCGAAGGCACTGACGATCTTGCCGCTGGCACCGAGTTTGATTTTGTCCCGCAGGTTCAGGCCCACCAGGGTGTTGTGCACGAATAGCAGGCCCTCGCGCATCGGCACGCCGATGTGGTCGGTGAACTCTACGGGCGCGGCGCCGGTGCCGCCTTCTTTGCCGTCGACCACGATGAAGTCCGGAAGGATGCCGGTTTCCAGCATGGCCTTGGCGATGCCCATGAATTCCCACGGGTGACCGAGGCAGAACTTGAAGCCCACCGGTTTGCCGCCGGACAATTCACGCAACTGCTGGATGAACTGCATCAGTTCGATCGGCGTGGAAAACGCACTGTGCCGCGACGGCGAGATGCAATCTTCGCCCATCAGGATGCCGCGGGTTTCGGCGATTTCCTTGGTGACTTTGTGCTTGGGCAGGATGCCGCCATGCCCGGGTTTGGCCCCTTGCGACATCTTGATTTCGATCATCCGCACTTGCGGCGTTTGCGCTTGGGCGGCGAAGCGTTCCGGGTCGAAGCGGCCATCGGCAGTGCGACAGCCGAAGTAGCCGCTGCCCAGTTCCCAGGTCAGGTCGCCGCCGTTTTCCCGGTGATACGCACTGATGCTGCCTTCGCCGGTGTCATGGGCGAAGTTGCCGAGTTTGGCGCCCTGATTCAACGCGCGAATGGCGTTGGCACTGAGCGAGCCGAAACTCATGGCCGAGATGTTGAACACCGAGGCCGAGTACGGCTGGGTGCACTGTGGGCCACCGACGATGACGCGGAAATTGCTCGGATCGCTCAACGGCGCAGGGCGCATCGAGTGGCCGATGAATTCGAAACCCGATTGGTACACATCGATCAGCGTGCCGAAGGGTTTGTCAGCGCTTTCATTCTTGGCCCGGGAATAGACCAGCGAGCGCTGGGCCCGGGAGAAGGGCAGGGCGTCGCTGTCGGATTCGAGCAGGTACTGGCGGATCTCCGGGCGAATGCCCTCCACCAGATAGCGAATATTGCCCAGGATCGGGTAGTTGCGCCGCACTGCGTGAGGGCTTTGCAGCAGATCGAACAGGCCCACCAGACTCAGGACGCCCGTCACGGCGGTGATTGGCCAGAGCCAGTCGTGTTCCAGGAAGGGCAAGCTGGCGAGGGTGAAAATCACACAGGCAGCAAAGAAGGCGTAGCGGCTCAGGAGTGACAGGCTCATACGGGTTCCTTGGTTCGGACTCAATAATTTCAACGCAGCAGGTGCATGGATACACACAGATCCCTGTGGGAGTGAGCCTGCTCGCGATTGCGGTGGTTCAGTCGACATCAATGCTGAATGAAAGACCGCAATCGCGAGCAGGCTCGCTCCCACAGTAAAAAGCACTCCGCGTTGCAATCAGGCATTTTGCGCCTGGAGAAATATCGAAAACAGCTCGGACTGGGATTTGATCCCCAGCTTGCTGTACATGTGTTTCTTGTGGACTTTCACGGTTTCAACAGAGATTTCCAGCTTACGGGCGATTTCTTTACTGGAGCAACCGCTGAGCATCAAGCGCCCGACATCCAGTTCCCGGGCGGTCAGTTGCGCGCCCTTGAGTTGTTGCACCGAGGCTTCCAGCTGCACGCGCCAATCGCCCTGGATCGGTGCTGGCGCGAGGGCCACGGCCTCGTTGATTTCGTAGGGCAGGCGCTGGCGCAACAGGCCGAGCACCCAAGGCTGGATCAGCGACAGCAAGGCAATCTGCTGGCCGCTGAAACGCTGCTTGCTGCCCAATGACAGGCACAGCGTGCGGTCCCCTTCGAGCTGGCAATTGAACTGGATTTCGTCGGCCACCACATTCAGACGAAAGTATCGTTGGTAATACTCGGTCAGCTCGAAGTGCTCCGGCGCCACTTCCGACAGGCGATAGAGGCCGGTGCGCGATTGCTCGCGGCAGGCGATGTAGAACGGATCAAGCAGATAGAGCCCGCGCAGGTAATCCTGAAACAGCTGATCAGGGCTGCCGTCCTCGCCCGGGCACTCGGCGAAGACCTGCGGGTGCTGGTCCGCGCTGAAAAGCAGCGCCACCCAGCTGTCGAAGGTCACGTACTGATCCAGCAGGCGCACCAGCTGCGTCCAGAAGTTGGGCTTGTCGAGGGCGTCGATCAGTTGCCCGACCGAGCGGTGCCACGCGATGTCGTCTAACGAAAGTGTCATGCCTCTACCCCTATCGGGTTACCCCAGCGGCGTGATTCCCCGGCCGGTGGCTTGCTGCGCATACTGGCGCACAGACACAGACCGGGCAATCTTTCTGCCGCTCGGCCCAAAACAAGGAATACCCATGAAAGTCGAACTCGCCCAGTTGGCGGGCCGTGACAACGGCACAGCGTACAACCTCGAACGTGCCCTGGCGGCCATCGCTGCCTGCCACGCGGATACGCAACTGATCGTCTTCCCGGAAACCCACCTGATGGGCTTTCCGACTGCCGACACCGTGGCCCAGACCGCCGAACCGCTGGACGGGCCGACGGTCAGCGCCGTCGTGGCGGCTGCCCGCGAACGCAACATCGCCGTGGTGATCGGCATGGCCGAGAACGACAACGGCCGCTTCTACAACACCACGCTGCTGATTACCCCCGAAGGCATCGCCCTGAAATACCGCAAGACGCACCTGTGGGCGTCGGATCGCGGCGTGTTCGAGGCGGGCGACCGTTACGCCACTTGCGAGTGGAACGGCGTGCGCGTCGGTCTGCTGATCTGCTACGACATCGAATTCCCGGAAACTGCCCGCGCCCTGGCGCAACTGGGCGCCGAATTGCTGATCGTCACCAACGGCAACATGGACCCTTACGGCCCCACTCATCGCACCGCGATCATGGCCCGGGCCCAGGAAAACCAGGCCTTTGCGCTGATGGTCAATCGGGTCAAAGAGAGTGATGACGGATTGGTGTTTGCCGGTGGCAGTGCGCTGGTGGATCCGCTCGGCACCCTGTTGTTTGAGGCCGGACGCGATGAAGGGCAGTTTGCGGTTGAGCTGGATTTCAGCCGGCTGGAGGCGGCACGCAAGGATTACCGGTATCTGGATGACCAGCGGCTGAAGTTGCCGGGTGAGATTGTCGAGCAGGCTTCTGGTGTGCGGGAGTTGCTGATTCCTTCGCGCTGATCCGGATGTTGCATTGCTCCGAGTGGCCCTTTCGCGAGCAGACTCGCTCCCACATTGGATTTGTGTCCACTGCAGATCCCCTGTGGGAGCGAGCCTGCTCGCGAAGAGGTCCTGACAGACAACACACCTGTTTGACCGATCACCCAAAACAACAACGAAACACCCGAAATTTAGCGCCGAACTCGGCTCTGCCATAAATCTAATAAATTCGGAGTAGTCGCTCATGGCTCGTTTGCAACGCACCCTGTCATTGGGTTCGGTGGTGCTGTTCGGCATCGCCTACATGACGCCGATCATTGTGCTCGGCACCTTTGGCATCCTCGCTCAATCCACCACCGGCATGGTCCCGGCCGCGTATCTGGCGGCGTTGGTGGCGATGTTTTTCACCGCGATGAGCTACGGTCGAATGGCCTCGGCATTCCCCGTCGCCGGTTCCGCCTACAGTTATGTACGCAAGGCCATCAGCCCGAAGCTGGGGTTCATCGCCGGTTGGGCGGTGCTGCTCGACTATCTGTTCCTGCCGATGGCGATCTGGCTGATCGGTGCGGCCTACCTCAATTCCGCTTTCCCGGCCGTGCCGCAGTGGATCTGGGTGCTGGCGTTCATCGGCATCACCAGCGCGATCAACATCGTCGGCCTGAAACTGGCCAACGGCATCAATGCCTTGCTGATGCTGGTGCAGTTCCTGGTGCTGATCGCCTTCGTCGCGCTGTGCATCCACTACGTTGGGGGCGATGCGAGCACGCCGTTGTGGTCGATCAAGCCGTTCTTCAACGGCGACATGCAGATGCCGCTGATCATGAGTGGCGCGGCCATCGCCTGTTACTCGTTCCTCGGGTTCGACGCGGTCAGTACCCTGACCGAAGAAACCCGCGACCCACGTCGTACCATCCCGCGGGCGATCATGTTGATTACCCTGATCGGCGGCCTGATCTTCGTCAGCGTCTCGTACTTCGTGCAGATCGCCCATCCCTCGTTCCAGTTCGACAGCGTCGACTCGGCGGCTTATGAAATCGCCCGCAACATCGGTGGCGACCTGTTCGTGACGATCTTCCTGATCGGCCTGATCGTTGGCCAGTTCGCCTCGGGCCTGTCGGCTCAGGCCAGTGGTTCGCGTTTGTTGTTCGCCATGGGCCGCGACGGCGTGCTGCCTAAATCATTTTTCGGCAGCTTGCATGAGCGCTTTGGCACACCGGTCAACAGCATCCTGCTGTGCGCCGTGGTCGCGTTGCTGGCGCTGAAACTGGACGTCACCACTTCGACCTCGTTCATCAACTTCGGCGCGTTCCTGGCGTTCAGTCTGGTGAATTTGTCGGTGATCTTTCATTACTGGATCGGCGGTGCAAACAAAGGCCTGCGCGAGTTCGTGCTGTTCCTGTTATTCCCGTTCATTGGCCTGGCGGCAGATTTGTGGCTGATGGTCAGCCTCGATCACCTGGCGATTTACCTGGGCCTGAGCTGGCTGGCGATTGGCGTGGTGTACCTGGCGGTGCTGACCGGTGGCTTCCGCCGCCAGCCACCGGAGATGGATTTCCAGGAAGCCACCTGACCTCGGACCCTGCAAAACCCCCTGTAGGAGTGAGCCTGCTCGCGATAGGGCCATGTCAGTCCACATCAAGGGCGACTGACATACCGCCATCGCGAGCAGGCTCACTCCTACATTTTCCTGCATTTATTACGGTGTTCAGGTGGCTGAGTGTGTCTGGTGCACGGGCAGTTCGACTCGGAACGTGCTGCCCACGCCCACTTCACTGCGCACCGAAATATCCCCCCGGTGCTTCTTGACGATGCCATAGGACAAGGACAACCCAAGCCCTGTCCCCTGGCCCACCGGTTTGGTGGTGAAGAACGGATCGAAGATTTTCTGCAGGCTGTCCGGCGCGATACCGGAGCCGGTGTCGGCCACCTCAATCCACACCCGTTCACCCTCAAACCCGGTGCGCAGGGTGATGGTGCCCCGCTGTGGGCCCATCGCCTGGGACGCGTTGACGATCAGGTTCATGATCACCTGGTTGATTTGCGATGGCAGGCACTCGATGTCGGGCAATGGCTGATACTCCTTCAGCACATCGGCCTTGTACTTGAGTTCATTGGCGACGATGTTCAAGGTCGACTCGATGCCCTGTTGCAGATTGGTCCACTGCCATTCCTGGTTGGAATCCACCCGGGAGAAGTCCTTCAGGTCCTTGACGATCTGCCCCACCCGGTTGATGCCCTCCTTGGATTCCTTGATCAGCAACGGAATGTCCTCGCGCAGAAATTCCAGTTCGATGCGTTCCCGTAACTGACCAAGCCGCTCGATCACCTCATTTGAAGCAATCGCCTCTTCGGCCTCGCGATAGGCATCGAGCATGTCTTGCAGTTGCTTGAAGTAGCCATCAAGACTGCCAAGGTTGGAAGAAATAAAGCCGATGGGGTTGTTGATTTCATGGGCAACGCCGGCCGCCAATTGCCCCAGGGACGCGAGTTTTTCCGATTGCACCAGTTGCGATTCAAGCTGTTTGCGCTCGTCGATTTCCCGCTGCAACGCCTCGCTGGCCTGTTTGAACTGCGTGGTGCGCTGGTCCACCAGATGCTCCAGATGGCTCATCTGCACGGAGGCGCGTTCGGTCATCTCCCATTTGGTCAGCAGGGTGTTGGCCATCTGCTGGACTTCGATGTTGTCGAACGGTTTTTTCAGGATCAGCAACCGATCATGGGCTTGCAGTCGGTCCAACAGCTCATCCCAGGAATAGTCGGAATACGCGGTACACACCACCACTTGCAGGTGCGGATCTTCCTGCCACAGATGTTCGATGGTTTGCGCGCCGTCCCAGCCTTCAGGCATGCGCATGTCGACGAACGCGAGGGCGTAGGGCCGGCTTTCCTGCAAGGCCTGAGTGAGTTTGCCCAGGCCTTCCTGGCCGCCATACGCCGAATCCAGTTCGAACAGGGCCGTGGTGGTTTTGATTTCACGGCCAAACAGCGTGGCTTCCATCTCGTCCAGTTCCAGATGCTCCACCGGAACCGGGGTGAGGATCTTGCGAAAGTCGTCATGAATCGACGGTGTGTCGTCGATCAACAGAATGCGTCGGTTCGAATGCTCACTCATGCCTCCTCCGGGACGGTTTTCAGCGGAATCTGCAAGGTGAACTGCGCGCCCTTGCCGGGCCCGTCACTGTGGGCGCTGAGATGGCCGTTCATCTCTATCGCCGCGAGTGCGCAGCTGTGCAGACCAAAACCGTGGCCTTCCTTGCGGGTGGTAAAACCGTGGGCAAAGATGCGCGTCATGTTCTCCGGCGCGATGCCTTCGCCATCATCCTTGACGCTGATTTGCAGGGTGGAGTCTTCGACGATTTTCACCCCCAGGGTCATTTGTCGCGGACGATTGCTGAGGTCGGACATGGCGTATTTGGCATTGCTGATGAGGTTGATCAGGATCAGCAGCAACCGGTGTTTGTCGCCCATGACCTGCGGCACCTCGTTGTACTCCTTGACCACGGTGACGTGGTGCCGGGTCAGGGCACCGGAGTTCATGCGCAGGGCGTCTTCCAGCAGTTCACTGATGTGCAGCGGTTCCATCAGGCTGTTGGCGCCAGCGTAGGACTGCTGGGTGGCGACGATGTCCTTGATGTGGTCGACGCTTTTGGTCAGTTGGGCGAGTTCGTCGGTCATGCTTTGTTGTTCGAGCGCGATGGCGTCGACCAGTTGATTCAGATAGCCGGGCAGCAATTTGCCTTTCGCGTCCTGGGTCAGAAAGGCCCCGAGGTCGCCTTGATGCTCGTTAATCAGCTGCATCGCCTTGCCCAGCCCCTGGGCCTTGCTGCTGCGCAGTTTGCGGCTGACCAGGTCGGCGGAGATGTTCACGCTGTTGAGTACGTTGCCGACGTTGTGCAACACATTGGTGGCGATTTCCGCCATGCCGGCCTGGCGCGCGGTGTCCAGCAGTTCGCTCTGGGTATCCTTGAGTTCGCGGGTGCGTTCTTCGACCCGTTTTTCGAGGTCATCATTGGCGGTTTTCAGGGCCTTGTTGACGCGATTGATCACGGTGAAACTGCGCATCAAGTGAATCGCCAGGTACACCAGCAACAGCACCAGCAGCACCGAAAACACCAGCATGTAAAAGTGATAACGCTGGTCGACCGCATCGGTGCGCTGCTGATCGTTGTTCAGCAGATCGGTGATGCCGTCGAGCCGCTCGGCCACGGGAATCGCCTCGATGTTTTCCAGCAAGCGGTTGACCACCGGTTGCTCACGCAGAATCAGCTCAATATGGTTATTGAGCACATCCAGCGGACTGTGGAACTCCTCCGGCAGTCGCAGTTTGTTCACTTTCAGTTTGCTCAATCCCACCAGGATTTCGGCGGCCTTGTCGTCAGAGGTAACCATGGCGAACTCCATGGTGCTGAGTACCAGGTCATAGGTGTCGTTGGCGATGTTCTGCAGTTGCAGTTTGTCGCCGTCCTGCAACTGGGCGAGGGGTTCCTGAATGTCGTCTTCGGCGGTCGGCAGAAACGCCAGTGAGTTGCGCAACACAGCATTGTGGGACTTGAACTGCTCAACCAGCCGGATCTTTTCCTCGAAGGCGCTCAGGTACGCATCATGGCTGGTCAACCAGACGGGCGAGGTGTTGCGGCTGTGATTCGACGACATTGTGTCGAACCGTTCCCACAGGCGCGTCATCTCGGTCAGCGGTGTGACCAGCGGATCGTAGTTGTGGTTGATCGCAATCCTGGCCTTGAGGATTTCCGTTTCCCACTGCGCATTCAGCTGTTTCATCCGGGAAATCAGATCCCGGGATTCGGTGTAGGTCGACGTCTGATTGGAGTTGGATTTGAGGTACAGAAACAGCAGTGTCGAGGCCAGTATCAGGGCCATGATACCGAGGAGTGCCACACTGCGTCGGCGGGATATTTTCATAATGGTTTGCCCTCCCATTCACCGGTCAGGGTCTTGAGGAATTTGATGATCAGCACCTTGTCCTCGACAGAGGGGATGCGTCCCAGTTGAAATGAGAACATCACCTCCACGGCGTCTTCGAGGGTTTTGGCCGAGCCGTCGTGAAAGTACGGCGCGGTCACAGCGACGTTCCTAAGGCTCGGGACCTTGAACACGTAGCGGTCCTCTTCGTCCTTGGTCAGCAGGTAGCGGCCCAGGTCGGTGTCGGTCGGGTTGCCTCGTGTCTTGAAGTAATCGCCCATCACCCCGAATTTCTGGAACATGTTGCCGCCAATATTGATTCCCTGATGGCAGGCGATACAGCCGTAATCCTTGAAGCGTTGGTAACCGTATTTCTCCTCGCGGGTGAGAATGTCGGTGTCGCCCAGCAGGTATTGGTCGAAACGCGAGTTGGCACTGATCAACGTGCGCTCGTAGGTTGCCAGGGCGTTTTGCACATTGATCATGGTCACGCCATCCGGGTAGGCGTTGCCGAACGCGGTTCGATAAGCGGCGTCGGCGGACAGCGTCTGCACCACGTGTTCCCAGTTGCTGCCCATTTCACTGGGGCTTTGCACCACGGCGTGGACCTGGGTTTCCAGGGTGTCGGCGCGGCCATTCCAGAATTGCCGGAAGTTCAGGCTGGCGTTGAACACGCTCGGAGTATTGACCGCCACTGGCTGGCCGTTGAAACCGATGGAAAACGCCTTGTTATCGGCGCCACCGCTTTCCAGGCGATGGCAACTGGCACACGAGAGGCTGCCGTTGACCGACAAACGTGGCTCGTTGAACAACTGGCGACCGAGTTCGACACGCAGAGGGTTTTGCTGCGGCACGGCCGGCAGCGGTTTGAGTGGTTCGTCCAGTGGCGCGCCGCTGGCCGTCAGACAGACTCCGAGCAGAGGCATCAAGAGCAAGCGGTAGAGAAATGGCGACATCCTGTAATTCCTTGGCGGATAGCCCGTGTGTCGCTGCTTATCGGTCATGTGGCGGCAGGGGGAGGGGATTTCACCGACGTCAGGTAGTGCACGAAGTCATCCGGCGCCACGGCTTTGCTGAAGTAGTAGCCCTGGCCTTCCTCGCACTGATGGGCCTTGAGGAAATCCAGTTGTTCGAGGGTTTCCACCCCTTCGGCGATGATGGTCAGTTTCAGGCTCTTGCCCAGGCTGATGATGGCGCTGACCAGCGCTGCGTCGTTGATGTCACGGCTCAGGCCACGAATGAACGACTGATCGATTTTCAGCACGTCGATGGGAAAACGCCGCAGGTAACTCAGGCTGGAATAACCGGTGCCGAAGTCGTCGATGGCCAGCCGCACCCCCATGGCCTTGATCCGGTTCAGGGCGGTGACCGTGGCATCGACGTTCTGCATCAGCACGCCTTCGGTGATTTCCAGCTCCAGCAATGACGGGTCCAGACCGGTTTGTTTCAGAACCTGTTCAATGCCTTCGACAAAGCCTCGTTGGCGAAAGTCGATGGCCGACACATTCACCGACATGCACAGCCTCGGCAGCCCCGCCGCCTGCCAGGCGCAGGCTTGCCGACAGGCCTGGGCCAGCACCCATTTGCTCAACGGTACGATCAAGCCGCTGTCTTCGGCCACGCCAATGAAGTCCGTCGGGTAGACCCAGCCATGCCCCGGTTTCTGCCAGCGAATCAAGGCCTCTGCGCCGACTACCTCACCGGTGCCCAGGTCGAGCTTGGGCTGGTAATGCAGGACAAATTCGTCCCGCTCCAATGCCAGGCGAATGCCCGACTCGATGGTCTGCTGGTCCCGGGCGCGCTGGTTCATTTCTTCAATGAAGAAACGGAAGTCGTTGGGGCCGCTTTCCTTGACGTGACGCATCGCGGTTTCGGCTTTCTTGATCAGCGCGATCGCATCGAAGCCATCATCGGGGTAGATGCTGATGCCCAGGCTGGCGGTTACGCTCAGGTCATGGCCGGCGATGTGCTGGGTCGTGCCAATGGCGTTCAAGAGTTTTTCGGCGATGCCTTTGGTCTGCTGGGGATGGCGGATGTCAGCGAGGATCACCACGAACTCATCAGCGCCGTAGCGAAACACCGAATCGGATTCGCGCACCGTGGACACCAGGCTTTGCCCGACCCGTTTAAGCATCTCGTCACCGGCCGGATGGCCCAGGGCATTGTTGATGCGCTTGAAGCGATCAAGGCCCAGGAACATCACCGCCAGCTGCTTGTCATGGCGGCGCGACAACGCCAGGGACTGGTTCAGTCGATCTCCGAGCAACGTGCTGTTGGGCAGCTCGGTCAGTACGTCGTATTGCAACAGGTGGGACACCTTGAGCAGTTCGTGGACCCGCGCCTCGATGGTTTGCTCCAGGCTTTGCACTTTTGTCTCCGCGTCCTGGGTCATCTGCCATTTCCAGGTCAGGGCGCTGGCCATCTGGCGGATTTCCAGACTGTCGAAGGGTTTTTTCAACACCAGTAACTGGTCGCCGAACTCCAGCCGTTCAGCCATGTCCTCCCAGCTGTAATCCGAATAGGCGGTGCACAGCGCGATTTGCAGGTGCGGGTCGATCTTCCAGAGCTGTTCGATGGTTTCCAGCCCGTCCCAACCCGGCGGCATGCGCATGTCGGTGAACGCCATGGCGTAGGGGCGACCTTCGGCCTGGGCCCGCTGGACCAGCTCAAGGGCTTCCTGACCCTGGTAGGCGGAATCGAGCTGGAAGGTCAGCCGGGCCGGTTGTTGCGTGCCGAACAGCGCCTCTTCCGTGCCGGCCAGGGTCTGCTCATCTTCAGAGTCAGGGCCGAGGATCTTGCGAAAATCCTCATGAATCGAAGGCGTGTCGTCGATGATCAGGATGCGCCGGTTGGTCCGGACGGACGACGTTTTCATCACTTGTCCTCCGTGGCGTGCGGGTTGTCCAGGATCGGTCCGTGGCTTGCGGGCACGATGCTGCCGGCTTTGAGCAACTGGGCGGCTTGTTGGCTGCTGACCGCTTTACTGAAAAAGTAACCCTGTGCGTTCATTGGCGAGCCTGTGGCCATCAGCGAACTACGCTGTTCCTGGGTTTCGACACCTTCGGCGATGATTCCGATCCCTACTTCTCGAGCGAAATTGATGATTGCGCGCAACGTGTTGGCACTTGCCGGGTCGCGGGCAGCGGTGTCGATGAAAGCCTGGGCGAGTTTCAGGTGATTGACCTGGTAGGTCTTGAGGTAGTCGAACGAGGAGTATTCGGTGCCGAAGTCGTCGATGGCGATCTTCACCCCCAGCTCGCGCAAGCGCGGCAGCACGTCGTTGTGGGTCCATTTGGTCTGGGCCAGGGTGGCTTCGGTGACATCGAAGCGCAGGTCCCAGGCGCACAATTCCCAGCGCGCGGTGGTGCGCAGTACGTCATAGATCAGTTCGGGCCCGCTTTTCAGTTGGGCCAGGGACAGTTTGATGGCAATCACCGGGGGCGCCATGCCTTCGTCGCGCCACAGACGCATTTGCTGGCAGGCGCGATCCAGCACCCAGTGCCCGAGGGGGATGATGGCGCCGGTTTTTTCCGCGGCCGGCAGGAACGCCGACGCTTCCAGCAAGCCGCGCTCGGGGTGGTTCCAGCAGACCTGAGCTTCCATGCCGAGGATCTTGCCGCTGCTCAGGTCGACTTCCGGCCAGTATCGGAGTTCGAGTTCTTCATGGTCGATGGCCGTGCGCAGTTCGCTGGCGATGGTCATGCGCTCGACCACCTCCTGATTGATCTCCTCGGAGTGGAAGTGATACTGATTGCGGCCTTTTTCCTTGGAGCGATACAGCGCCATGTCAGCCTGGCTGAGCAAGCCGTCGGCGCTGGTGATGCGCGGCGAATAGCTGCTGATGCCGATGCTGACCGACACCCGCACGTCATTGCCGTCCAGGGAGTAGGGCAGCACCAATGCGTCGCGGACCTTGGCCGCCAGGGACGCGGACTGGGTCGGGTCGCTGACGTCCAGTTGCAGGATGGCAAACTCGTCGCCGCCGAGGCGGGCGACCACGTCGTTTTCGCGCACACAGGCTTTGATGCGCCGGGCCACTTCCTGCAGCAACAGATCGCCCACCGGATGACCGAGGGTATCGTTGATGCGTTTGAAGTGGTCAAGGTCCAGGTAGAACATCGCGAACGGTGTTGCCCCCCGGCGCGCAGCGGCGAAGGCCTGATGCAGGCGCTCGATCAAGGTGGCACGGTTGGCCAGCCCCGTCAGCCCGTCGGTGCGGGCCAGCAGGGCGATTTTCTCCTCGGCGACCTTGCGTTCAGTGACGTCGATGATGATGCCTTCGACTTCCAGTAAACGTCCTTCGGCGTCTCGCACCGGAATATAGCGGTTTTCGACCCAGCGCCAGGCACCGTCGCCGGTGCGCATCCGAAACTCGATGGACGCGCCCCCCGCATGGCGATCCAGCACTCGGGCCATGGCCGTGTCGACTTTCGGCTGGTCGTCGGGATGGATCAACTCCCGGGCCCAGTTGGCCGAGGCGACCAGATTCGCCGCGACATGACCGTACTTGGTGATGTTGTGGGAGATGTACATCAGCGGAAACGACGGTTCGCCCCGCAGGCGATACAGAATGGTCGGGCTGTTCTGCACGATGATGTTGGCGTCGGACAGCTCCCGGGTGCGTTCTTCCACGGCCTGTTCCAGCAACGACATCTTCAGTTCGGCGTCTTCGGTCATTTGCCATTTGGCGGTCAGGGCGCTGGCCAGCTGACGGATTTCGATGGCATCGAATGGTTTTTTCAGGATCAGCAGGCGATCGCCCAGTTCCAGGCGTTCATCGATGTCTTCCCAGGAATAGTCGGAATAAGCGGTACAGAGCGCCACTTGCAGCTTGGGATCGACCTGCCACAGCCGTTCGATGGTTTCCAGGCCGTCCCAGCCCGGCGGCATGCGCATGTCGATGAAAGCCATCGCATAGGGCAGGTCGTTGGCCAGCGCTCGTTCAACCTTGTCCAGTGCTTCCAGCCCCTGAAACGCCGAATCGAGCATGAAACTTTGCAGGGTTGCCGTCGCTTGCGTCCCGAACAGGGCTTTTTCGGCGCTGATCAGGTCGTCGTCTTCGGGCGATGGCGGGCTGAGGATCTTGATGAAGTCCGCATGAATAGACGCGGTGTCGTCGACGATAAGTATCCGACGGTTGGTTCGTGCCAGCAGCGTATTCATAGGCATACGCCGGGAGCGGTGGCAATGTGGTGGTGCGGTGTGCTCATAGGGGCATCCTTTCCCTGATCACGTGGCCAAGCGCATAAAGTGGATCCGAGTGAACTGAGCATAGTCGCCTGTGCAGCACTTCGCCCGGTCGCCTGAAACGAATCATTTCCAGAGGCGTCGCTGGAAATCATCTAGCCTGTAGCTCAGGCAGCGCCAGAAACGGAATGTTCTGGCTGATGATTGACGCGACGACGCCCGTTTTGCTTGAGGTAATGCCATGGAAGAGCAACTCCCCACTACTTTTGCCGATAAACCCACGATTCTGCTGGTCGACGACGAGGAGTCTATCCTCAACAGTCTGCGCCGGCTCTTGCGCGGCCAGCCCTACGAAGTATTGCTGGCCACCAGCGGGGAGCAAGCCCTGGATATCATGGCGAAACAGCCCGTCGACCTGGTGATGAGCGATGCGCGCATGCCTAACATGGACGGCGCCACGCTGCTGGCGCACATTCACCAGCGCCATCCCGACACGCTGCGCATTTTGCTGACCGGTTATGCCGACCTGACGATGATCGTCAAAGCAATCAACGACGGGCAGATTGACCGATACATCAGCAAACCCTGGCACGATGAGGAATTGCTGCTGACGTTGCGACAATCCCTCGCCTACCAGCGTTCCGAGCGCGAACGCCTGCATCTGGTGCAGGAGACCTGGGAGCAAAACGAAGAATTGAGGTTGCTCAACGCGACCTTGGAGAAACACGTTGCGTCCCGCACCGCCGAGCTGCAGCAGACCGCCGACATGCTCGACCTGGCCTACGAAGAGCTCAAACACAGCTATGTCACCGGCACCGAGGTGTTCTCGCTGCTGGCCAACCTGCGTTTGCCACCGGCCAAGCAGACGAACCGGCAGATCATCGAACTGGTGCGGGTGTACTGCAAACTCCATGGCGTGGACGAGGGCAGTACCCGCGACCTGACCATGGCCGCGGCGCTTTACAACATCGGCAAGCTGAGCTGGACCGACAGCATGATGACCGCGCCTGCGGACTTGCTGCACCACAACGATCAGGAACGCTATCGCGGTTATCCGAAGCAGAGCGAATCGTTGCTGATGACCCTCGATCCGATGAAGGATGCGGCGCGCCTGATCCTTCACCATCAGGAGCGCTGGGATGGCACCGGTTTCCCCGACCGGCTCAAGGGCGAGGCGATTCCGCTCGGGGCGCGGTGGCTGAAACTGGCGGTGGATTTCATCGAGTTGCAGCGTGGGCTGATCCTTGAGCGCCAGATGAACAGCGATGAAGCCCTGGTCTATATTCGCCAGTACGCCGGTCGTCTCTACGATCCTGATCTGGTGGAGGACTTCATTCAGGTCTGCGCCGCCTACCAGAGCGATGTGTCACTGGCCGATCCGACGGTCAAGGTACTGACCACCCGGGACCTGGCGACCGGCATGATTCTGGCGCGCAACCTCAATGCCGATAACGGCATGCTGTTGCTCAATGCGGGGAAGGTGCTGAGCGGGCCGCTGGTGGAGAAACTGATCGCGTTCGAGGCGATGGAAGGGGCGAAATACAGCGTTTTTGTGAAAGTGCCGGAGGAGGTGGAAGCCGCAATCCTCGAAGCGCCGCTGGTGGTTCAAACTCAGCCCTGATCCCCCTTTGGAAGACTCAACACTGACCCCTGTGGGAGCGAGCCTGCTCGCGAAGACGGCCTGACATTCACCATGGATGTCGACTGAAAGACCGCTATCGCGAGCAGGCTCGCTCCCACAAAGGGCTAGACCGCTATTTTCCCCCGTGACGCCGGCGCGACACCCATGTGATCCTTTGCGCCTTTCACTCAAGGCACACTCAGATCCATGACGCTTTCATCCGCCCCATCCCCCCGCACCATCCGCATCGCCGCCGCCCTGCTGATCGGCCCTGACGGTCGCACGCTGTTGGTCCGCAAACGCGGCACCGAAGCCTTCATGCAACCCGGCGGCAAGATTGAGGCCCATGAACAACCGGTTCACGCCCTGGCCCGTGAGCTGGAAGAAGAGCTTGGACTGGTCATCGACCCCGCGCACGCCACCTACCTGGGCCGCTTCTCGGCACCGGCGGCCAACGAGCCGGGTTTTGTCGTCCAGGCTGAACTCTTTCTGCTGACCATCGATTCAGACGTCTCGCCCGCCGCGGAGATTGAAGAGGTGCGCTGGATTGATCCGGCCACCGACGGCGATCTCTCGTTGGCGCCATTGACACGGGACCTGATCCTGCCGTTTTATCGAGCTTCGCTGACTGCAATCGCCTGATCATCCACGGACTAGGACTGCCCCATGATCCCACTTCAAGACTTGCTGATTTTCGCCGCTGCCGCGTTGCTGATGGTGCTGACGCCGGGGCCGAACATGATCTACCTGATCTCCCGTTCGATCTGCCAGGGGCGCAAGGCCGGCGTGACTTCGTTGCTCGGCGTGGTGGCGGGATTCTTCGTGCACTTGTTCGCCGCTGCGGCCGGTTTGACCGCGGTCTTTCTGGCCGTGCCGATGGCCTACGAAGTGTTGAAATGGGCCGGCGCGCTGTATCTGTTGTGGCTGGCCTGGCAGGCGGTCAAACCCGGCGCACGTTCACCCTTCGAAGCGCAGCAGTTGCCGCCGGACTCGTCGCGAAAACTGATCACCATGGGGTTTCTCACCAGCGCGCTGAACCCGAAGATCGCGGTGTTTTACCTGTCGGTGTTTCCACAGTTCATCACGCCTGAGCATGGCTCGGTGTTCACCCAGAGCATCGTGCTGGGCCTGACCCAGATCAGCGTCAGTTTCTGCGTCAACCTGCTGATCGCGATCTTCGCGGCAGGCATCGCGTCGTGGTTCGTCAACAACCCGACCTGGCTGGCGCTGCAGCGTTATTTCATGGGGTTTGTCCTGTCCGCGCTGGCGGTGCGGCTGATGCTTGAGCAACGACGGACGGCCTGATCATGTGGATTGAACGACTGGATGCCAGCCATGCGCTGGACTATCGGGCGCTGATGCTGGAAGCCTACGACCTGCATCCACAGGCCTTCACTTCGAGTGTGCGCGAACGCGCAACAATGCCGCTGAGTTGGTGGGAGTCGCGCCTGACCAGCAAGCTGGATGTGGTGTTCGGGGCGTTCGAGGACGGCGCGTTGTCAGGCATCGTCGGCCTGGCCTTCGAACCCCGGGAAAAGGCCCGGCACAAGGCGACGCTATTTGGCATGTATGTGTCCGGCAAAGTCCGGCAGCGCGGGTTGGGTCAGCAACTGGTGCAAGCCGCGCTGGATGAAGCGCAGAACCATAAAGGCCTGCGGCTGATCCAGCTCACCGTCACCGCCGGCAATGAGGCGGCGTTCAACCTGTACCAGCGTTGCGGCTTCGTACAGTTCGGCCTCGAACCTATGGCGGTGCGCGTCGGCGAAGACTACTTCGACAAAATCCACATGTGGCGCGAGCTCTAAACCCACCACAGACCCCTGTAGGAGCGAGGCTTGCCCGCGAAGGCGTCGTGACAGTCGATATCTACTTGGCTGATACACCGCTTTCGCGGGCAAGTCTCGCTCCTACAGCGGTTGCGGTGTGTCAGCGGACTGCGCTGACGCCGTCGAGTGTCGAGAACGATGTGTCCTTGGCCGTCAGCAAGAAGTCGCGCATGTACGGCGCATCCAGCATGTCCGCACGAATCCCCGCATACAGCGTCGCAAACAATCCTTTCTCGCCCAGCCGCTTGGCCTTCACGTAACCCCGCGAGCTGTATTCATGCAGCGCCCAATGGGGCATGCCGCAGACGCCGCGTCCGCTGGCGACCAACTGCATCATCATCACCGTCAGTTCCGAGGTGCGGACCTGCGCCGGTTCGATGTCGGCCGGTTCCAGGAAACGGGTGAAGATGTCCAGCCGGTCGCGTTCCACCGGGTAGGTGATCAGCGTTTCCGTGAGCAGGTCTTCCGGCACGATGTAGGCCTTGTTCGCCAAACGGTGCTGATTGGCCACCGCGAGCATCGCTTCATAGGTGAACAACGGCACGTAGGTGATCCCGGCCAGTTCCAGCGGATCGGAGGTCACCACCAAATCCAGATCGCCACGGGCCAGGGCCGGCAGCGGCGCGAAGGAGAAGCCCGAAGCCAGGTCCAGCTCGACTTCCGGCCAGGCATCGCGGAACTGATCGATGGTCGGCATCAGCCACTGGAAGCAACTGTGGCACTCGATTGCCATGTGCAAACGGCCCGCGGTGCCGCCCGCCAACCGCGCGATATCGCGTTCGGCACCGCGCAGCAGCGGCAGGGTGGCGTCGGCCAGTTGCAGCAGGCGCAACCCGGCGCTGGTGAACCGCACCGGTTTGGTCTTGCGCACGAACAACGGCATGCCCATGCGCTCCTCCAGTTCCTTGAACTGGTGGGACAGGGCCGATTGGGTCAGGTGCAGACGGTCGGCGGCATCGACCAGGCTGTCGGCTTCGCGCAAGGCGTGCAGGGTCTTCAGGTGGCGGATTTCAAGCACCGGGGGCTCCATGAGGAAAACTTGTGATCAACACGAAAAGGTTGAGTTTGTCTCATGTTGGGTTGGCTGTCGACAATAGCGCCATCTTTTACAGGGAGAAATTCACCATGGCTCTGGCCCACACACTTGGTTTTCCGCGCATCGGCGCTGACCGCGAACTGAAAAAAGCCCTCGAATCCTACTGGAAGGGCGACCTCGATCAGGACGCGCTGAAAAGCGTCGGCCGCCAACTGCGCGCCACCCACTGGCAGTTGCAGAAAGATGCCGGCATCGACCTGCTGCCCGTCGGCGACTTCGCCTGGTACGACCAGGTGCTGACCCATTCCCTGACCTTCGGCGTGATCCCCGAGCGTTTCGACAGTGCCAAGGATGCGCGCGGCCTGCCGACCCTCGACACCCTGTTCGCCATGGCCCGAGGCGCCACGGCGGCCTGCTGCGGTGGCGAACACACCCAGGCCCAATATGCCCAGGAGCTGACCAAGTGGTTCGACACCAACTACCACTACCTGGTCCCGGAATTCACAGCTGACCAACAGTTCAAACTGAGCTGGGAACAGTTGTTCGACGAGGTCGACGAAGCCAAGGCCCTCGGCCACAACGTCAAACCCGTCATCATCGGCCCGCTGACTTACCTGTGGCTGGGCAAGGCCAAAGGCAACGACTTCGACAAGCTCGACCTGCTCGAACGCCTGCTGCCGATCTACGGTGAAATCCTCGGCCGCCTCGCCGCCCAAGGCGTGGAATGGGTGCAGATCGACGAACCGATCCTGACCCTCGACCTGCCACAAGCCTGGAAAAACGCCTTCGAGCGCGCTTACCACATCCTTCAATACTCGCCGCTGAAAAAGCTCGTGGCGACCTACTTCAGTGGCCTGGAAGACAACCTCGGCCTGGCAGTCGGCCTGCCGGTGCAAGGCCTGCATATCGACGCAGTGCGGGCGCCGGATCAACTCGGTCAGGTGCTGGACCGTCTGCCGACCTACAAGATTCTTTCGGTGGGCCTGGTCAACGGTCGCAACGTCTGGCGTTGCGAACTGGAGCAAGTGCTCGCGCAACTGCAACCGGCGCAAGAGCGCTTTGGCGACAACCTGTGGGTCAGCAGTTCCTGCTCGCTGCTGCACAGCCCGGTGGACCTGGAACGGGAAGACAAACTCGATCCTGAACTGAAAAGCTGGCTGGCCTTCGCCGTGCAGAAGTGCGGTGAAATTGCCGTGCTGCGCGATGCCCTGAACGACCCGCAATCGCCCAAAGTACAAGCGGCTCTGGCCCAGAGCCGAGTGATTCAGACGAGCCGCGCCGAGTCGCCGCGTATCCATAAAGCCCACGTGCAGGCACGCATCAATGCGATCAGCGCAGCGGACAGCCAACGTCACTCGCCGTTCGCCAAGCGCATCGAGCAGCAACGCGCTCGGCTGAAACTGCCGGCATTCCCGACCACCACCATCGGCTCGTTTCCGCAGACCGGTTCGATCCGTCTGGCCCGCCAGGCGTTCAAGCAAGGCAAGCTGTCGGCCAACGATTACACCGACGCCATGCGCAGCGAAATCCGTCACGCCGTGCAAGTCCAGGAACGCCTGGGCCTGGACGTGCTGGTGCACGGTGAAGCCGAGCGCAACGACATGGTCGAGTACTTCGCCGAGCAACTGGACGGCTACCTGTTCACCCGTTTCGGCTGGGTGCAGAGCTACGGTTCGCGCTGCGTCAAACCGGCGATCATCTACGGCGACCTGAGCCGTCCGAACGCCATGACCGTCGACTGGATCACCTATGCGCAAAGCCTGACCGACAAGGTCATGAAAGGCATGCTCACCGGTCCCGTGACCATGCTGATGTGGTCGTTCCCGCGCGAAGACGTCTCGCGCAAAATCCAGGCGCAGCAGTTGGCGTTGGCCCTGCGTGATGAAGTGGTCGATCTGGAAAACGCCGGCATCAAGATCGTGCAGATCGACGAAGCCGCGTTCCGCGAAGGCTTGCCGCTGCGTCGGGCGCAATGGCAGGAATACCTGGACTGGGCGGTGGAAGCCTTCCGCTTGAGCGCCTCCGGCGTGCGCGACGAAACCCAGATCCATACCCACATGTGCTACAGCGAATTCAACGACGTGATCGAGTCCATCGCGGCGATGGATGCCGATGTGATCACCATCGAAACCTCGCGATCGGACATGGAATTGCTCGAGGCCTTCGAAGCGTTCGACTACCCGAACGACATCGGGCCGGGCGTCTACGACATCCACTCGCCACGGGTGCCGGACACGGCTGAGATGGTCAAGTTGATGAGCAAAGCCGTGAAGCGCATTCCGGCGGAGCGGTTGTGGGTGAACCCGGATTGCGGGCTGAAGACCCGGGCGTGGCCGGAGACCGAGGCGGCGTTGGTGAACATGGTGGCGGCGGCGCGGCAGTTGCGCAGTCAGTTGGCTTAGCCGATGTAGCGTCTGTTCGGACGCCATCGCGAGCAGGCTCACTCCCACATTGGATCTAGGTCGATCACAAATATTGTGTACGACATCGATCCTGTGGGAGTGAGCCTGCTCGCGATGAACGATAACGCGGTCCCGAAAATGACCGCTCGGCAATCTTCATCAAACTGTCACGTAACTGTGGCAGCGCGCTTGATCAAACTTCATCAGACTCGCGCTCTACTGGGGTTCTGCGTTTCGGTGTTTTTTCATGCGTGCATTCATTTTTCTGGCCTTGCTGTTGTTTGGCCTGCCGTCTTTGGCGGCATCTCGTTGCGATGTCAATGTTCCCACCCAACAGGCCGATCTGGCGCAGGTGAGCCTGGCGTACCAGAGCATCGGCCGTGCGTCCGACCCGGCGTTGTTGCTGGTGATGGGCCTGGGCGGGCAGTTGATTCACTGGCCTGACGAGGTGGTGGTCGCGCTGTGTCAGCAGGGTTTTAGGGTGATTCGTTATGACAATCGCGACGTCGGCCTCTCGACCTGGCGGCAAACGCCCGCCGACGCCAACCTGACCTTCGAAGTGCTGCGCTACAAACTCGGTCTGCCGGTGGCGGCGCCGTACACCTTGACCGACATGGCGGACGACGCCTTTGGCCTGATGGATGCGTTGAAGGTTGAGCAGTTTCACGTCCTGGGCGCAAGCATGGGCGGGATGATTGCCCAGCACATGGCGGCGATGGCGCCGCAACGGGTCGAGAGCCTGACCCTGATCATGACCAGTTCCGGGGCCGAAGGCTTGCCGGCGCCGAGTGCGGCGTTGGTGCAGTTGTTGTCGCGGCGCAGCGCGCCGAATCGCGAAGTGGCGCTGGAACAGCAGGCCGATTTGCTGGCAGCGCTGGGCAGCCCGACCGTCAGTGATGATCGGCAAGCGTTGCTGCATCAGGCGGCGCTGTCCTATGACCGGGCGTTCAACCCGGAGGGCGTGAAGCGCCAGATCATGGCGATCCTCGCCGAGCGCAGCCGCGTGGCGCTGCTTAACCAGTTGCGCGTGCCGACGCTGGTGGTTCACGGCACGGCGGATCCGCTGTTGCCGGTGATGCATGGCGTCCATCTGGCGGCGCATATTCGTGGCAGTCAGTTGAAGCTGATTCCGGGGTTGGCGCATCGGTTCCAGGAGGCGTTCAAGGCGCCGTTGCTGGCGGCGGTTTTGCCGTATTTGCAGGCCCACCGCGAAGACACTTCGCATTGGGCACAGATCGATCCGGTTCCCACTCCGAACCTCCTGTAGTACCCAGTACCAATGTGGGGGCGAGCCTGCTCGCGATGGCTGTGTGTCAGTCAACATCAATGCTGAATGTCACACCGCCATCGCGAGCAGGCTCGCTCCCACAGTTGGATCTTCTTCGTTAGTGGAACCTTGTCAGCCAATCAGGTCGCGGCGCTTGGTGGAACGAAGTTATCCAGCATCCGGTTCACCGCCAGTTCACCCAGCATGACGGACTGCTGAATGCCGAGCACAGTGTTGCGCTGCGGGCCTTCCAGCAACCCGGCGAAATCACTCAGCATCACGCTCGCTGACGCCAGGGATTCGCAGGCGTTGGCCAGCAGGGTTTCTTGATCGATGTCGGGGGCGATGGTGTAGATGGTGCTGGGTTTGCGTGGGGTGTCTTTGGGAATGACCGGTTTGAGGTAGAAATCGAGGGCGCGGTCGGCGGCTTCGTTGAGTTTTTTGGAGTCTGGGGTTTCGTAGGGGGAGACGTCGTCGGTTTCCGGTGGGTTCGGAGTAATTTTGAACATGGGGTATTTTTCCTAATAGTAGAGCCGCAACCTGTCTCGCTACTAAACGGAGGGGTGGCAGCTGTGCGCAAGTTAGTAGACCGGTAAAATACGCCCAAAACCCGGCGCGCCCGAGGGCGCCATGCGCACAGCTACCATCAAGTGCAGGTGAAAACCTGACTGGATGACACTTGTGCAACCGTAAGCGTATTAGCCGGGCTACTAAACCCGATCACTGGGAATCAGTGACACGAACCAAGTTACCGACGGCCACCCAGGCGCACAAGCCAGCGGATTCTGACGTTGTTGTAGGCGACGGCGCAAGGCGCTGTAGCTTTCAGGAAGTAACCTTAAACAGAACTAAACACCCCCTCCCAAACACCCCCGATCCCTGTAGGAGTGAGCCTGCTCGCGATGGCGGTGTATCAGTCAACATCAATGTTGAATGTCAGACCGCAATCGCGAGCAGGCTCGCTCCTACAAGGGACCTGCGCGCGCCAGTCTTCGGGTGTATTGTTCCAACTTTCCGCGCGATCCAAGCCTGCGAGGTGAATGATGAGTACCCCCCTGAAAATCGATTTCGTCAGCGACGTGTCCTGCCCATGGTGCGTCGTCGGTCTGTATGGCCTGACCCGGGCCCTGGATTTGCTGGGCGATGAGGTCCAGGCCGAGATCCGTTTCCAGCCGTTCGAACTGAACCCGAAAATGGGGCCGAAAGGGCAGAACATCACCGAACACATCACTGAAAAGTACGGCTCGACCCCGGAGCAGTCGCAGAAGAACCGCGAGATGATCCGCGCCCGTGGCGCCGAGGTCGGGTTCGCGTTTCGCACTGATGGCAACAGCCGCATCTACAACACCTTTGATGCGCATCGGTTGTTGTTTTGGGCGGGGTTGGAAGGGTTGCAGTTCAATCTGAAGGAAGCGCTGTTCAAGGCGTATTTCACTGAGGGCGGCAATCCGTCGGATCACAAGCAGTTGGCGCTGATGGCTGAAAGCGTGGGGCTGGATCGGCAGCGGGCGGAGGCGATTCTGGCGTCCGATGAATTTGCCAAAGAGGTGCTCGAAGAAGAGAAGTTGTGGCTGGCGCGCGGGGTGAGTTCGGTGCCGACGGTGGTGTTCAACGGGCAGTACGCGGTGACGGGCGGGCAGCCGGTCGAGACCTTTGTCGGGGCGATTCGGCAGATCATGAGTGAATCGAAGGGCGGGACCGTGAGCTAATTACCGGGAGTGCTTCTGTGGCGAGGGAGCTTGCTCCCGCTGGGCTGCGAAGCGGCCCCAATGTCAGCACCGTTGTAGCCAGGCTGACCGCATTCGCTGGATTTACGACTGCTGCGCAGCCGAGCGGGAGCAAGCTCCCTCGCCACAGGGGGGAGCGGTTACCTGACGATTTTGTCGACGTGGATGCCCAGTTTCTTCAGGCGATACCAGAAGCTGCGCTCGGAGATCCCGATCAACTGCGCCGCCGCAGCCTGTACACCATTGCTCTGCGCCAGCGCCGCCAGAATGTAAGCCTTCTCGACCTCCGCCAACGCCGCTTCCAGATCCGCCGGCACGCTGCCTTCGGTGACCAGCGCACCGCTGGTGCCGGCATTTGAGGCAAACAGATACGCCGGCAAATCTTCCTCTTCAATCACCGCCCCCGACGCGACAATCGTCGCTCGTTCCACGCAGTTCTGCAGCTCACGAATATTCCCTGGCCACGAATAATGGGCCATGGCCTGCAAGGCTTCCGCGCTGAATCCGGTAAAACGCTTGCCTGCCGTGGCGCCCAGGGTGTGGGCAAAATGCCTGGCCAGCGGCGCGATGTCTTCCACACGTTCGCGCAGGGCCGGCAAGGGAATCGGGAACACATTGAGGCGGTAATAAAGGTCCTCGCGAAACTCCCTGTTGGCCACCGCGTCCAGCAGGTTCTTGTTGGTCGCGGCAATCACCCGCACATCGACCTTGCGCTCGCGCGGATCGCCCACCGGCTCGATCACCCGTTCCTGCAAGGCCCGGAGGATTTTCGCCTGCAAGGCCAGCGGCATTTCGCCGATTTCATCAAGGAACAACGTGCCTTTGTCAGCCTGCATGAAGCGCCCGACGCGATCCGCCACGGCGCCGGTAAACGCGCCTTTGCGGTGACCGAACATTTCGCTTTCCAGCAACCCTTCCGGGATCGCCGCACAGTTCACCGCCACAAACGGTTTGTCAGCGCGGTTACCGTGTTTGTGTATCGCCCGGGCGACCATTTCCTTGCCGGTGCCGCTTTCGCCGGTCAGCAGAATCGTCGCGTTGCTTTCGCGCACGGAATCGATGGCGTGCAGCACCCGGCGAAAACTCGGGCTGTCGCCGATCAGGCTGTCAATCTGCTGATGCTCATCGAGCTCGGCACGCATGCGCTGGTTGTCTTTGAGGATGTCGCGAAATTGCAGGGCCTTGCTGACGGTGATGTCCAGTTCGTCGATGTCGAACGGCTTGGCGATGTAGTCGAAGGCGCCGTTGCGCATCGACTGCACGGCGTTTTTCACCGTGCTGTAGGCGGTCATGACGATCACCGGCAGCTGCGGAAAACGGCTTTTGATTTCCGCCAGCAACTGCGGGCCGTCCATGCCGGGCATGCGCCAGTCGCTGATCACCAGGTCAATGTCCTCGCACTCCAGCACCTTGAGCGCGTGCAAGCCGTTGCCGGCGGTGAACACCTGGATGCTGTTCTGACCCAGGGCCGATGCCAGCAAGTCGCAGAGCTTGGGCTCGTCGTCCACCACCAGTACGTTATGTGTCATCGCTGCCCTCGTCGAAGTCTTCACCGTTGGCCGGAATGTACAGCGTGAAGGTGGTCCCGGCATCTTTTTCACTGACGCATTCGATGCGCCCGTCATGACCTTCCATGATCGAGAACACCTTCGCCAGCCCCAGGCCGGTACCCGAAGCCTTGGTGGTGACGAACGGCGTGAAGATCCGTTCGAGCATATCCGGTTCGATGCCCTGGCCGGTGTCGCTGATGCTGATTACGGTGTACGGCGATTCGCTGCTGATCGCCACGGTCAGCCGTCCACCGTCGGGCATGGCGTCGATGGCGTTGACGATCAGGTTCAGGCCGGCCTGCTTGAGTTGCCGCGCGTCGACATGAAGGGTCGCGCCGGGGGCCTGATCGTCGATGTGCACATCGATGTTATGGCTGGCCAGCTCCGGGGCGCAGAAGCCGACCAGGTCATCCACCAGCGGCCGCGCCGCCTGGGTCGAACGCATCGGCGCGCTGGGCTTGGCGAAGTCGAGGAAATCGGTGATCAGGTCGTTGATGCGGCTGACTTCGCTGACCACGTATTCCAGGTGACGCTTGTCGGTCTCGGGCAAATCGGCGCGCCGGTGTAGCAGTTGCGTGGCGGTCTTGATGATGCCCAGCGGGTTGCGGATTTCATGGGCCAGGCCCATGGCGACTTCACCCAGGGCATGCAGACGGTCGCGGCGGCGCAGTTGCGATTCCAGGTGCTGCAACTCGCCGAGGCGTTCGCTCATGTGGTTGAAGGTGCTGCTCAATTCCGCCAGTTCGTCGCCGCCGGTGACCGCCAGGCGTTGGCGGTAATCCCCGGCAATCACCGCTTGCACGCCCTTGGACAACCCGCGCAACGGCTTGGTCAGGCGTTGCGAAACAATCCAGCCGACCGCCAGGGACGCCGCCGAGCTGAGCAGGAAAATCAGGATGAACAGGTTGCTCTGGTTCACCAGCCCGACCAGGCTGGTGTGGCGCAGCAGACCGCTGAAAATCACGCCTTGCAGCTCACCGCTTTCATTGAGGATCGGCCGGTAGATGCCGCTGTAGCGATTGGTGAATTGTTCAATCGGCTGCTTGGTGTTGCGCAGGGTCTGTTCGATTTTTTCCGGTACCGCCGCCGGGTGATCTTCGAAGCGCTGGGTGGAAAAGATCTCCGAGAAGTCATCTGCCTTGGCCAGGTACAGGCGCAGGTCGAGGGAGTGCACATCGGCGACGCTGGTGAGGAAACTGCTGTCCAGGTAGGTGGCGATCACCAGTTTGTAGTCGACGCCGTCCTGATCGGTCTCGAAGGTCGAGACCACCGTGCCGGTGGGGATGCCGCCGACTTGCAGGGTCTGCAACAACGCCTTGGACTCGGTGCTGATTTGCCGGACGATGTCATCGGCGGCGGTGCTGAACACCACTTTGTGATCGCTGTTGCGCACCAGCGCCACCACGTCGATACCCATGGAATCGGCGATGTCGGTGGTCAGTTTGTCGTGCTTGCTCGATAACCGGTCCGTCGGCGGGCGGGTGTAGCGCAGGAACAACTGCGCGGCCCGGGCGTTATCCCGGCGGATCTCGGTGATCTCGTCCTCGACGATCTGGGTCGATTCCTGCAGCCAGATCCGCACGTTGCTGTCGAAAATCTGCGACAGGGTGGTGGCCGCCAGTTCTGCGGCGATCATGGTCGGAATCACGCTGACCAGCCAGAACGCCAACACCAGTTTGCGCTGCAGGCTCCAGCCGGAGAGGGCGAAAGGTCGGGCGGTGGCGGGGCGGTTTTTGATCATGAAGTTTCGCTTAATGCAGCAGCCATGGCAGGGTCGGAGCGGTCCGGTCGAATGAACATTTTCACCAGTCGCAACAGACCGTCGAGCACTCGGTTGCGATGGCGGAAAAACACGGTGTTGCCGGTGAACGAGCAACCCAGGCGCAGCTTACTGGCATAGCCGGCCTGACCGCACGCATAGATCGGGATGCCGTGTTCAATACAGTAGTCGACATTGGCCAGCCAGCTGCGCACGTACAGATTGTGCTCGCGGGTCCGGGTCAGGTCATGGGCGAAGAATTTGTCGACCAGGCGTTGCTCGTCCAGCAGCACGAGGTTGAACGCTACCAGCTCATCGCCGACCCAGTACAGCACGCACGCGGCGCGTTCATCGAGGTATTCGAGGACTTGGCGGAAGTAGTCCGATGGCAAGCGTTCAAAGGTCAGGTCGCTGCGTGAAAGGGTGGCTTCGTAAAGCGCCATCATGTGTGGGAGCAGGTCTTCCACAGTGCGCCGCCATTCGATGCGCGGACCTTGCCCGCGCAACGTGCGGCGCAGGTCTTTACGGGTGGATTTGCCGAGCGTGCCGAGGTAAGCGTCCACGGAGCCAAAACGGATCGGCAGTTCGGCGCTGGGCAGGCCGGGCATGCTTTGCAGACCGGCCGCCTGACACACCTGCAACCACTGTGGATCGCGATGGGACGCGTCCTTGACCGCCAGCAGACCGATTCCGGCCTGGTCGGCGTCGTTGCGCGCCAGGATTAACAATTGCTCAAGCAAGGCCGGACGCCGTGCGGGGTCGATCTGGCGTGTGGTCCCCACATGGCATTGCTCGGCCACCGGCGAACCGAGGGCGTACAAGCGGACGTCCAACAGCCCCGGCCACCAGCGGCGCAACTGCTCGGTGACGCGTTTACCCGGTCCCTGAACCGTGGTGTCCAGCGAATACGCGGTGGTGAATGCCACTGCCGCCGCGACCAACACCTCGTCTTCGTACAGCGCCAGATAGCGCCACCGGAAATCCGCAATGCCTGCCTGTTCAACGGCCCGGTAATAATCCCAGTCCTCCAGTTCGCCGGGGAAACAGGCATTCCAGGCACTGCGGTCGATGGCTTCGATGGTTGAATAGGCAAGGGCAGTGATCACATCGTTTCCTTGTAGGAGCGGGCCTGCTCGCGATGGTCGTTAACGATAACGTGGGGTTACAGAAGAAACGCGGCGCTCTTGAGTGCATCGCGAGCAGGCTCGCTCCTACAGGGGTTGGGGGACGGCTGCCATGGTGGGTAACAGGGTGGGCATGCGTAGCTTCTTCAAATGTGTTCAGGCCAGTTGCCGATAGTCCTGGCGCATGGGTTGCGGGGCGGTGACTTGTTGCATGAACCGGTGCTGGATAAAGTCCGCACTCAGCTCCACGACCCGGCGGTATTGCAGGTCGACGGTGATCATGTGATAGCAATCGTCGAGCAGGACTTTCACTACCGGGCCGCCGAGTTTGCGTTCGACATAGTCGGCGTTCCAGCGGCTGGTGATGTCGTCTTCCCGTGAGTGCAGCACCAGCGCCTGGGTGGTGATCTGCGGCATGCGCTTTTTCACCGCGGCCACCAATCGATGCAGTTCCCGGACACTCACGCCGGACATGGTCAGCAATCCGGCATTGGCGCTTTCACCGGCCTTCATCTGCCGTTCGACAATGGCGCGCAAGCGTTCGTCCTTGATGCCGAACGGTGATTTTTCGTTGAAGCGGCACAGGTGCACGCCAAACGGAATCGACATCACCAGGCTGCTCAGTTTGGCGACCCAAGGCATGTTCCAGCCGTCGTAGCGCAGGGTGGTCGAATACAGCAGCAAGCCTTTGATCTGCCCCGGATGCTCGGCCGCCAGGTACATCGCCAGCACCGCGCCCATCGACAAGCCACCGACGAACACATGCTCATGCTTGCGTCGCACACCAACGAAGGTGTTGCGCGCGCTCTCGTACCAGTCGTGCCAACCGGTGGCTTGCAGGTCGGCGTTGTCCCCGCAGTGGCCGGCCAGGGTCGGCACGTAGACCGTGCAGCCGGCCTTGGCCAGGCCCATCGCGACCCGTCGCAATTCGGTCGGCGTGCCGGTGAGGCCGTGGATCAACAACACCGCGACCTCGCCGTTGCCGAGAACGAAACCGGCGCTGCCTTCGCCCATGTCGATCTCGTCTGCCCTTGAAAAAGAGGGGTTCATCGTTTCATCGCCCGATCAAGCAGACGGTCGAGCAGCGCGATGCCGAGGTCGATCTCCGGGTAGCTGATTTCCAGCGACGGCGCGAGGGTGATCACGTTCTTGTAGTAACCGCCCACATCGAGGATCAGGCCCAAGCGTTTGCCGTCAATTTCGATGTCACCTTTCATGCCTTCTTCGACCATGAAGTCGAGCGTTGCCTTGTCTGGCGTAAAGCCGTCCGGACCGCAGATTTCACAACGCAGTGCCAGGCCCAGGCCATCGACGTCGCCGATGATCGGGTAGCGTTTCTGCAAGTCTTTCAAGCCTTCGAGGAAGTATTTGCCCTTGTTCATGACCCTCTTGCCGTAATCGACTTCGCTGGTCATCTTGAACATTTCCAGGCCGACCGCCGTGCCCAGCGGATTGGAGGCGAAGGTCGAGTGGGTCGAGCCTGGCGGGAAGATTTTCGGGTTGATCAGCTCTTCCCTGGCCCAGATGCCGCCCAATGGGTTGAGACCGTTGGTCAAGGCTTTACCGAAGACGATGACGTCCGGTTTGACATCGAAGTGCTCAATCGACCACAGCTTGCCGGTGCGCCAGAAGCCCATCTGGATTTCATCGACCACCATTAAAATGCCGTGCTGGTCCAGCACATGCTTGAGTTCGCTGTAGAAATTCATCGGCGGAATCACGTAGCCGCCGGTGCCCTGGATCGGCTCGACGTAGAAGGCGGCGTATTCGCTCTGGCCGACTTTCGGGTCCCAGACGCCGTTGTATTCGGTCTCGAACAGGCGGGCGAATTGCTGCACGCAATGGCTGCCGTACTCTTCCTTGGTCATGCCTTTCGGGCCCCGGAAGTGATACGGGAACGGGATGAAATTGGCGCGCTCGCCGAAGTGGCCGTAGCGGCGGCGATAGCGGTAGCTGGAGGTGATCGACGACGCACCGAGGGTGCGACCGTGGTAACCGCCCTCGAAGGCGAACATCAGGCTTTTGCCATTGGTGGCGTTACGCACGACTTTCAGCGAGTCCTCGATGGACTGCGAACCGCCGACGTTGAAGTGCACCCGGCCGTCGAGGCCGAACTTCTTTTTCGCGTCCACGGCGATCATTTCCGAGAGCTCGATCTTGCCCTTGTGCAGGTACTGGCTGGCAATCTGCGGCAGGGTGTCTATCTGCTGTTTCAGCGCATTGTTCAGGCGCGGGTTGGCATAACCGAAGTTGACCGCCGAGTACCACATTTGCAGGTCGAGGTAGGCCTGGTCTTCGGTGTCCCAGACGTAGGAGCCTTCGCAGCGGCTGAAAATGCGCGGCGGATCGATGTAGTGAACGGTGTCGCCGTAGGAGCAGTACTTGGCTTCTTTATCCAGAAGAACCTGGTCTTCAGGTGTGGCGATTCGAATATCAGACATGGTGGAAGCGTTCCTGTGTTTCTACGTTGAAAGAGGTGGCGTTGGCGGCGCTGGCGCTTGGCAGCAGGGCGAGCAACGCAGGCAGATCGGCGAAGCTGTCGAAGCGGGCGTAGGCGATGCCGTTGCGCTCGCAATGCTCGGCCAGGCGATCCTTGGCGAATACGAAATCGGCGGTGGCGGCCACGCACATGTCGGACTGCCCGTCGCCGATCACCAGCACCCGTTTGGCGCTGGGGGTGGATTTGCATTTACAGTTGCCGGACGCGGCGCGGCAGGCATCGCTTGCGTGAGGGAAGTCGATGCGCCAGCTCTGGTGGTCGAGCTGCCGCAGGCGGTTGGCGAGGATCGGCAAAAGGCTGACGTAGTGGCGCGCCAGGATCCGTGCAATGCCTTGCTCGATGCCGTCGCTGACCACTTCAAGGGAAGCGCCGAGGCCGATGACGTGGTCGACGAAGTCAGGGAAGTCCGGGTCGATCTCGATGGTGTCGAAGAACCCGAGCAGTTCGCCCGGTGTGGCCTTGACCAGCGAGAGCTGGCGGCTGAGGCATTCACGGGAACCGATGTCACCCGCCAGCCACTCGTTTTCGATCGCTTCCCAGCTCGGGTCGGCGAACCGTTGGAGGATGCTGTCGATCACGTCGGTGCGGGTGATGGTCCCGTCGAAATCACACACGATATGCCAGTCAATCATCTGTTGTACCTATCTTGGCAGGAGGCGCTGTTTGCGCTTGCCAAGGGGGTAGAGCAGGGACTGTGCCAACCGGGTTTGGCCCAGCGGGGCTGGGGTTCAGGCGGGTGTGGATGGCGGTGAAGCTACAATTTTTGTAGGTCGCTACAAACAACATGAGTGCTTGCGCGAGAGGGGCGATTCGGGGATTGATGCGCGCACATCCAGTTCAAGGAATGGCCTCATGTCGAGGATTACTGTTGCTCTATTTGCCGCGCTGACGTGCCTTTCGGCCAGCGTTTCAGCGGACGGCATCACCGGTGAGGCGGGGGCTGGCCTCAGCTATCAGCCCCACGATCCGACCGGTAGCCGCTACGAAACCCGGCCGGTGCCTTACCTCGATCTGGATTGGGGCGATGTCAGCCTCAGTACGGACGACGGGCTGACCTGGGACGCATTGAACACCAAGGGTTTCAGCGCCGGACCGTTCGTGAATTACCTGCCGGGGCGCACGTCCAACGGCGAACTGCAGGGGTTGCGCGATGTGCCGGACATGGGCGAGGTGGGGGGCTTTGTGCAGTACGCGCCGGCTGACTTCTGGCGGGTGTTTGCCTCGGTCGGGCAAGCGGTTGGAGGGCGCGGCGGCCAGGGCGGGGTGTTGGGGCGTGTTGGCGGGGAGGTGGGTTATCCACTGGGTGGCGGGGTGATTGGCAGCTCCGGTCTGACCGCGCATTTTGCGGATGCGCGGCAGAGTCAGACGTTCTTCGGCGTCAGTGCCAATGAATCACAAGCCTCGGGGATTCGGCCGTACAACGCGGGCGGTGGTTTGCAGAATGTGACGTTGACTCAGAGTTTCGAGTTTCCGCTGGCGCCGCAGTGGTCGTTGTTGACCAGCGCGAGCTGGATTCACCTGACGGGTTCTGCGGCGGACAGCAGCCTTGTCAAAGAGCTCGGTGAGACCAACCAAGGGGAAGTGCAGGCGGCACTGGCCTACAAGTTCAACTAAGCACTTGTGGCGAGGGAGCTTGCTCCCGCCGGGTCGCGAAGCGGCCCCCAAACTTGGCAAGTCATTCTTCCAGAAATACCTCGCCAGCCTGTTTTACGACTGCTGCGCAGCCGAACGGGAGCAAGCTCCCTCGCCACAGGAATTGCGGTGATTTTCAGGTTTCTTCGCCCTCGGCCAGCAACGCAATCCCGCCCATGATCACCGCCACCCCCACCCAGTGCAGCACGCTGATCTGCTCGCCCAGCCCCAGCCACGAACCGAGCAACACCCCGACAAACACTAGCGAACTCAGCGGGAACGCCAGGGACAGACTGCTGCGCCGCAAGATCAGCATCCACACGAAAAACGCGCCGATGTAGCAGGCAATCGCAAACCACACCCCGGGATTGACCGCCACAGCCAGCAGCCATTGCAGGTTGAAATCCATCTGCCCCAGCTGATCTCCACCGACCTTGGTGGCGATCTGGCCGGCGCTTTCAAACCCGATCAACAACGCCCACAGCACCACCGTACCGAGGCGTTCATGCAGCCAGTCGGTCTTGTTCCTGATCATCGCTTGAGCCTCATGCATGGGTGACACACACGAGCATCACGCCCGCCGTAATCACTAAAGTGCCGAGCCAGCGCCGCCGGCTGACGGTCTCGCCGAGGATCAGTTTGCCGGCCAGCACCACGCCGCAGTACGCCAGCGCCGCCGCTGGAAACAACAGGCTCAGCGGCGCCCGGGACAGGGCTTCGAGCCAGACGAAAAATTCGATTACGTAGGCGCCGATCCCGCACCACAGCAGCGGCGCGTTGAATACCTGGCCCCAGAACGCATTCAGGCGAAACCCGCCTTCGAGCGCCGGTAAACGATCCAGGCCGAGCTTGAAACAGAGCTGGCCGATGACGTCCAGCACAATGGAAAACGCCACCAGCACAATCACGGTGAAGGTCATGGAAACAACTCCTCGAACAGATCGATCAACGCCTGGTTGGTCGTCGCGTTGCGCAGCAGATCCGCTTCGCTCCAGCGTTCGGCCGGGGGCTGGTCCGACTTGGCTTCCCAGCGCTTGAGGGCGTTGCTGAAGGCCGGTCGGGCGTACTCGCCGCAGATGTCGATGCCGAGGATTCGCTTGCTGGCCGCCAAGGCTCTGATGGCTTGCAGCAAGTGGCTCAAGCGCATGCCGCCCTGGTCCCAATTGGTCGCCGCGTCTTCGCAGGCCAACACGTCTTTGTCGAGGGTGATCCACACTGCGCGGGTGGGCAGGCTGGCGATCATCTGTTCGAGAAACACCGGCCAGTCGAGCTCCGCCAGATTGCGCCAGTGCAGCAGGTTTTCCTGCTGTCGATGGCCAGCGCCGTCACCGACCCGGCCCCACACTTTCGAGGGCGGGCGCTGCCACGGAAACAGCTGCAACACGCCGCGTTTGAGCGCCCGGACATTGCCGCCCTTGAGCTGTGGATTCTGCAGGTCATCGCTGCACGGGCCGAGGGTGACGATGCGCTGGATGTTCGGCAGTTTCAGTGCCTGATTGACCCACGAACCGCAATGCCGACGGGGGGCGAAGCGGACCCAGTCGGGGTGGTTGTCGAAGTGAATCAGGCTTGCCGGCTCCGGCAAATCAGTCAGAAACGCCGGGGTCAGATGGTGGTAATCACCGGAACCGACGAAGAAGATTTCCGGTTGCGGGCCGCTGTGCCGGGGCCGTTGCTGCAAGCGTTCGGCGAACCGCCGCCAGGTCCGTTCGCTGGACCACAGCCGCAGTTTCGGGCCGAGGTCGAGCAAGTCGAGGCGTTTGGCACGGCCGCTTTCCAGCAGCCGCGAGATGGGCGCCTGGGCCGTCAGGCTGTGGTCGAGATCTAAAATGTTCAAGGTCGCAATTCACCCTTGGCAGACCCTCCCAGACACCGGCTTCATCCATCATGAAAGCCGGCCGAGGGGGCTTTTGGGGGTAAATGCAAGGGGCGGGCCAGCCGTCTGCTGCACTGAAATTCATTGTGGCGAGGGAGCTTGCTCCCGCTGGGCTGCGAAGCAGCCCCTAAGCGGTCAAGGAGGTTTCTCTGCTGAAACTCGATTGCAGGTAATGGGGTTGCTTCGCAACCCAGCGGGAGCAAGCTCCCTCGCTACAGGGGGGGATGGTCAAGCGTGGAGGCGGACCCAGACGGTGACGAGGACGGTGGCAGCCATCAGCCACGCCACTGCCGCGATGGCGAGCGACGCTTCTAGCCGCATCCGGTCGACCATCACGTACAACGTCGCCAGGTAAACGAAGTACGGAATGATCGACCACATCCCGAACACGATGGTGGTCTTTAAATCCTCCAGCGAACGCCCCTTGCCGACGATGTAATGCGCAATCAGCGCAAAGGTCGGAAACAGCGGCACCAGGCCTGCGATGTAATAGTTTCGGGTCTTGGCCAGTGCGGCGAGGATGACGACCACCGCCGCACCCAGCGCTGCTTTGAGGATCAGGTCCATCAGTGGCTCAGCCCGTATTTCTTCACTTTGTCGAACAGCGTGGTCTTGGCCATTCCCAGTTCCAGGCTGGCCTGGGTCAGGTTGCCGCCGCTGCGTTGCAAGGCGTCGCTGAGCAGGTTGCGTTCGAACGCTTCCACTGCTTCGGCGAAGGCCAGACCCTGATTGCTGCCACTGGTGCCGGATTTCTTGAAGGCCGGCAGGCCAAGGGCAAAACGCTCGGCGACGTTGCGCAGTTCGCGCACGTTGCCCGGCCAGTCGTGGCTCATCAGGTTCGACAGGGTCTGGTTGTCCAGTTCCGGCACGGCGCGGTCGAAGCGCAGGGACGACTGCTGCAGGAAGTGTTCGAACAGTTGCAGGATGTCTTCGCGACGTTCGCGCAACGGCGGCAATTCGAGGGTCACCACGTTCAAGCGGTAATACAGGTCGCTACGAAACTCGCCGGCCTTGCTCGACTCGTCGAGGTCGGACTTGGTCGCGGCAATCACCCGGCAATCCACGGCCACGCTCTGGTTCGAGCCCAGGCGTTCGAGGGTGCGCTCCTGCAACACCCGCAGCAGTTTGATCTGCAAGGGCAGGGGCATGCTTTCGACTTCATCCAGGAACAGCGTGCCGCCGTCGGCGTGTTCGATCTTGCCGATCCGTCGTTTACCGGCGCCGGTGAACGCGTTGGCTTCATGGCCGAAGATCTCGCTTTCGAACAGGTTCTCCGGCAGGCCGCCGCAGTTCAGCGCGACGAATTGCTTGGTGTGGCGGCGACTGAAGTCGTGCAGGCAGCGCGCAACCAATTCCTTGCCGGTGCCGGTTTCGCCTTCGATCAGCACGTTGGCCGAGGTATCGGCGACGTTGGCGATCAGTTCGCGCAGGTTCTGCATGGCCGGCGAGCGGCCGATGATCCGACCTTCGAGGGAATCGCGCTCCGCCAGTTGCCGGCGCAACGAAGACACTTCCCGGGCCAGGCTGCGTTGCTCCAGCGCGCGGCGGGCGACGTCCACCAGGCGTTCCGGGGAGAAAGGTTTCTCCATGAAGTCATAGGCGCCTTTCTGCATTGCGCCGACGGCCATGGTGATGTCGCCGTGGCCGGTGATCAGCACCACCGGCAAGCTACGATCGCGCGCCTTGAGCCGGGTCAGCAGTTCCAGGCCGTCGATGCCCGGCAGACGGATGTCGCTGATGACGATGCCGGCAAAATTGTCGCCAACCCGCTCCAGCGCTTCTTCGGCGCTGCCAACTCCCACGCAGGGAATGTCTTCCAGGGTCAGCGCCTGTTGGCAGCCGAGCAGCACATGGGGGTCGTCTTCGACGATCAGCACACTAAGGTCGTTGTTCATATTGGCTCGGCGTGAGTGGGGCTTACCAACGGTAAACTGAGGACGAAGGTGGTGCCACCGCTGGCCGGGTGTTCGACACCCAGGTGCCCGCCGGTGGCGGCGGCCAGGCTGGCGGATAGTGTCAGGCCCAGGCCCAGGCCTTGTTCGCCGGGTTTGGTGGTGAAGAACGGTTCGAACAAATGCTTGCGTGCTTCGGCGTCGATACCGTGGCCGTTGTCGCGCACGCGCAGGCGATATTTGCCATCAAATGCTTCGCCTTCCAGCCACAACTCGGGCAACGGTTGTGCCTGCATGGCATCGAGGGCATTGCCGATCAGGTTGACCAGGATCTGCTCGAGACGGGTCTGGTCGATCTGCACCTGCACGTCTTTGAAGTCACGATGCAGTTGCAGATGGACACTTTCCACGCGACCTCCCAGCAGTTGCAACGCGGCATCTACCGCTTTGCCAAGGCACGCCTGGCCCTTGTCGTCACCGCGACGGGCGAAGGAGCGCAGGCTGGCGGTGATCCGGCCCATGCGGTCGATCAATTCGTTGATGGTCTTCAGGTTGGTGCTGGCCACGTCCAGTTGACCGCGCTCGAGAAAGCGCACGGTATTGCCGGACAAGGTGCGCAGCGCCGCCAGCGGCTGGTTCAGTTCGTGGGCGATGCTGGTCGACATCTGGCCGATAGCGGCGAGTTTTCCGGCCTGCACCAGCTCATCCTGGGCGCGGCGCAACGTCTCTTCAGCCTGACGCCGTTCGCGGATCTGCCCCTTGAGGCGTTCGTTGCTGGCGCGCAGGTCCGTGGTGCGTTCGGTAATCCGACGCTCCAGTTGATTATTGGCTTGCTGCAGGGCTTCACGGGCGGCGAGGCGGGTGGCGATCACCTTGCGCCGCTCGTTCCAGGCAATCAGCAGGAACGCCACCAGGGCAAACGCCACTGCCACCAGAATCCCTTGATTGATCGCTTCACGGCGCAAATCCTGGAGCGGCGTGAGCAGGGTGAAGTTCCACGGGGTGTCGCTCAGGGGGCGGGTCTGCGAGAGGTAGCTGATGTCCTCTTCGTCTGACTCCACTTCACTGTTGGCGGGGAAGGTCAGTTTTTCTTCACCTTCGGCCAGTTTTTCCCGGGCCAGTGGCTGCAATTCGTTCAGCGGGAACCAGTAGTACTGCAGGCTGCGGGCCAGTTTTTCCTTGGTTTCTTCGCTCAACGGAACCACCGATTTGAGCCGTCGCGCGGGATCGCTGGACAGAATGATGATGCCGTTCTCGTCGCTGACAAAGGCTTCGAGGCGCGCACGCTGCCAGCGTTCTTCCATGGCTTCCAGGCGGACTTTGACCACCGCGACGCCGATGATCTTGCCGTGTTCTTCCAGGCCGTGGGCCAGGTAGTAACCGGGTTCGCCGCTGGTGCTGCCGATCCCGTAGAAGCGTCCCGGTTGACCGCGCACGGCGTTCTGGAAATAGGCGCGAAAGGACAGGTCTTCGCCCAGGTAACTGTCGACATCGCGCCAGTTGCTGGTGGCCATGACGCGGCCGGTGGTGTCCATCACGTAGATGGCCCGACTGCGGCTGCGCCGGTTCAGGCCTTCGAGGTAATCATTGACCGTCTGCCGGTGTTCCGGTGACGGGTCGGCCAGCAGTTTTGAAACACTGGATTCAAGTTCCAGCAGGCTGGGCAGGTAGGTGTACTTGCTGATCTCGCTCTCGACGGCGCGGGCGTGCAGTTCAAGCTGACGCTGGCCGTTCTCGCTGAGGCTGCGAATCCCGTAGTGCTCACTGACCCAGAAGCCGAGGTAACCCAATCCGATCATCAGGGCGATGACCAGGGGGGGCAGGAACAGATGGCGAATCAGACGGGGTTTCACGGCGAGTGATGGCGGCGCAGCGCGATAGAGAGTGGGGTCGCATTTCATCACAGATGCCTTGGGTCAACCACAACACTTACTTGTAAATCGCCGCGGACCCTTGTGGGAGCGAGCCTGCTCGCGAAGGCGGCGGATCAGCCAAGGTCGATGTTGACTGTTAAGCCGTCTTCGCGAGCAGGCTCGCTCCCACAGGGGGGCGGTGGTAGAACTTAGTGCTGCAGAATCTTGTTAAGGAAGTGCTGTGTACGCTCGGCGCGGTGGGTGATATCGCCGAAGAAGTCCTCTTTCTTGCAGTCTTCGATGATTTTGCCCTGGTCCATGAAAATCACGCGATCCGCCACTTTGCGGGCAAAGCCCATTTCGTGGGTCACGCACATCATGGTCATGCCTTCGTGGGCCAGTTGCACCATCACGTCGAGCACTTCGTTGACCATTTCAGGGTCCAGCGCCGAGGTCGGTTCGTCGAACAGCATGACGATCGGGTCCATCGCCAGCGCACGGGCAATTGCCACACGCTGTTGCTGGCCACCGGAGAGCTGGCCCGGGTGCTTGTGGGCATGAGCCGAGAGGCCAACGCGCTCAAGCAGTTGCAGGCCTTTCTTGGTGGCTTCTTCCTTGCTGCGGCCCAACACCTTGATCTGCGCAATGGTCAGGTTTTCGGTGATGGTCAGGTGCGGGAACAGTTCGAAATGCTGGAACACCATGCCGACGCGCGAACGCAGTTTCGGCAGGTCGGTCTTCGGGTCGGCGATGGACGTGCCATCGACCACCACGTCGCCTTTCTGGAACGGTTCCAGGGCGTTGACGCATTTGATCAGGGTGGATTTGCCGGAACCGGACGGCCCGCACACCACGATCACTTCGCCTTTTTTGACCTCGGTGCTGCAATCAGTCAGTACCTGGAAGTCGCCATACCACTTGTTGACTTGCTTGATAGAGATCATACGGCAAACCTTTTTTGCAGACGCTTGACCAGCAGCGAGGCGGCAAAGCTGATTGTGAAGTACGTGAGACCTGCAAAGATCAGGAACTCATTGGAGCGACCGATGATGTCGCCACTGGCACGGGAAGCATTGAGGAAGTCCACCAGGCCGACCGCGTAGACCAGCGAAGTGTCCTGGAACAGGATGATGCTCTGTTGCAGCAGCAGCGGGGTCATCTTGCGGAACGCTTGCGGCAGGATGATCAAACGCATCATCTGGCCATACGTCATGCCCAAAGCCTGGGCAGCCCCCATCTGGCCCTTGGGAATCGACTGCACGCCGGCCCGGACGATTTCGCAGAAGTACGCCGCTTCGAACATCATGAAGGCCACGATGCAGGAGGCGAACGCGCCGATCGGGGTGTCTTCGCCGGTGATCCAGCGCAGCACGAACGGCACCGCCAGGTAGAACCAGGTGATGACCAGCAGCAGCGGGATCGAACGGAAATAGTTGACGTAGGCGCCAGCCAGGTTCGACAGCAGTTTGCTGTGGGACAGACGGCACAGCGCAAGGATGGTGCCGAGGATGATCCCGCCGACGACGCCCAGCGCCATCAGTTGCAGGGTCATGACCATGCCGTTCCACAAGCCTGGCAGGGACGGGACGATACCCGAGAAGTCGAATTCCATCATTTACCCCCTACGGAGATCAGGCCCGGTACGGCGACTTTCTTCTCGACCCCACGCATCAGCAGCATCAGGCTCATGTTCAGGGTGAAGTAGATCAGGGTGGCCAGGGTGAACGCTTCGAACAGGTTGGCGGAGAACTCGGCGGTCTGTTTGGTCTGCGCGAGCAACTCCATCAGGCCGATCAGCGACGCCACGGAGGAGTTCTTGAACACGTTCAGGAATTCCGAGGTCAGCGGCGGAATGATGATCCGGTAGGCCTGGGGCAGCAGCACGTTCCAGTAGATCTGCGGCAGTTTGAAACCCATGGCGCGAGCGGCGGCTTCCTGGCCGCGAGGCAGCGCCTGGATGCCGGTACGCACTTGTTCGCATACACGAGCAGCGGTGAACAGGCCCAGGCAAACGACGACGCTGAGGAAAGCCGAGGTGGTCGGGTTCAGGTCCTGTTTGTACCAGTCCTGCAGGTTTTGCGGCAGCAGATCGGGTACCAGGAAGTACCAGATGAACAGCTGAACCAGCAGCGGCACATTACGGAAGAGTTCGACGTAGCAGGTCGCGATGCCCGATACGATGCGATTCGGCACGGTGCGCATGACACCCAGAATCGAGCCCAACAGCAGCGCGATGATCCAGGCGGCGACGGCGATGGCAATGGTCCAGCCCAAACCGGAGAGGTACCAGTCGAGATAAATCTCACTGCCCACGCCGGTGGACTTGAAGAACACGCTCCAGTCCCAGTTGTAATTCATTAGGGTCTCCCCTCAGATCGTTCGATGTACAAGTGCCCGCCTGGGGAAGCTCCGTTCCCGCCCGACTCTGATGGTCAGGCACACACGAGCGGCTCGACAGCCACCGGTTCGAGTGTTTCCAAAAATGCCAGCAGGGAGTGACTATCCCCTGAAAGGGCAGTGGCCCTCTCAGGAGATAAGGTTAGTCAGAATTCAGGACTTTTTTTCTACAGGCTTGTCGTCAGCCGCTTTATCGGTCGGATTGGCGATCAGGGCCTTGAGCTCGTCGCTCATCGGGAAGTTCAGGTTCAGGCCTTTAGGCGGGATTGGCTGCATGAACCATTTTTCGTAGATCTTGTTGATCTCGCCCGAAGCGTAGGTTGCCTTGATGGCGTCATCCACCGCCTTCTTGAACGGCTCGTCGCCTTTGCGAACCATGCAGCCGTAGATCTCGTAGGACTGTGGAGTACCGGTCACGGCCCAGTCATCCGCCTTCTTGGCTTTGGCTGCTTCACCGGCCAGCAAGGCGTCGTCCATCATGAAAGCCACGGCGCGGCCGGTTTCCAGCATCTGGAAGGATTCGCCATGGTCTTTGGCGGAGATGACGTTCATGCCCATCTGCTTGTCGGCGTTCATCGACTTGAGGATGCGCTCGGACGTGGTGCCCGCGGTAGTCACGACGTTTTTGCCTTTCAGGTCGCCGAAGTCCTTGTAAGCGGAGTCTTTCTTGGAGAGAAGACGCGTACCGATTTCGAAAATGCCGACGGAGAAGGCAACTTGCTGCTGACGTTCCACGTTGTTGGTGGTGGAACCGCACTCGACGTCCACGGTGCCGTTCTGCACCAGCGGGATACGGGTTTGCGAGGTCACGAGGTTGTATTTGACCTGGAGGTTGGGCATGTCCAGGTCTTTCTTGATGGCTTCGACGATTTTCAGCTGGATATCGTGGGAGTAGCCGACCGGTTTGCCGGAAGCATCAGCGATATAGGAAAACGGGATGGAAGCGTCACGATGCCCGAGGGTGATCACACCGGACTCTTTGATCTTCTTCAGTGTGCCGGTGAGTTCGGCAGCGAAAACTGGAGTGCTAATCAGAGCGGCAGCAATGGCTGCGCCCAGGATATGGGGAACGATGCGCATCAAATTTTCCTCGACATTGTTTTTTTTATGGAGCCAGTTCATCGGCCCTTTTGTGCTTCGAATGCCTGACGGCTCCTGAAGTGGGTGCACAAGAGACATTCGTCCAAGAGTGTAGAGCATGACTCGTGCCAGGCCAGGCGAGTCAAATCAAGTTATTGATTTATAAAGGGATTAAATATTTATGGCGTTCTTTTTTTGTGAAGGATAATCCGGTTAACCGAATCGACCGACAGGTCGTGTTCGGAAAACCGAATAGTGTTTGGGGCTGCCAGCTGATTATCGAAAATCAGCTTTCCTGGCTTAGCGGCGTTTCATGCAGGTAGATCCACTGGGCGTTGCGGTGATGCAGGTCAATGATCGCCACCGAAACCCTTGAGCTTTCGCGCTGGTCGAGGCGATGGGTTTCCTTGTAGCGGATCGCCACGCTGTGGCCTTCCTGCCAGACCGTTTGCAGGTCGCTGATGATGATCTCCAGACCTGGCTTGGCGCCGATTGCACCCTTGAACATCTGTTCGACCGTCGCCCGGCTGACGACGGCGGCCGAGGTGGCGACCAAGGTGAAGTGCTCGGCGAACGCCGACATCAGCGGCTCGATCATGGCCTGTCCCTGACCGTTTGCATCGGAGAACAGGGTTTGAATCAACTCGTGCACGTGATGAACGCTGTGGTGCGCCTGTTCAACTATTTTGTTGTGCATGACAGTCCTTTTGAATGTTCAACTGACTCAGTTGAAAGAGTGGAAACAGGCCCACCAGCGCGGCGATGGCGAAGGTCGCGTGATAGGCCTGGGTGGTATCGAAGTGCTTCAAGAGCAGGTTGAAAACCATCAGGAACAGGGCGGCACCGATGCTGAATGACATCTGTCGGTTGATGTTCCAGATGACACTGGCCTTGTGCGTGTCATTGCCCTCGAAGTCCATCAGCGATGTGGTTTGTGCGGTGTTGGCACCGATGCCACCGCCAATCCCCATCAAGCTGTAGGCGATGACTATTACCCAGAGGTCCGAGGGATCGTGGACCAATAACAGGGTGGCGATGCCGGCGCTGTGCAACAGCATGCCGAGGGCAAACAACCGCTTGGCGCCCATCCGGTTGTAGGTCCGGCCACAGATCAGCATCGCGATGAACGCGCCGATGGCGTAGAGGATCATGAACATCCCTGTCAGTCGGGCGCTGAAGTGCAGGGTGTTTTGCAGGAAGAAGATGCTCATCAGGTTGACCCCCGTGAACACACCGGGAATCGCGTAATAGATAAAGATGGAGGTGCTGAGTTTTTTGCTTTTGAGCAGGCTCAGTTCAATGATCGGGTTTTTGCAGCGGCGGTAGTGCAGCCCGTACAGCAGGACAAACGTAACGCCGGCCGTGACGAAGAGGGCGGCCACCCAGGCCGGAGCGTCGCCGCCATACAACGACATGCCCATCAACAGGCTGCCGAGTGCGGCGCTGACCAGCAGCAAACCCTTGATGTCGGGCCGGGGCAAGCTTGTCGGCCGCGCTTCGTTGATCCAGAACCAGGACAGCAAAGCCGCGATCAGCGAGAACGGGATGTTGCTGTAGAACACCCAGCGCCAGGAACTGCTGTCGACGATGATGCCGCCGATGGTCGGTGAAATGGCGGGCGCTATCAGGGCAACAGCCATGACCAACGTGGATATTTTCGCCCGCTGCTCACCCTTGAACAGGTTGAATGTCAGTGCCTGGCCGACTGGAATCAACAGACCGCCGCCCATCCCCTGGACGAAGCGCCAGATCACCAGCTCGTTGAAACTGTCGGCCAGCCCGCACATCCACACGGAGGCTGTGAACAGGATCATCGAGGCGGTGAGGATTTCCCGACTGCCAAAACGACCGGCCAGCCAGGTGCTGACCGGGATGATCAGTGTCAGCCCCAGAATATAAGCGTTAGCCACCCAGGCAACGTCTGAAGTACTAACGTGCAGCGCCGCCGATAGAGTCGGTAGTGCGACCGCCGATATAAAGATGTTAATGCAGTCTATAAAAAAGCCGATGAGAAATATCAGTGCAACTTTGTAGCGATAGGTCATGTTGTTTCCCCTTTGTCGCAAAGCATAGGGGCGATGGACTTGAACTGTCGATACGACTATCCTTGAAACAGTGTTTGACGGGATTGAACAGTGAGCTCTATTGCTATGCACACTCATCTTAATCGGGTACAGACATTTCTGGCGGTGGTCGATTTTGGTTCTTACACCAAGGCCGCCAATTACCTGAATATCAGCAAAGCCATGGCCAGCCTGCATGTCAAGGCGCTGGAGGATGTGCTGTCCGCGACGTTGTTGATTCGAAATACCCGAAATATCTCCCTCACGGAAATAGGTCAGGATTTTTATGAATCGTTCAAAGGTATTGTCGGGGACATCGATAGTGCCTTCGATAATGTATTGAAAGGTCATAATCGTGTCACCGGCAAGTTGCGGTTCAGTTCCACCATAGAATACGGCGAGGCTTATATCCTTCCGTTGATACCGCAATTTATAGAGCGCTATCCGGAAATAAAACTTTGCTATGACTTTAACTCTTCACTCAATGATCTGGTGGCGGAAAAGTTAGACCTGGTTATTCGTCTGGGCAACTTGGCAGACTCGGCTTTCAAGAGCCGTAAGCTGGCGGATTATGAAATTGTCCTGGTGGCTACGCAGACGTTCCTTGCGCGTCACCCGGTGCAAACGCCTCAGGACCTGAACTCGGTGCCGTGGATCGCCAACAGCAACCTGCAGGCACCGACCCAGTGGACGTTGCGTCATCCGCAATCAGGGGCTGTCGAGATCAACGGGATCAATCAGTTTGAATCCAACTCTTCCACGGCCATTCGCTCCATGACGGTGTCGTCGCTGGGCGTCTCGGTGCTGCCCGCCTGGGTGGTCAAGGACGACATCGCCAGCGAGCGGCTGATTCGCCTGTTGCCCGACTATTCGCTGCCCTCGCAGTCCGTCAACGTGGTGTTTCCCAACAGCCCGCATTTGCCCCACAAAACGAGGGCGTTCATTGATTTCCTGTTGCTGCATCTGGCGCAATGAGCGCCTGCAAAAAAGCCCCTGAATCGTCGGATTCAGGGGCTTTCATTTAAACGGATGGCGATCAGGCCGCTTCGATCTTGCTGCGGTTCTGCTCGACCTTGCTCAGGTAATCCACCAGTTTCTGCTGTTCCGCCGGGGTAGTGAACAAGCCCAATTTGCTGCGGCGCCACAGAATGTCATGGGCGGTGGTTGCCCACTCTTCGCTGCACAGGTAATCGACTTCGCGGGTGTAGAGACCGCCGCCGATGTGGTCGCCCAGGTCGTTGAGGTTCTGCACGCCTTCCATCATGCGCCAGGTGCGGCTGCCATAGGTGGTTGCCCAGCGGCGTGAGATTTCAGTCGGAACCCAGTCGAACTTGTCGCGAATCAGCGAGCTCAGCGCCTGCGGGGTGGTCATGTCTTCGCCGCCCGGCAGGGTGGCGCTGGCAGTCCAGCTTGGCTTGATGTGCGTGAAGTACGGCGCCAATTGTGCCAGCGCCGACTCGGCCAGTTTGCGGTAGGTGGTCAGCTTGCCGCCGAACACCGACAGCAACGGCGCTTCTTCGCCAGTGCCCGAGAGCGCCAGGGTGTAGTCGCGGGTGACGGCTGACGGGTTGTCGGATTCGTCGTTGCACAGCGGACGGACACCGGAATAGCTGTGCAGGATATCGTCGCGGCTGATCTGCTTCTTGAAGTGGGCGTTGACCACTTTCAGCAGGTAATCGGTTTCGCCTTCGGTGATCGCCACTTTGGCCGGATCGCCGGTGTACTCGCGGTCGGTGGTGCCGATCAGGGTGAAGTGATTGAGGTACGGAATGGTGAAGACGATGCGCTGATCTTCGTTTTGCAGAATGTGCGCGTGTTCGCCTTCATACAGTTTTGGCACGATCAGGTGGCTACCCTGAATCAGGCGAATGCCGTAGGGCGATTCCATCTTCAGGTCATCACGAATGAACTTGGCGACCCAAGGGCCGGCGGCGTTCACCAGCGCTTTGGCGCGGATCGAAAACAGGCTGCCGTCGGCGCGTTCCAGGTGCAGATGCCACAGGCCCTTGGTACGACGGGCGCTGACGCAGCGGGTCTGGGTGTGAACGTGGGCGCCTTTCTCGCGGGCAGCCATGGCGTTCAGCACCACCAGGCGCGCATCGTCGACCCAGCAATCGGAGTATTCGAAGCCTTTGGTGATTTCGCTTTTCAGCGGGCTGTCCGGACCGAACTTCAGGCTTTTCGAGCCTTCGAGTTTTTCCCGCTTGCCGAGGTTGTCATACAGGAACAGGCCGGCGCGGATCATCCAGGCTGGACGCAGGTGCGGACGGTGCGGCAACACGAAGCGCATTTGCTTGACGATGTGCGGCGCCTTGGCCAGCAGCACTTCGCGTTCGGCGAGGGCTTCGCGTACCAGGCGGAATTCGTAATGTTCGAGGTAGCGCAAGCCGCCGTGGATCAGCTTGCTGCTGGCCGACGAAGTGTGGCTGGCCAGGTCATCTTTTTCGCAAAGGAACACCGAAAGGCCGCGACCGGCGGCATCCGCTGCGATCCCAACGCCATTGATCCCACCACCGATGACGGCGATGTCGTAGACCTCAGCGAGAGGGGGCGTAGGCAAGGTAGAAGTGGGCATCGGCTGGCCTCGGGCTCTTTTGATTTTCTGTATTGGAATTCGAACATTAATGTTCATTTGCGAAAATGGTAGCCCATAAAGCCGCCCACAGCCAGTCAACTTCGATTGAAAATACTGATCGAAGGACCGAAAAAGGAAAATATACGAACATTAAATGAGGGGGGTGGAGGCTTTTGTGGCGAGGGAGCTTGCTCAGCAGACGCAAATCAGTCGACACGCTCTTCCTGAAATACAACGATTACCGGTTTCAGGGCTGCTTCGCAGCCCAGCGGGAGCAAGCTCCCTCGCCACAAGGGAGCGCGCTGTTTGGAGAGGGTTAAACGACTTCCAGCCGAATCTTGTGCTGACTCAGCAGTTGCGCCAGCGCCGGCGAAGGTTGTTGGTCGGTGACCAGGCAATCAATCAGGCTGATCGGCCCCAGGCGAATCATGGCGTTGCGCCCGAATTTGCTGGAGTCGGCCGCCAGAATGACCTTCCGGGCGTTGGCGATGATCGCCTGGGATACCCGCACTTCCTGATAATCGAAGTCCAGCAGGCTGCCGTCTTCATCGATACCGCTGATGCCGACCAAGGCAAAGTCGACTTTGAACTGGTTGATGAAATCGACACTCGCCTGGCCGACCACGCCACCGTCGCGCCGCACATTGCCGCCCGTCAGCAGAACGTCGAAGTCGTCCTTGGCGCTGAGCATCGAGGCCACGTGCAGGTTGTTGGTGATGATTTTCAAGTGGTTGTGGTTGAGCAGCGCCCGGGCAATCGATTCGGTGGTAGTACCGATATTGATGAACAGCGAGGCGTGATCCGGGATCTGAGCCGCAATGGCTTCACCGATACGCTGCTTCTCATCGCGCATCTGGTCGGCGCGCATGGCGTAGGCGGTGTTCTCGACACTGGAATCGTAGGCTGCGCCGCCATGGTAGCGACGCAACAAATTGGCTTCCGCGAGCTGATTGATATCGCGGCGGATGGTTTGCGGTGTAACGACGAACAGCGTAGCCATTTCCTCGATGCTGACATAGCCGCGTTCGCGGACCAGTTCGAGGATTTGCTGCTGACGGGGAGGCAGATTCATGGGGCTTCCTTTGGCTGCCGTGCAAAATTTGCCCATGATGCCGCAGGAATCTGCTCCCTACCAGTTACATACCGATACGAGTACTCAGGTTGGCTTATTCAGCGCCTTCATGTGGTTCCCAGTCGCGGGTGCGGCTGACGGCTTTTTTCCAGCCGGCGTAGAGTTTTTCCTTGGCGGTTTCGTCCAGGGTCGGTTCGAATTCGCGTTCGATCACCGCCTTGCCGCGCAGCTCATCCAGGCTGCCCCAGAAGCCACACGCCAGGCCGGCCAGGTAAGCGGCGCCCAGTGCAGTGGTTTCGCGCATTTGCGGACGCTCGACCTGAGTGCCGAGGATGTCGGCCTGGAACTGCATCAGGAAATTGTTCGCAACCGCGCCGCCGTCCACGCGCAGGGATTTCAGACGTTCGCCGGAATCCTGTTGCATGGCGTCCAGCACGTCGCGGGTCTGGTAGGCAATCGACTCCAGGGCTGCACGAATAATGTGATCCACACGCACGCCGCGGGTCAGGCCGAACAGGGCGCCACGGGCATACGGGTCCCAGTAAGGCGCGCCGAGGCCGGTGAAGGCTGGCACCAGGTACACGCCGTTGCTGTCCTTGACCTTGTTGGCGAAGTATTCGGTGTCGTGGGCGTCGTTGATGATCTTCAGTTCGTCACGCAACCACTGAACGGTCGAACCACCGTTGAACACCGCGCCCTCCAGTGCGTAAGCCACTTCGCCGCGCGGGCCGCAAGCGATGGTGGTGAGCATGCCGTGCTTGGATTTCACGGCTTTGTCGCCCGTGTTCATCAGCAGGAAGCAGCCGGTGCCGTAGGTGTTTTTCGCCTGGCCTGGCTCGACGCACATCTGGCCGAACAGGGCGGCCTGCTGGTCGCCGGCAATACCGCCGATGGCGATGCCGCTTTTGGTGTGGCCGTAGATTTCGGACGAAGATTTAACTTCCGGCAGCATCTCGCGCGGAATATCCAGTATCTCCAGCATCTTCGTGTCCCACTCAAGCGTGTGGATGTTGAAGAGCATGGTGCGCGAGGCGTTGGTGTAGTCGGTGACGTGGACCTTGCCGCCGGTAAATTTCCAGATCAGCCAGCTGTCGACGGTCCCGAACAGCAGTTCGCCGTTGCGCGCACGCTCGCGGCTGCCTTCGACGTTGTCGAGGATCCACTTGAGCTTGGTGCCGGAGAAGTACGGGTCGGTGACCAGGCCGGTGGTCTCGCTGATGTATTGCTCGTGGCCGTCGCGTTTGAGCTGCTGGCAAATCTCGGTGCTGCGGCGGCACTGCCAGACGATCGCGTTGTAGATCGGGCGGCCGGTGGTCTTGTCCCAGACCACGGTGGTTTCGCGCTGGTTGGTGATGCCGATGGCCGCGACCTGGTCGTGATGCAGGCCGGCTTGAGCCAGGGCTTCGACCATCACGGCGCTTTGGGTGGCGAAGATTTCCATCGGGTCGTGTTCGACCCAACCGGCTTGCGGGTAATGCTGGACGAATTCGCGCTGGGCGGTGCAGACCACGTTCGCGTCGCGGTCGAAAATGATCGCGCGGGAGCTGGTCGTACCCTGATCGAGGGCAATGATGTAGTTCTTATTCTGAATGTCGGTCATGTCGATTGCCTTGGACGAAAAAAGGAAGAGAGGTCCGGCGCGTGATCTTATGGGCAGGATCACGCGCCTACGGTATCAAGAAGTTCTTGGTTTGCCGTCAATGGCCGGTGTTACGTCCTGTGTAGCAGGTGTGGCGCTGGGCAGATGACGGGCAATCAGCCCGCGATAAGCGGCAGCGCCGAGGCAGGCACCGACAATCGGTGCAAAAATCGGAATCAGGAAATACGGGATATCGCGGCCGCCGGTGAGGGAAATTTCACCCCAGCCGGTGAAGAAAGTCATCAGCTTCGGACCGAAATCACGCGCCGGGTTCATCGCGAAACCGGTCAGCGGGCCCATCGAGCTGCCAATCACGGCGATCAGCAAGCCAATCAGCAGCGGTGCCAACGGCCCTTTTGGCAGGCCATTGTTGTCATCGGTCAGGGACATGATCACGCCCATCAGGATGGCGGTGATGATGACTTCCACCAGGAAAGCCTGGGCGGTGGACAGGGCCGGGTTGGGGAAGGTGGAGAACACCGACGCCAATTCGAGGCTCGCCTGGGTGCCACGGACCATATGGTGAGTTTGTTCGAAATCGAAGAATAGATTGCTGTACAGCGTGTAGACCAAAAATGCGCCGCAGAACGCGCCAGCAATTTGAGCGAGGATATAGAACGGCAGTTTGCGTTTTTCGAAGTCGGCGAAAATGCTCAGTGCGATGCTCACGGCGGGATTGAGGTGAGCCCCGGAAACCCCGGCGGTCAGGTAGATCGCCATGCTCACGCCGACGCCCCAGATGATGCTGATTTCCCACAGGCCAAAGCTGGCACCCGCGACCTTGAGAGCGGCAACACAACCGGTGCCGAAAAAGATAAGCAGTGCGGTGCCCAGAAACTCGGCCATGCATTGGCTTGAGAGCGACGGTTGTTGTAAAGCAGTTGTCATTGAAAACCTCGTTTTTGTTGTTGTCTGGCGCTTCTTTCATCATGGCCAAAGCGCGTTTTCCACCGAGGCAGAATCCCCATCCTGTTCTCGGCCTGCTACTGGGGTGCTGCGATGACACATTCGTACAGTATTCAGATTCGAAAAAATATAGACAAGAAACGCTGCTGTCAAAGGTCGAAAGTGAACTGTTGGTCACAATTCAACTATTAGTCATGTGAATGATCGTATTGTTCACGCGTCCGGCCTGGCACGGACGAACGGTAGCCTGTGCCGTCAAGCCGCTGAAACAGTGGCGCAATAGAGCCTTTTGCCGACCAATGTCCTAGAATCCAGCGCAGGATTTTTCTACTGCCGCCCACTCTGGAGCTGCCATGACCCCCGCATTGGATTTGTTGAAAAAAGTTCGAGCCGAACATCGCGTGCACAGTTATGAACATGATCCAAAGGCTGCGTCCTATGGGCTGGAGGCCGCGGAGAAACTGGGGCTGAACCCGGCGCAAGTGTTCAAGACGCTGCTGGCCGCCAGTGAGAAAGGTGAGTTGCTGGTAGCGGTGGTGCCGGTCGTCGGAACTTTGGACTTGAAGCATCTGGCTCACGCGGCGGGCGTGAAAAAAGCCGAAATGGCCGATCCTGCCGCTGCGCAGCGCGCGACGGGTTATCTGTTGGGCGGGATCAGTCCGTTAGGGCAGAAGAAGCGCTTGCGCACGTTTATCGATAACTCCGCTCAGCCCTTTGCGACCATCTTCGTCAGCGCCGGCCGGCGCGGTCTTGAGGTTGAATTGGCGCCGGCGGTGCTGGCCGAACACACTCAGGCCAAGTTTGCCGATATCGGCCGCGCCTGAATCAGGGAGAAGGTTATGCAGCTTGAATTTCATCAAGTCGATGCGTTCAGTGATCGTCCGTTCAGTGGTAACCCGGCCATGGTGTATCGGCTCGAGGCGTGGCTAGCCGATGAGTTGATGCAGAAGATTGCCGCCGAACATAACCTCGCCGAAACCGCCTTCGTGGTGCGTGAAGGGCAGGGTTGGCACATTCGCTGGTTTACCCCGACGACCGAAGTGCCATTGTGCGGCCATGCGACCCTGGCCAGCGCGCATGTGTTGTTTGACATCTATAAGGAGCCGGTCGAGCGCCTGGACTTCATCTGCAAGTCCGGCCCGTTGAGCGTAAGCCGCGAGGACGGGCGCTTGTGGCTGGATTTTCCGGCCGTCGTGCCATCTGAAGTGGGCGTGACCCTGGATGTCGAGCGCGCCTTGGGCGTCGAAGTGGTCGATGTTCTGGGTTCCAACGAGTTGTTCGTGGTGTTGGAGTCCGAGCAGGCCGTGCTCAACTGCCAGCCAGACATGATCGCCCTGGCCAAGCTGCCGTGGCCGGGTGCAATCGTCACCGCCAAGGGGAGTCAGCATGATTTCGTGTCCCGGTACTTTGCCCCGGCAATCGGCATCAATGAAGACCCGGTGACCGGTTCGACCCATTGCAGCTTGATTCCGTATTGGTCGAAGCGGTTGGGCAAGACGAGTCTCAGCGCTTATCAGTGCTCGAAGCGAGGCGGGGCGTTGTTCTGCCGACTGGAAGGGGACCGGGTGAAGATTGGCGGGAATGCGACGCTGGTTGCGAGCGGAACACTCATTCTCGGTTAACCCAAATTTGATGTGGGAGTGAGCAGCCACGCTCCCACATTTTTTGTCCGTGTGTATTAGCTGGCGGTGCTGTAGCGCCGGACACCCGACTCTACCACCGGAATCTGCGCAGCCGTGCTGCCCGATGCCTGGAACAGCACCAGGTGTTCAGCCGCGACTCGAATACCCACTTCGGCACCGACTTGATGATCGGCATGGCTCGGGAAAATCGACTCCAGTTGCGCCCCGGTCGGCAGCTGCAAACGGTACAACGTCGAGGCCCCCTGGAACGACTTGCCGACAATCCGCGCCTTTAAACCGCTGTCGGGTGCATAAACGATATCGTCCGGACGCAGCAACACATCCACCGCACCGCCCACGGGCCAGGTGTAGGCACGATTGCCGCGCAACTCACCCAATTCGGTCTGCACCGACTCGGGGCTGCTCAGCTGGCCGCGAATGAAATAACCCTGGCCAATGAAGCTGGCCACAAACGGCGTCAGTGGTTCGTGATACAGGTTGTAGGGCGTGTCCCATTGTTCCAGTCGACCTTCCTTGAACACCCCGACATGATCGCTCACCGCGAAGGCTTCTTCCTGGTCGTGGGTCACCAGAATCGCGCTGGTGCCACGGGCCTTGAGAATGTCGCGCACCTCATGGCTGAGCTTGCGTCGCAGTTCGCCATCGAGGTTGGAGAATGGTTCGTCGAGCAACAGCAATTGCGGTTCCGGTGCCAGTGCGCGGGCCAGTGCGACACGCTGCTGCTGACCACCGGACAACTCGTGCGGAAAGCGCTTGCCGAGGTTTTTCAGGTTGACCAGCTCCAGCAACTCTTCGGTGACACGATCCTTTTGCGGGTGCTTGCGGATCCCGAAGGCGATGTTCTCGGCCACGCTCAAATGCGGAAACAGCGCGTAGTCCTGGAACACCATGCCGATCCGGCGTTTCTCCGGGGCAAGGGTGAAACCGGCGCGGGAGATGGTCTCGCCTGCGAGGGTGATTTCACCTTCCTGCACCGGTTCGAAACCGGCAATCGCCCGTAGCGTGGTGGTCTTGCCGCAGCCCGAGGAGCCCAGCAGGCAACCGATGTCACCGGCATTCAAATGCAAGTTGAGGTTCTGCACGACGCGCTGGTCTTGATAGCCGCAGGCGAGGTTGCGCAGGTTAAGCAGTAATGGAGGGCTCATGCGTGGTGATACGCCGGCTCGACGAGGAACTCGAGCAGGGCCTTTTGTGCGTGAAGGCGGTTTTCCGCCTGGTCCCAGGCGACCGAGCGCTTGTCATCAAGCACGTCGAGGCTGATTTCCTCGCCACGGTGGGCCGGCAGGCAGTGCATGAACAGCACATCCTCGGCCGCCAGGTCGAGCAGGGCGCGAGTCACCTGGAACGGCGCGAACAGCTTCAGGCGCTTGGCGGTTTCTTCTTCCTGGCCCATGGAGGTCCAGACATCGGTGCTCACCAGGTGGGCGCCGCGTACGGCATCCTTCGGATCGCGGACGATGGTCACGCGATCGCCGGCCATGGCCACGAACTGCGGGTTGGGTTCAAACCCTTCAGGGCAGGCGATGCGCAACTGGAAGTCGAACTGGATCGCCGCTTCTATATAGCTGTTGCACATGTTGTTGCCGTCGCCGATCCAGGCCACGGTCTTACCCTGAATCGAGCCGCGATGTTCGAGGAACGTCTGCATGTCGGCCAGCAACTGGCACGGATGCAGGTCATCGGACAGGCCGTTGATCACGGGAACGCGGGAATTGGCAGCGAATTCGGTCAGGGTGCTGTGGGCAAAGGTGCGGATCATCACGGCGTCGAGCATGCTCGACATCACGATGGCGCAGTCGCCGATCGGCTCGCCACGGCCCAGTTGCGTGTCGCGCGGCGACAGGAAGATGGCCTGGCCGCCGAGCTGGATCATGCCGGCTTCGAACGAAATACGGGTACGGGTCGAGGACTTCTCGAAAATCATCCCGAGCACGCGGTTTTTCAGAGGCTCGAACAGTACGCCGCGGTTACGCAGGTCTTTGAGCTCAACGCCTCGACGGATCACGCTGACCAGCTCTTCGGGCGTGCAATCCATCAGGGAGAGAAAGTGCCTTGCGCTCATCATTGACTACCTTTTTGCAACAGACCGCAGATACTCAAAGCCTTGTTTAACTGAAAAACGGGCGAGACCTGCGGCGTAAGCCGCACGGGGCGACGAAATAGGGGGAGGCGCGATATTGACATTAAATGTCGCGTTTTTCCAATAGGAGGCTTTTTTTACGGTTTCCAACATGTTTCAAGCGATACAACGCGATCCGCGTTGCGAGTTTGTGAGCAGCATTTGTACACGGTGCCGAAGCTCGATTGCAATAACTGCCGTGATCTGGCTCGATATCCGGCGAAGAATGGAAGACCCGCTGAACAGCGCCCTCCGGGCCCCTTACAAGCTCGCGGAGTTGTTTGCTGTTACGTTTTCAGGTGCCGGGTTTCGGATTGCGCTCAGGTATTATCCGCCTCATTGCGGATTCTCGACTGCGTAAAGTCAAACACTCCCAGGGAGGGAGCGCTGTATGGCGATCAATAAACCCGGACACACTGGTCTGACGCGCCTTCGTCGTGTTTCGCCGGCCTTCGATATGGCTGTCATTTCTACGGTCATGGGCTTCGCGATTATCGCAAGCACGATTTATCCGGGTGTTCCGAGCGCAGTGGTGGGCGCCATCGTCGGCGCTTTTATCGGCGTGAAGAATTTCAGGGATGACGCGATTGCAGATTGATTCGACCCAGTTTTTGGTAGTGGGGGGATTGGTCGCAATTGGAATCTACCTGGGAGCTTCGCTACTCGCGCGATCGACGCCGGACCTGAAGCATGGAGCTGCCCTGGTGGTCGCGTGGTTCACAGTGGTGAGCGTCATTGATATCGCGTTGCAGGTCTATCAAGCCGAGCCTCATCAGCTGGGCATCCTGGCAAACCAGAAAGCTATCATCCTGATCGGGTCCGGCGTGATGCTTTGGCTGGCGGTCGGCGGAATCTGGACGGCCTTGGCCTCACCGCTCAAAAAGAAGGCGTCGAAGATTTCTCAGCCTCAGTGAGCCTGTCTGTGTGGTCGAACGCAGGTTTTGACGAGGTCGTTTCGTGTCTTGTCTGTTGTTCAAGGCGCCGGTTGTCACCGTGTTCTGGATGAAACGTTTGCTAATACAAAGTGCTGGGTTATAACTAACTCACGAGTGACGCAGGAAGCCTTCGGAATGGAATCGAAAGAACAGCTTTTAATGGATTTACTCGGCCTCACGGCCCGCTCCTTGACCCACCTCACCGCTTCCATGACGTCGATGTCCTTCGAATTGATGCGCAGTGAAGACGAAGTGACCAAAGCAGCCGGTCGACGCATGATCGATCGCATGGCAACCATTAGTACCGGGCTCGACGAACACTGGCGACTGATCGGCGAGCTCACCGGCGTACATATCGCCCAGGAACAGATCGAAACCATTCAAGAGATCCAGTTGCAGGCGCCGCCGCCCAGGTTGCCGCCGAATTGATCGTGCACGGCCATCGGCTAGCCTGATGGTCGTCGATTCACAAGACGAACGTCGCTGGCGCAGTCGCGGGTCAGGCGCCATAGTTTTGTTCCCGCGGCTGATATTGCCCGCCCAGAACAAAACAGAGACTGGCCATGACCAAGACTCTCCATCACCGTGCCTGCCACCTGTGTGAAGCCATCTGCGGCCTGACCATCGAGACCTCCGAGGTCGAAGGCAATGGCGTGCAGATCACCTCAATCAAGGGTGACCCGCTGGATACGTTCAGTCGTGGGCACATCTGCCCCAAGGCGGTTGCCTTGCAAGACATCCAGAACGATCCGGATCGCCTGCGTCAGCCGATGTTGCGAGTGGGCAGCGAATGGCAGCCTATCGAGTGGGAAGACGCTTTCAGCCTGGTCGCCGAACGCCTGGCGGCGATTCAGGAGCATCACGGGCAGAATGCGGTGGCGGTTTATCAAGGCAACCCCAGCGTGCACAACTATGGCTTGATGACCCACAGCAATTATTTCCTGGGCCTGCTGAAAACCCGCAACCGGTTTTCCGCGACCTCGGTCGATCAGTTGCCTCATCACTTGACCAGCCATTTGATGTACGGCCACGGCTTGCTGCTGCCGATTCCGGACATCGACCACACCGATTTCATGTTGATCCTCGGGGGCAATCCCCTGGCCTCCAACGGCAGCATCATGACCGTGCCGGATGTGGAGAAGCGTCTGAAGGCGATTCAGGCCAGGGGCGGCAAAGTGGTGGTGGTCGATCCGCGCCGCAGCGAAACGGCAGCGATAGCCGATCAGCATCTGTTCGTGCGCCCAGGTGGCGATGCGGCGCTGTTGTTCGGGTTGCTCAATACCTTGTTCGCAGAAGGTCTGACTCGCGACAGCCATTTGCCGGTCGACGGTCTGGATGAAGTCCGTCAGGCGATCAGCACATTCACTGCCGACACGATGAGCCCCTTGTGCGCGGTGCCGGCAGAACAGATTCGTCAGTTGGCCCGGGATTTCGCGGCGGCGCCGACAGCGGTCTGCTATGGCCGGATGGGCGTCTCGACCCAGGCCTTCGGCACGCTGTGTCATTGGCTGGTGCAACTGATCAACCTGGTCACCGGTAACCTCGACCGCGTCGGCGGTGCCTTGTGCACTGAACCTGCGGTGGATCTGGTGGCTTCGACGTCGGGTGGGCATTTCAATCTGTGGCAGAGCCGGGTGTCCGGGCGTCCCGAGTACGGCGGTGAGTTGCCGGTGTCGGCCCTGGCGGAAGAGATGCTGACGGGCGGGGAAGGGCAGGTTCGTGCGCTGATCACCGTGGCCGGCAATCCGGTGCTGTCCACACCCAATGGCCGGCAACTGGAACAGGCGCTGGACGGTCTGGAGTTCATGGTCAGCATCGACCTGTACATCAATGAAACCACGCGCTATGCCGACCTGATCCTGCCGTCGACTTCCGCACTGGAAAACGATCACTACGACACCACGTTCAACATGTTCGCGGTGCGCAACGTCACCCGTTTCAACCGGGCGATCCTGGGCAAGCCCGAAGGTGCATTGCATGACTGGGAGATCTTTGTCGGCCTGGCCCAGGCTTTTGCGGCGAAGACCGGCAAGGAGCTGAAACCGACCATTGCACCGGCGCAGATGATCGATCGTGGGCTGCGGATGGGGCTTTATGGCGATGCCTCGGCGCACAAGCTTTCGTTGGCGACGCTGTTCGATCACCCGCACGGCGTCGATCTGGGCGCGCTCAAATCGAACCTGGCGCCACGCCTGAAAACCGCCAACCAGCGAGTCCAGGCCGCGCCGGCTGCGATTCTCGCTGACCTTGCCCGTTTCGCCGCGCTGCAAGCACCGGCTGCCGACGAATTGCTGATGATTGGTCGTCGCCATGTGCGCAGCAACAACTCGTGGATGCACAACTATCACCGTCTGGTGAAGGGCAAGCCGCGCCATCAATTGTTGATGCACCCGGATGACCTGGCCAGTCGTGGACTCGGTGACGGGCAGCGCGTGCGGGTCAGTTCGCGGGTCGGTGTGATCGAAGTGGAAGTGCTCGCCAGCCTGGACATGATGAAAGGCGTGGTCAGCCTTCCTCACGGTTGGGGGCATGCACGGCCCGGCGTGCAGATGACGATCGCCAGTAGTCAACCGGGCTCCAGCGCCAACGACCTGACCGATGAATGTCAGCTCGACGAGTTGTCGGGGAATGCTGCGTTGAACGGTGTTCCGGTGACGGTGGCGGCGGCCTGATTATGTCTGTCGGGGAGACCGAGCATGGCGCTCGGGTTTCCGTTACAATGCGCCACCGTGCCGACCTCTGAGTCGGAAAGTTCAGCCGAGGTGCTCCATGGATATCATCGAAACGATTAAAGAGCAGATTGCTAACAACACCATTCTGCTTTACATGAAAGGTTCGCCGAATGCCCCGCAGTGTGGCTTCTCCGCGAAAGCCGCGCAGGCCGTGATGGCATGTGGTGAAAAGTTTGCTTACGTGGACATCCTGCAGAACCCGGAAATCCGCGCCAACCTGCCAAAATACGCCAACTGGCCAACCTTCCCGCAACTGTGGGTCGGTGGTGAGCTGGTCGGCGGTAGCGACATCATGACTGAAATGTCGGCTGATGGTTCGCTGCAGGCCACGATCAAGGCTGCCGTTGAAGCGGCTGCTGCGAACAAGACCGAAGCCTGACCCGGTACCTGTAGGCGCGAAGCTTGCTCGCGAAAGCGGTACAACATTCAGCACATAAGTTGACTGGACTACCGCTTTCGCGAGCAAGCTTCGCTCCTGCAGATGTTTCGTCCTGAAACAGGTGCAAACCTTGTTCAGGACGAGACAAAGGGCATTAAAAAGCCCCGCCTCTATAAAAGAGTGCGGGGCTTTTTATTGTCTCGAGTTTAGCGGGCGCTAACTTACTCTTCGCCCATCTGCGATTGCAGATAGTTCTCAAGACCGATTTTATCGATCAGGCCCAGTTGAGTTTCCAGCCAGTCGATGTGTTCTTCTTCGGACTCAAGGATATCTTCGAGCAATTCACGGCTACCGAAGTCACCCACGGTTTCGCAATGAGCGATGGCAACCTTGAGGTCGGCATGACCAGTTTTCTCAATACGCAGGTCGCATTCGAGCATCTCCTGGGTGTGTTCGCCGATCTGCAGCTTGCCCAGGTCCTGGACGTTTGGCAGGCCTTCGAGGAACAGGATGCGCTTGATCAGCTTGTCCGCGTGTTTCATCTCGTCGATGGATTCGTGGTATTCGTGCTTGCCGAGCTTGTTCAGACCCCAATCTTCGTACATGCGCGCATGCAGAAAATATTGATTGATCGCGACCAGCTCATTGGCAAGGATCTTGTTGAGATGCTGGATGACTGTAATGTCGCCTTTCATGATGGGGTCCTGCCCTGTATTAGCTGTCAATAAGGCGGAGTTTGAGCCGCACAACTAAGAGTGTCAAACCTAAGTTATTGAAACTTAAATGAAAATTAATCGGAATAAGAATGTTTGTGTTCCGCGTCTGGAGCGTAAGCAGTTGATTTTCAGACATAAAAAAACCGGACATCAAGTCCGGTTCTTTGGAATAGGGTAGTTACGCGGCAGTAAATTCTACAGGGAAAGGAATCGCAGCCTGGGCCGATTGCAATTTGGTCAGGGTTTCACGCACCACTTCCTTGGCAAGGCAGGCGCATTTACCGCATTGGCTGGCTACGCCAGTGGCCTGGCGGACTTCTTTGTAGCTGCAGCAACCTTCATAGATTGCATCGCGGATTTGACCGTCGGTGACGCCAGTGCAGAGGCAGACATACATAAGCTAAGAACCGTCGCTGGTGGTGACTCAGTTGCGATGGATCTTAATGTTAACGAGAATGATTGTCAAAGTGCTTTCTGAAAGCTTCGCGTTATAAGCGAGTATGACTGACGAACGGTTTTCATCCGGGCTTCTGCCATCACCTGTCGCGACGACCAATTTGACGCGCGGTTGAAAAACCGTTGAGGACAGCCCAAAAACGCCGTGTATGATGGTCGGTCCTTGCGAAGGGGGGCGTGTCACAGGGCTGTCGCCTGAGGGTGGCAGGCTGACACGAACCCAGTTCTTCACGATATATAGACCAGGAGATATTCAATGAGCGTACTCGTAGGCAAACAAGCCCCGGACTTCACCGTACCTGCCGTCCTCGGCAATGGCGAAATCGTTGACAGCTACACCTTGTCCTCGGCCATCAAAGGCAAATACGGCCTGGTGTTCTTCTACCCACTGGACTTCACCTTCGTTTGCCCGTCCGAGCTGATCGCTCTGGACAACCGCATGGCTGACTTCAAGGCGCGCAACGTTGAAGTGGTCGCGGTGTCGATCGATTCGCACTTCACCCACAACGCATGGCGCAACACCCCGGTGAACAATGGCGGTATCGGCCAGGTTCGTTACACCATGGCTGCCGACATGAAGCACGAAATCGCCAAGGCCTACGACGTTGAGTCCGAAGGCGGCGTGGCTTTCCGTGGCGCGTTCCTGATCGACGACAAAGGCGTTGTCCGTTCGCAGATCATCAACGACCTGCCGCTGGGCCGTAACATGGAAGAGCTGATCCGTCTGGTCGACGCGCTGCAATTCCACGAAGAGCACGGCGAAGTCTGCCCTGCCAACTGGAAAAAAGGCGACAAAGGCATGACTGCTTCGACCGAAGGCGTCGCGGCTTACCTGACCGAGAACGCTGCTGCGCTGTAAGGCACGTTCGAGGCATAAAAAAACCGGCCACTGAGGCCGGTTTTTTTATGGTCGGGAGAAATTCAGCGACCGGGATCAGTCGTTGAAGTCTTCCCAGCCGCCCATTTGTTTCCAGCGATTGACGATGCCGCAGAACAGCTCGGCCGTCTTCTCGGTGTCGTAGCGCGCCGAGTGAGCCTCACGACCGTCGAAGTCGATGTCCGCCGCCTGGCAAGCCTTGGCCAGTACGGTTTGACCGTAAGCCAGGCCAGCGAGGGTCGCGGTATCGAAACTGGAGAATGGGTGAAACGGGTTACGTTTCATGTCCAGGCGTGCGACAGCGGCGTTGAGGAAACCCAGGTCAAAGCTGCTGTTGTGCCCAACCAGAATTGCCCGTTTGCAGCCGTTGGCTTTCAGGGCCTTGCGGATACCACGGAAGATATCGGTCAGGGCCGTTTCTTCGCTCACCGCCATACGCAGCGGGTGATCGAGTTTGATCCCGGTGAATTCCAGCGCCGCGGCTTCAATGTTCGCGCCTTCAAAAGGTTCGACGCGGAAGAAATAGGTGTGATCGGGATACACAAAGCCTTTTTCATCCATGGCGATCGTGGTCGCGGCGATTTCCAGCAGGGCGTCAGTGGCAGAGTTGAAACCACCGGTTTCAACGTCGACAACAACTGGCAGGTATCCACGGAAGCGCTCAGCCATGGGGTGGCGCGAACCACCTCCGCCGCCTTGACCGTCCTGTTCGTCGTCGAAATGGTCTTCACTCACGCGTGTTCCTCCAGCAGGCGCCAGCGCAGTTTTTCACCGGCGCGCAGCGGGATTACGGTCAGCTCGCCAAATGGCAGGCTGGTTGGGGCGGTCCACTCATCGCGGACCAGGGTGATGCGATCGGTGTTCACCGGCAGGCCATAGAAGCGCGGGCCGTTGAGGCTGGCGAAGGCTTCAAGCTTGTCCAGCGCGTTGCGTTGTTCAAAGGCTTCGGCGTACATCTCGATCGCCGCATAAGCGGTGTAGCAACCGGCACAGCCGCAGGCCGCTTCTTTGGCGTGCTGGGCGTGAGGCGCCGAGTCGGTGCCGAGGAAGAACTTGTTGCTGCCGCTGGTGGCGGCGTCGAGCAGGGCTTCCTGGTGGGTGTTGCGCTTGAGGATCGGCAGGCAATAGAAGTGCGGCCGAATCCCGCCCACCAGCATGTGATTGCGGTTGTACAGCAGGTGATGCACGGTGATGGTCGCGCCAACGTTGGCCGAAGCCTCGTTGACGAACTGCACGGCGTCCGCGGTGGTGATGTGTTCAAACACCACTTTGAGCGTCGGGAAACGCTCGACCACACGACGCATATGCTCATCGATGAAGATTTTTTCGCGGTCGAACACATCGACATCGCCGCGGGTGACTTCACCGTGAATCAGCAAGGGCATCCCGACGTCGGCCATGGCCTCAAGTGCAGGGAAGATCTTGTCGATACTGGTGACACCCGAGTCCGAGTTGGTGGTCGCGCCGGCCGGGTACAGCTTGGCGGCGTAAACGAAACCGCTGGCCTTGGCCTCGCGAATTTCGTCGGGCTGGGTGCGGTCGGTCAGGTACAGCACCATCAACGGTTCGAAACGACTGCCGGCCGGACGTGCAGCGAGAATCCGCTGGCGATAGCCGTCGGCTTCAGCGGCGTTACGCACCGGAGGTACCAGGTTGGGCATGATGATGGCGCGACCAAAGGTGCGCGCGACATCCGCAACGGTATTGGTCAACACAGCACCATCGCGAAGATGAATATGCCAGTCGTCGGGACGCAGCAGGGTCAGGCGGTCGGACATGAGGGGATTCCAGGCGGGTCAAACTCTGGGGAATGCTACCGGAAAAGACTCTCTCAGGCACTCGCTATCAAGTTTTGCAGGAAGCTTCCGATATCCAACAGGTATGCCGTAAATATGTGTGTCGGTCTTTTTGTTGTAGAAGCCAGTGGAGCCTCCCGTGCGCCAGCGTTATTTAGCCTTGCTCAGTGTGTTTGCCAGCCTCCCTGCGATGGCGCTCACTTTCCAGACACGTCTGGAGAGCATCGAGTGGACGGTCGAAGGTGACAAGTTCGAATGCCGCCTGACTCAACCGATTACCGATTTCGGTTCGGGTGAATTCGTGCGCCGCGCCGGCGAGCAGGCGACGTTTCGTCTGAAAGCCTACAACGCGATGATCGGTGGCGGTTCAGCAACCCTGCTGGCGGCCGCTGCGCCGTGGCAACCGGGACGTGGCGACATCAATCTGGGATCGGTGAGAATCGGCAGCGGCAACGTGTTGTTCAACAGTTCGCAAGTTCAGGCCGGGCGCCTGATCAGCGGGTTGATGGATGGCCGCAGTCCGGTCATCCGGCATTCCTCTGGTGATGGCCGCGTCTCTGAAGTGCGCCTGTTGCCGGTCAAGTTCAGCAAGGCCTTCAACGACTACCAGGGTTGCGTGGCGAAACTGCTGCCGAAGAATTTCGAGCAGGTCAAACAGTCCGAGATCGGTTTCCCGGGTGAAGGCGTTGATCTTGATTCGCAAGCCAAGGCGCAGTTGCAGGTGATGCTGGAGTTCATGAAAGCGGATCCGACGGTCAATCACATCGAACTCGACGGGCACTCCGACAACAGCGGCAATCGCCTGACCAACCGCGAGCTGTCACGCCGCCGGGCGTTGGCGGTGATGGACTATTTCAAGGCCAATGGCATCCAGGAATCGCAGATCACCCTGCGTTTCCACGGTGAGCGCTACCCTGTGGCGCCGAACACCAGCGCCGCCAACCGCGCGAAGAATCGCCGGGTCGCGGTGCGCCTGGAGCGGGTGGCACCGACCGAGAAAGTCGCGCCTCAAACCACGACGCCGGGAAGCTCTTCGGCGACATCCTGAGTTTGCTGAATTCGTCGCTCGCTCGACAGAATCTGTCGCTTCGTCGTCATAAGCTGTCGCGCCTCTGTAAATTATTCCGTATGACCGGTAGACTTCACGGCTTTCCGTAGAACCCCGTGGAGTGATGGCATGGCGGACGTAAACAAGGTCGTTCTGGCGTATTCCGGCGGCCTGGACACTTCGGTGATCCTCAAGTGGCTGCAGGATACTTATAACTGTGAAGTGGTGACCTTTACCGCTGACCTGGGTCAGGGCGAAGAGGTTGAACCTGCACGCGCCAAGGCTCAGGCCATGGGCGTGAAAGAGATCTACATCGACGATCTGCGCGAAGAATTCGTGCGCGATTTCGTTTTCCCGATGTTCCGCGCCAACACCGTTTACGAAGGCGAGTACCTGCTGGGTACTTCCATCGCTCGCCCGTTGATCGCCAAACGCCTGATCGAAATCGCCAACGAAACCGGCGCTGACGCCATTTCCCACGGCGCCACCGGCAAGGGTAACGACCAGGTTCGTTTCGAACTGGGCGCCTACGCACTGAAGCCAGGCGTGAAAGTGATCGCCCCTTGGCGCGAATGGGACCTGCTCTCGCGTGAAAAGCTGATGGATTATGCTGAAAAGCACAATATCCCGATCGAGCGTCACGGCAAGAAAAAGTCCCCGTACTCGATGGATGCCAACCTGCTGCACATTTCCTATGAAGGCGGCGTGCTGGAAGACACCTGGACCGAGCACGAAGAAGACATGTGGAAATGGACCGTCTCCCCGGAGAAGGCTCCAGACAAGGCGCAGTACCTGGAACTGACCTACCGCAACGGCGACATCGTGGCACTGGACGGCGTCGAAATGACCCCGGCCACCGTGCTGGCGACCCTGAACCGTATCGGTGGCGAACACGGTATCGGCCGTCTCGACATCGTCGAGAACCGTTACGTGGGCATGAAGTCCCGTGGTTGCTACGAAACTCCTGGCGGCACCATCATGCTGCGCGCTCACCGTGCGATCGAATCGATCACTCTGGACCGCGAAGTGGCTCACCTCAAAGACGAGCTGATGCCTAAATACGCCAGCCTGATCTACACCGGTTACTGGTGGAGCCCTGAGCGTCTGATGCTGCAGCAGATGATCGATGCGTCCCAGGCACACGTGAACGGCGTTGTGCGCCTGAAGCTGTACAAGGGCAATGTGATCGTCACCGGTCGCAAGTCCGACGAATCGTTGTTCGATGCCAACATCGCGACCTTCGAAGAAGACGGCGGCGCCTATAACCAGGCCGACGCGGCGGGCTTCATCAAGCTCAACGCCTTGCGCATGCGCATTGCTGCGAACAAAGGCCGGAAGCTTTTCTGAGATCTTTGAAGCTGCAACGACGGTAATGGAAATGTGGCCTTGTCAGTGACAAGGCCACATTTCTGAAAGAGGGATTTTTCCTGCCGGGTATCATGTATCAACTTTCTTGTTGTTGTTACAAATAAGCTTTCGTCTGCTTTACTCTCCGACTGCCCGTCGCAATCGGTCTTCTGCTATTGGTGCTCAAGCCATCGTCGTCATGCCATGTGAGCTCAAATTGTAGGCAACCCAGAACGTAGTGCTGTTGCGTTTCTTTGTTTGTTTCGAATGCTTGTGTGCGCCTTCCTTCAGTAACGCCTCTGAATCAGTACAGGTTAGGAACACGATCACGCGCGCAGGGTTTTCCTGTGGTTGCTGGATCTTTTCCATCAAAGTGTTGAAGTCCATTTTGTTGCTCATCCATCGTGCATCGACGATGTGCAGATCCTTTAGCAACACCGATGAGCGTAAGGGGTGCTCAATCAAATGCTCGGGTGTATTGAATTGCGCGTGATCGGCATCGGTCATGGCCTTGATGAAATGCTTGCCTTTCTCAAAATCAGAGGGCGCGTAAAGCGATCGATAGTTGAAGTTGAGTGTGGCGAAGAATAGGAAGAGCAAATAAAAGGGAAAGCTGATAAGGAACCAGATATAGATCTCTCGTTCCTTATTGTCGAGAAATGGAAGAGAGATAGCAGCCGAAGTTTCAGACAGTGTTGCAAATATTGCAATGATTGTCATGGGGTTGGAAATTCTTATTTTGAGTTTGTTCATGTTGTTTGCTCATGGAAGATTGTCTGTTCTCGATCAATTTATGGAGAGGTTTCGGGTGTTGGTAAGTTGTCGGAGTCGGGAAGGCGGTCTGCTGTTTTGGTGGTGTCCTTTTAGTGGGTTTGTTAACGGGAGTCATAGTAGCTGTATTATTTGCGCCTCGGGTATTTTTGTTATTGTTGTTTTGGTAAGTGTGGCGTTTATTGCTGTTTCTGAAGTGTTGCCTGGTGTAAGGGTTGTTGTAAGTTGATTAGTGGTCACGTCTTGATTTTTAACGAGTGAGTGTGAATGTTCGCCTGAAAATATCGGTTGTTTTTTAGCGTAGCTCAATCGTCAGCGTCTGTCGGATCCTTCGGTCAACCTCTGGTTTCTTTGATTTCCTGATGTAAATCGATACAAAAACACTTTTGAAAGCACCGTGCCGCCGGGGCGATAAAATTTAAGACACACAGTATTCGTCTGATTTTTGTAAGACATGTCCTGCTTGTTTGTAGGGAATGTCTTTCGCTGCGGGTGGCCGAGGGGGGCGGCATGCCACGGATGAAACGACTAGGCTATTGTGCGGGCTCTAAAAATTCGAACAGCGAAATTGGACTTGCCCATGAATAAAGTGCTGATCGTGGATGATCACCCCGTCATTCGTCTTGCGGTACGTATGCTGATGGAACGTCATGGCTACGAAGTCATTGCAGAAACAGATAACGGTGTGGATGCGTTACAACTTGCCCGCGAACTTATGCCGGATATTGTCATTCTGGATATTGGGATACCGAAGCTGGACGGGCTGGAAGTCATTGCGCGTCTGACCACAACAGCGATGCCTCTTAAAGTGCTGATCCTGACCTCTCAGGCCCCCGGACATTTTTCCATGCGTTGCATGCAGTCGGGGGCCGCGGGGTATGTCTGCAAACAACAGGATCTCACTGAATTGCTCAGTGCGATAAAGGCCGTGCTTTCGGGCTACAGCTACTTTCCGAATCAAGCGCTGCATACCGTTCGCTCCAGTCTCGGGAATGCCAGTGAAGCCGATATGGTGGATCGTCTATCCGGGCGCGAAATGATGGTGTTGCAACAGTTGGCTCGAGGAAAGACAAACAAGGAGATTGCCGATGGCATGTTCCTCAGCAATAAAACGGTCAGTACTTACAAGACACGCCTGTTGTTGAAGCTCAATGCTCGCTCATTGGTTGATCTGATCGAACTCGCTCAACGTAATGGACTGGTATGAGCGCACTGGCGATTGACGAGGCGTGATGAAAGGGCGTTCATCGGGGGGCGGGCAGCACCCAGTAAAAAGCCTCCGTTTCGGGAGGCTTTCAGGTGTCAAAGGTCAAAATCGTAATCGGCCAACTGCTTTTGCAGTCGACGCTCCTCCAGCAGATTGTCGATGGTGCGGCGTTTGCTCAGGTTGGTCTTCGCCACTTCAACCACCGGTTCAGCGTCATCGGTCTCAACAGGTGTGAAGTCGTCTTCTACGTCCAATTGCTCTTTGCCAGTGCTCATAAGGTTAACTCCAGGCTAAGACTGCCTTTGGCGCTCCTTATATCGACAAACTCCCGGCGGGTAAAAAAGATTTTTTCAATCGATGGATCAATAAAACTAATACTGCCTCAATCGTCCGAGGTCTTTTGCTTGTATTCGCACAGGTCTTCGATCCGGCAGCTCCCGCAACGAGGCTTGCGGGCCAGGCAAACGTAGCGTCCATGAAGGATCAGCCAGTGGTGTGAATCGAGCAGGTATTGCTTGGGGACAAACTTCATCAGCTTCATCTCCACCTCGACCACGTTTTTGCCCGGTGCAATGCCCGTGCGGTTGCTGACTCGGAAAATGTGGGTATCCACGGCCATAGTCAGTTGCCGGAAAGCGGTATTGAGCACCACGTTGGCGGTCTTGCGGCCGACGCCGGGCAGCGCCTCCAGTTCCTCTCGGGTTTGCGGAACCTCGCCACCATGGCGCTGAACCAGCAAACGACAGGTTTCGATCACGTTTTTCGCTTTGCTGTTGAACAGGCCGATGGTCTTGATGTATTCCGACAGCCCTTCGACGCCCAAGGCATAGATCGCCGCCGGCGTGTTGGCCACCGGATAGAGTCTGGCGGTGGCTTTGTTCACACCGACATCGGTCGACTGGGCGGACAGAATGACCGCAATCAGCAATTCGAACGGCGAGGAATAGGCCAGTTCGGTCTTCGGTTCCGGGTTGTCTTCGTGAAACCTGCGGAAAATTTCCAGACGTTTTGCGGCATTCATGGACAGTGCGTTTCCTCGAAGTCGGTCAGTGTGAGGGAGTCGGTCGGTGCCAGGCCTGCCAGGCGGCGATCAGCAGTCCCAAGAGAATGAATCCGCCAGGGACCAGCGTGGCCAGGTGCAGACCGCCGTTGCCGATCACCTCGCGCAGCAGGCCTAGCCCCACCAATAGCGCGCCAAACAGGCCACACAAACGCAGGCGATCAAGCCGCGGTTCCTGGAAAAAACCATTGTGCTCCAGCACCACACATTGCAAGGCGATCAATCCTGCATAGATCCCCGCGTGCTGATGCCATTGAAGTGACCCGACCTGCGAGGCCAGTTCCGCGCAACTGGTCAACGTGGCGGCCAACAGGATGCTGGCAAGCAAGCGGGTGGACGGGATCAGCCGTGCTCGCAAGATGGCCATGCTGAGGTCATATGCATTGATCACTACGAAGAACATCAGCCACAGGCCGAGAGCGGTCGGCCAGGCCTGCGTAGCGCCGATCAGAGGCGCAAGCATCAGAGAGTTGCGCAGTGTCGATGTCTTATTCATGCGCACTGCTCCCGATTAGCTGTTGCGGGTGTTCGTCGAAGAAACGCAACGCGTCATGAACGGCGCTGATTACCGCCCGTGAAGTAATGGTCGCGCCCGCTATCTGATCGAATTGACCCTGGTCTTTTTTCAAGGCCCAGCCGGTGTCGCCGGGGTCGTTTCGCGACTTGCCAGTAAACACCTGAAGCCAGGTATTGGGCCAGTCGGCGATCTTGCCGCCCAGGGCTGGGGTTTCCGATTGCTTGAGGGTCTTGACCCCCAGCAACTTGCCGTTGGCGCCGATGGCGATCAGCAGCTCGATGGAGCCCTCGTAGCCCAAGGTCTGGCTGCGCAGCAACACCGCGCTCGGTTGGCTGGCCTTGGTCGCCAAATAGCCGCCCAGCAGCGTGCTGTTGGGCAGCCGGATGTTTTCGAGGGCGAGTGGCTGGTCCAACGGCTGATTGTCGTAGCTGTCTGGCGGTAGCAGGTCCAGCAGGTTGCGGCTGTCGATCAAGCGCTGTTGCGCACTGATGCGCGGTTCGCTGGCGTGCTGCACGACGTACGTCACGCCAATTCCCAACCCGGCCAGCAACACCAGCATCACAACGCTCGTCGCTCGGTTCATGGGGCCATCTGCTCCTGCCTGGACGCGACTAACCGCTCCAGCGCCGGGACGCCAAGGTTCATCAGCAACACGGCAAACGCTATACCGTCGGGGTATCCGCCCCAAGTACGAATCAGGTAGGTGAGTAATCCCACGCCGGCACCGAACAACAGTCGGGCACCGGGGCTTTTCGCGCCGGACACCGGCTCGGTGGCAATAAAAAACGCGCCCAGCATGGTCGCGCCGGTGAGCAGGTGAAACAGCGGCGAGCCATGGGAGTCGGAGCCCGAACCGTTCCAGCACAGCAGGCTGATGATGAACAGACTGGCAAGCATGCCGACCGGTGCGTGCCAGGTGAACACCCGCCGTTGCAGAAGAAACGCGCCGCCAGCGAGAAAGGCCAGGTTGACCCATTCCACACCGCGTCCGCCGAAATGGCCGAACGCCGGATTGCTCGCGAAGAGTTCATCCATGGTCAGGCTTTTGTTGATTCGCAGGCTGTCCAGCGCCGTGGCCTGGGCCCAGGCATCTGGCGCCTGACCGAAGCCGAAGACCTGTTGCAAGCCACCGAGCAGACTCATGCCGTGGGCCGACGGCCAGAGGGTCATCTGTTGGGGAAACGTAACCAGCACCAGGGCAAAACCAAGCATCGCCGGGTTGAACGGATTTTTGCCAACCCCGCCATAAAGTTGTTTACCGAGCAGGGCGAATGCCGCCGCACTGACCGTCAGCCACCACGGGCAATAAGGCGGCAAGGCCAAGGCCAGCAACGTCGCGCTGACGAGCGCGCTGCCGTCGCTCAACGTTGGCTTGATCGATTGCTTGCGCAGGTGCAGCACCGCAGCTTCAACCGCCAATGCGGTAACAGCCGTCAAAATCAGGTTGATCAACACGCCCCAGCCATACAACCAGAACAACGCCAGCATGCCCGGCACCGTGGCCAGCAACACCAGCTTCATGGCCTGCTGAAGGCGTTCGTCCACCGATTCAAGGGGCGACATAGGCATCCACCTGACGCTCGGCGTCCATCACAGCGCGTTCCAGCGCTGCAATCTGTTCAGCTGCGGCTTCGCCGGTTCGCGCCTTGTTGAGTTCGGCGCGGCGCATGGCCAGCTGGATCTTCGCCCGTTTCAGCTCGGCATCCTTCGCTGGCGCGGCGGGTGCCGGTGCGGGGATGGGCGGCGCGCTGCTTTCCAGCTTGGCCAAGGCTTGCTCTGCCATCTCGAATTGCTGTTGCAGCACGATCAATTGCGACTGCTGCTCGAAGGTCGGCGGATGCCCGAACGCCTTGAGCGACTTGTTCAGTTGCGCACGACTCATCGCCAGGTCGATCTTGGCTTTTTTCAACGCCGCATCGGCGTTTGCCGCTTTCTGCGCACGCACCCGCTCAAGCGCAGCCTGAACCGGGTCGAGCGTGGGCACTTCGTTTTGCGGCGTGGCGCGTTGAGCGCGGGCCTGACGTTCGGCGAGTTTCTGCTCTTCCTCGCGGCGCAAACGGGCGTTGCGCTGTTCGAAGCGACGCCGCGCATGATTGCGTTTGGCGGTGCGCGCCCGTTGTTCCTCAAGGCTGAACGCCAGGCCACCAACAATCGGCAGCACCGTGGCCAAAGGCAGTGGCCGCATTTCGATGCAATCCACCGGGCACGGCGCGACACACAGGTCGCAACCGGTGCATTCGTCGATGATCACCGTGTGCATCAATTTGGCGGCACCGACGATGGCATCCACCGGACACGCCTGGATACATTTGGTGCAACCGATGCATTCGGCTTCGCGGATGTAAGCGATCTGCGCCGGTGCCGAGCCGCGGCTGACGTCCAGTTCCAGCACCGGCACTTGCAGCAACTCGGCCAGCGCCGAGATGGTTTCGCTGCCCCCTGGCGGGCACTTGTTGATCGGCTCGCCGCTGGCGATGCCTTCGGCGTAAGGCTTGCATCCGGGGTGGCCGCACTTGCCGCATTGGGTTTGCGGCAAGAGGGCGTCGATGCGTTGAATCAGACTCATGTTTTGATCAGCCCGCTGAATCCGAGAAAAGCCACTGCGATCAGTCCGGCGCCGATCAGTTCGATCGGCAGGCCGCGAAAGGGCAGGGGAATATCATTTTCGATTGTGCGCTGGCGCAAATCGCTGAACAGGCTGAGCACCAGCCAGAACCCCAGTCCTGCACCGAGGCACAGGGCGGTGGCGTGGAAGAATCCTTTGTCGTCCTGAGCGTTGAGCAATGCCAGCCCCAGCACACCCGCGTTGCCCAGCAGCAACGGCCAGAGGCCATCAAACGCAAGCTTTGGAAGTAACCGGGAAAGCGCTTTCAGCAGCGGGCCGATCAGCAATACGCTCAAGGGCAGGAACACGAAAAGACGCAGCGAAGTCAGTTCCAGCGGCACCAGCAGCCAGTGATAAGCCGGGTAGCCCAGTATGCCGACCATCAGCATCAGACACGTCGTCGCAATACCCAATTTATGAACCTGATCGCGCTCGCTGCCCAGCAGCGGATCGACGCCCAGCGGCCAGTGCAACACGAGGTTGTTGATCAGGGCGGCGCTGATAAGCGTAAGCAGCATCTCGGTCATGATTGTGCCGGTAGAAAGAGGGCTTTTTAACAGAGCGTTCTAAAAAGCTTAGGCATTATCCGGGAAGGACGGAGGGTGGGGCCTGATATGAAAATCCCACAGTCGCGCCAGGCACGACTGTGGGATCGATTTAGCGCAGAAACTTACTTGATGCGCTGACCCGGCTTGGCGCCGCTGTCGGGGCTGAGCAGGTAGATTTCTTCTCCACCAGGGCCGGCTGCCATCACCATGCCTTCGGAGACGCCGAACTTCATTTTCCGTGGCTTGAGGTTGGCGATCATCATGGTCAGACGGCCATTGAGCTTGGACGGATCCGGGTAAGCGCTCTTGATCCCGGAGAACACGTTGCGTTGCTCGTCACCGATGTCGAGGGTCAGGCGCAGCAGCTTGTCGGCACCTTCCACGTGTTCGGCCTTGACGATCAAGGCAACGCGCAGGTCGATCGCGGCGAAGGCGTCGAAATCGATTTCGGGCGACAGCGGATCCTTGGCCAGTTCGCCATTGCCGGCAGGCGCGGCATTGCCGGTGTCGGTTGCGCTGGCGGTCAGGTCTTCTTTCGAGGCGTCGCTCATGGCTTGGACTTTTACCGGGTCGATACGGGTCATCAACGGCTTGAACTCGTTCAGTTGATGGTTGCTGAGCAAGGTCGCGTGGTCATTCCAGGTCAGCGGCGCGACGTTGAGGAACGCCTCGGCGTCGGCGGCCAGCAGCGGCAGCACCGGTTTGAGGAAGATCACCAGTTGGCGGAACAGGTTCACGCCCAGGGCGCAGATGGCCTGGACTTCGTCCTGCTTGCCTTCCTGTTTGTTCAGCGACCACGGTGCCTTGTCGGCGATCCAGGCGTTGGCACGGTCGGCCAGGCCCATGATCTCGCGCATGGCACGGGCGAAGTCGCGCGCCTCGTAGGCCTCGGCAATGCTTGGCGCTGCGGCCAGGAACGCTTCGGTCAATTCCGGTGCGGCGTTGCCGGCCACCAGCACACCGCCGTTACCCTTGTGGATAAACCCGGCGCAACGGCTGGCGATGTTGACGACTTTGCCGACCAGATCGGAGTTGACCTTCTGCACGAAGTCTTCGAGGTTCAGGTCCAGGTCATCGACGCCACGGCTCAGCTTGGCCGCGTAGTAGTAACGCAGGTATTCCGGCGACAGGTGGTCCAGGTAAGTCCGGGCTTTGATAAAAGTGCCGCGGGACTTGGACATTTTCTGACCGTTGACGGTCAGGTAGCCGTGCACGTTGATGCCTGTCGGCTTGCGGAAACCGGCGCCTTCGAGCATCGCTGGCCAGAACAGGGCGTGGAAGTTGACGATGTCCTTGCCGATGAAGTGGTACAGCTCGGCGGTGGAGTCCTTACCCCAGAACGCGTCGAAATCCAGTTCCGGACGGCGGGCGCACAGGTTCTTGAAGCTGGCCATGTAGCCGATCGGCGCGTCCAGCCAGACGTAGAAGTATTTGCCTGGCTCGTCGGGGATCTCGAAGCCGAAGTACGGCGCATCGCGGGAGATGTCCCACTGTTGCAGGCCGGCATCCAGCCATTCGGCGATCTTGTTCGCCACGGCTTCTTGCAGGGTGCCGCTGCGGGTCCAGGCTTGCAGCATTTCCTGGAAATCCGGCAGCTTGAAGAAGAAGTGCTGGGAATCCTTGAGCACCGGAGTGGCACCAGAGATCGCCGACTTCGGATCCTTCAGGTCGGTGGGTGCGTAGGTTGCACCGCATTTTTCGCAGTTGTCGCCGTACTGGTCTTCAGTGCCGCATTTCGGGCAGGTGCCCTTGATGAAGCGGTCGGCCAGGAACATTTTCTTTTCCGGGTCGAAGTACTGAGTGATCGAGCGCTGGGCGATGTGCCCGGCGTCGCGCAGCTTCAGGTAGATCTGGCTCGACAGCTCACGGTTTTCTTCGGCGTGAGTGGAGTGGAAGTTGTCGAAGTCCACCAGGAACTCGGCAAAGTCGGCGCTGTGTTCAGCCTGGACGTTGGCGATCAGTTGTTCCGGGGTGATGCCTTCCTTTTCCGCGCGCAGCATGATGGCCGAACCATGGGCGTCGTCGGCGCAGACATAAATGCATTGGTTGCCGCGGTGCTTCTGGAAGCGCACCCACATATCGGTCTGGATGTATTCCAGCATGTGGCCAAGATGGATCGAACCATTGGCATAGGGCAGGGCGCTGGTGACGAGGATCTTGCGTGGCTCGGACATGGGGCTCGGCTACTTGATGAAACGGAGGCCGGCCACTATAAAGCGCTGGCGCATATTTTTCACCCCGTCAGCCTGTTTCCGGTTGCATCGAATGCCCAAACCTGTGCACCGGCAGTATGAGCGTGAAAATGCTTCTGTGGCGAGGGAGCTTGCTCCCGCTGGGTGGCGAAGCCGCCCCAAACCCTCCAACCCGTTTTTCGGCGCAAGGAGTGCATCTGCCTGATTGCGACTGCTTCGCAGCCGAGCGGGAGCAAGCTCCCTCGCCACAAATGTATGTCCGGCGTAGGATACCCCCCTGATTTTCCAGTCTTGCTATCGGAGTTGCCCATGAGCGCCGTCAATCGCGCAGCGGTGGAAGCCGTCCTTCGCCAATACACCGACCCTTATCTGAACCAGGACCCGGTCAGCGCCGGGTGTGTGCGCAGCATCGACATCCAGGGCGATCGCGTCAGCGTGCAACTGGAACTGGGCTACGCCGCCGGTCTGTTCAAGAGTGGCTGGTCGCAAATGTTGCAAATGGCGATCGAAGGCCTCGACGGCGTGACGAGCGCGCGCGTTGACATCACCAGCGTGATCGCCGCGCACAAGGCCCAGGCGCAAATCCCGGGCCTGGCCAACGTCAAGAACGTGGTCGCCGTGGCGTCCGGCAAGGGCGGCGTGGGCAAGTCCACCACCGCCGCCAACCTCGCGCTGGCCCTGGCCCGTGAAGGCGCCAAGGTCGGGATTCTCGACGCGGACATCTACGGTCCGAGCCAGGGCATCATGTTCGGCATCCCCGAAGGCACCCGACCGAAGGTCAAGGATCAGAAATGGTTCGTGCCGATTGAATCCCATGGCGTTGAAGTGATGTCGATGGCGTTCCTGACCGACGACAACACGCCGATGGTCTGGCGTGGGCCGATGGTTTCCGGCGCATTGTTGCAACTGGTCACGCAAACCGCCTGGGGCGATCTGGATTACCTGGTCATCGACATGCCACCAGGCACCGGTGATATCCAGCTGACTCTGGCGCAGAAAGTCCCGGTGGCTGGCGCGGTGATCGTTACCACGCCGCAAGATCTGGCATTGCTGGACGCACGCAAGGGCGTGGAGATGTTCCGCAAGGTCAACATCCCGGTGCTCGGTGTGGTGGAAAACATGGCCGTGCACATCTGCTCCAACTGCGGGCATGCCGAGCATCTGTTTGGTGAGGGCGGAGGGGTGAAGCTGGCCAACCAGTATGGCGTCGAACTGCTGGCGTCGTTGCCGCTGGCAATGGCTATCCGTGAACAGGCCGATGGCGGCAAGCCAACGGTGATCGCCGAACCTGACAGCCCGATTGCCCTGGTGTACCAGGAACTCGCCCGCCACGTCGGCGCGCGGATTGTGTTGCAGGAAGCGGTGTCGCCGGCGATGCCGAACATCACCATCAGCGACGATTGATGGCCTGAAACACAACTAACTGTGGGAGCTAGCCTGCTAGCGATAGCGGATTCACATTCAACAAATAAGTTGACTGAACCCGCTCAATCGCTAGCAGGCTAGCGCCCACATTGATCTATGAGGCCTTAGATCCGCAGCCCGCCATCCATTTCCAGAATCCGGCCGGTGTAGTAGTCGTTCTCGAAAATGTACGCCGCCGAATGGGCGATCTCTTCCGGTTTGCCCATGCGCTTGAGCGGGATCCCGGCCGTCATCTTGTCCAGCGCTTCAGGCTTCATGCCCAACGTCATCTCGGTTTCGATAAAGCCCGGTGCAATGCCAGCCACGCGAATGCCATAACGCGCCAGTTCCTTGGCCCAGGTCACGGTTGCCGCGGCCACGCCAGCCTTGGCGGCGGAGTAGTTGGTCTGGCCGACGTTGCCGGCGCGGGAGATCGAGGAGATATTGATGATCGCGCCGCTGTTGTTCAGCTCGACCATTTTTGCCGCGACTTCACGGGTGCACAGGAACACGCCGGTCAGGTTGACGTCGATGACCGCCTGCCATTGGGCCAGGCTCATCTTGGTCATTTCGCCATCCTTGACCTTCAGCAGCAGGCCGTCGCGCAGGATGCCGGCGTTGTTGATCAATCCATGAATCGCGCCGAAATCTTCGGCCACCTGGGCGACCATATGCGTCACTTGCTCTTCGTTGGCAACGTTGCACAGGTAAGCCCGAGCTTCTGCGCCCTTGGCTTTGCACGCCGCGACGGTGTCGTCGAGCTTTTCCTGGTTCAGGTCCACCAGCGCCAGCTTCGCGCCTTTACCCGCGAAATACTCGGCCATGGAACGGCCTAAACCCTGGCAACCGCCAGTGATAATGATTACTTTGTCAGTGAGTTGCATTCGCATGCCCCAATAGCAGGTTCAGAGTGGTTTCCTTCCTAGAGGGCCTCTCGATCTGCACCTGATGTGGCCTGGTTGCACATGAGAACTGCCCCGATGGCGTACTGGAACTTATCCCCAGGCGCCTGTCCGTTTTTTCGACGGATTCTATATAAGGAGTCATAAATTGAGCGTTGAAGCGGCCAAGAATGCCCGAGAATTGCTTCTCAAGGAATACCGCGGGGTGCTGTCGACGCACTCCAAGTCGATGCCCGGTTTCCCGTTTGGCTCCGTGGTTCCGTATTGCCTGGACGAGCAGGGCCGGCCGCTGATCCTTATCAGCCGCATCGCCCAGCACACCCATAACCTGCAGAAAGATCCGAAATGCTCGCTTTTTGTGGGCGAACGTGAGGCCGACGATGTGCAAGCCGTTGGTCGCCTGACTTATCTCGCCGAAGCAGAAAAGCTCGAAGACGAGGCCGCGATCGAAGCGGCCGCCGAGCGTTACTACCGCTATTTCCCGGAGTCGCAGAGCTACCACAAGGCCCACGATTTCGATTTCTGGGTGCTCAAGCCTGTGCGTCACCGTTACATCGGCGGTTTCGGTGCAATTCACTGGGTCGACCAACTGACCCTGGCCAATCCGTTCGCCGGCAAAGCCGAACTGAGCATGGTCGAGCACATGAACGCCGATCACGCCAAAGCCATCGCCCACTACGTCGATTTGGCGGGGCTGCCGAAAAACGAGCCGGCGCAACTGGCGGGTATCGACAGCGAAGGCATGCACCTACGCATTGGCCAGGCCCTGTACTGGCTACCGTTCCAGGCAACTTGTAATACGCCGACACAAGTGCGCGAAGCCTTGGTTTTCCTGGCTCACGCCGAGCATTGGCCGAAAAATGAAGTGGCTGACGCTTGAATTCACGAAACGGCGACGTCATCTAGGGAAGACTGGCAAGGCATTCTTGCGTTGAGGAACCATTTGATGCGCCCTTTTTTATTGCTCTTTGTACTGTTTCCGGTGTTGGAGCTGTTCGTATTCGTCAAGGTCAGCGGGGCCATCGGGTTTTTCCCGGCCCTGCTGCTGATCATTCTCGGCTCGATGCTCGGCGTGTTCGTGCTGCGCATCGCCGGTCTGGCCACTGCGTTGCGTGCGCGTGAAAGCCTGAACCGCGGCGAGTTGCCGGCCCAGACCATGCTTGAAGGCTTGATGCTGGCCCTGGCGGGCGGTCTGTTGATTCTGCCGGGCTTCGTCACGGACGTGCTGGGTCTGATCATGCTGCTGCCGATCTCCCGTCGACTGCTGGCCAATAAAATGCGCCAGCGCGCTGAAGAGGCAGCGATCCGCCAGCGGGCGTTTGCCGATGATCTTCAACCACGTGGCGGTCCTGCTCCGCAGCAGCCGCTGGGCCGCGAGCCGAACGTAATCGAAGGCGAGTTCGAACACCGCGATTCCAAGTAAAGCGTTTCAGCTGCACGGCACCTTCGGGTGCCGTGTTCGTTTTCGGGGCATTGATGCAAAAAAATTTCGATCCCCGCCCTTGTAATAAGCTTATGCGCCCTTATGTAACGGTCACCGCAAGGTTTCTGGCGATCACGCCAGACAGACTTCCGCGGTTCGCTTGACGAACCGCACCCGGCACCGCCGGATTTGTTAAACCCGCCGGGAATACACCGGCCGATGAAAACCACAATTAGGAGAGATCGACAATGAAGCTTCGTCCTCTGCATGACCGCGTCGTCGTCCGTCGCAGCGAAGAAGAAAAGAAAACCGCTGGCGGTATCGTCCTGCCAGGTTCGGCTGCTGAAAAGCCAAACCAGGGCGAAGTCCTCGCTGTAGGCCCGGGCAAAGTCCTGGACAACGGTGAAGTGCGTGCGCTGTCCGTGAAAGTGGGTGACAAGGTTGTGTTCGGCCCTTACTCCGGCAGCAACACTGTGAAAGTTGACGGCGAAGACCTGCTGGTCATCGGCGAGAGCGAAATCCTCGCTGTTGTCGAAGGCTGATTCCCCGCTCATTTTCCCGTTACTACAAAGTATTTAAGGAATATCGATCATGGCTGCTAAAGAAGTTAAATTCGGCGATTCCGCCCGCAAGAAAATGCTCGCCGGTGTCAACGTCCTGGCTGACGCAGTAAAAGCGACCCTGGGCCCTAAAGGCCGTAACGTGATCATCGAGAAGAGCTTCGGCGCTCCGACCATCACCAAGGACGGCGTGTCCGTTGCCAAAGAAATCGAGCTGAAAGATCGCTTCGAAAACATGGGCGCGCAGCTGGTCAAAGACGTTGCCTCCCGTGCCAACGATGACGCAGGCGACGGCACCACCACCGCTACCGTTCTGGCTCAGTCGATCGTCAACGAAGGCCTGAAAGCCGTCGCTGCCGGCATGAACCCGATGGACCTGAAGCGCGGCATCGACAAAGCGACCATCGCTATCGTCAAAGAGCTGAAAGCCCTGTCCAAGCCTTGCGCTGACACCAAGGCCATCGCTCAGGTCGGCACCATCTCGGCCAACTCCGACAGCTCCATCGGCGACATCATTGCCGAAGCCATGGAAAAAGTCGGTAAAGAAGGCGTGATCACCGTTGAAGAAGGCTCGGGCCTGGAAAACGAACTGTCGGTTGTTGAAGGCATGCAGTTCGACCGTGGCTACCTGTCCCCGTACTTCGTCAACAAGCCAGAGACCATGACTGCCGAGCTGGACGGTCCGCTGATCCTGCTGGTCGACAAAAAGATCTCGAACATCCGCGAAATGCTGCCAGTCCTGGAAGCCGTTGCCAAAGCCGGCCGTCCACTGCTGATCGTGGCCGAAGACGTTGAAGGCGAAGCCCTGGCGACTCTGGTTGTGAACAACATGCGTGGCATCGTCAAAGTCGCAGCCGTCAAGGCTCCAGGCTTCGGCGACCGTCGCAAGGCCATGCTGCAGGACATCGCTGTTCTGACTGGCGGTACCGTCATCTCCGAAGAGATCGGCCTGAGCCTGGAAAGCACTACCCTGGAACACCTGGGTAATGCCAAGCGCGTGATCCTGTCCAAAGAAAACACCACCGTGATCGACGGCGCCGGCGTTGAAGCTGACATCCAGGCTCGCGTTCTGCAGATCCGTCAGCAAGTGGCTGACACTTCGTCCGACTACGACCGTGAAAAACTGCAAGAGCGTCTGGCCAAGCTGTCCGGCGGCGTTGCAGTGATCAAGGTTGGCGCCGGTTCCGAAGTTGAAATGAAAGAGAAGAAAGCCCGCGTTGAAGACGCCCTGCACGCTACCCGTGCAGCCGTTGAAGAAGGCGTGGTACCTGGCGGCGGCGTGGCACTGGTTCGCGCTCTGCAGGCAATCTCCGAGCTCAAAGGCGACAACGATGACCAGAACGTTGGCATCCAGTTGCTGCGTCGCGCTGTAGAAGCGCCACTGCGCCAGATCGTTGCCAACTCCGGCGACGAGCCAAGCGTTGTGGTCGACAAGGTCAAGCAAGGTTCGGGTAACTACGGTTACAACGCTGCGACCGGCGAATACGGCGACATGATCGAAATGGGTATCCTGGACCCGGCTAAAGTGACTCGTTCTGCTCTGCAAGCGGCTTCGTCGATTGCCAGCCTGATGATCACTACCGAAGCCATGATCGCTGAGATCAAGGAAGACGGCCCAGCGGGTGGCGGCATGCCAGACATGGGCGGTATGGGCGGCATGGGCGGCATGATGTAAGCCAGCCTTACCCCGTACATGAAAACCCCGCCGGTGATGAACCGGCGGGGTTTTTTATTGCCCGGCATAAAGTTGTGTGGTTTTTAAGGGCCTCTTCGCGGGCAAGCCTCGCTCCTACAGGTCCAGCGAAATCCCTGTAGGAGCGAGGCTTGCCCGCGAAGGCGTCAGTTCATACGCTAACCGGTTGTGCTTCGGACGCTTTCTCAGCCTTGGACGCCGGTCGATACAGGATGTAGTAGTAAGACCCCAGACAGATCAGCCAGCAGAAAATCGCCGTCCACACGTTATGCGAAAAGAAGTGCGCCCCCTGCATCATCCGGCTCACGGAAAACACCGTCCCCAGTGCAAATGCAAACACAAACGCCTGGCGCGCGAGTCGCGGACGACGGTCTCGCAGTACAAAGAACAGCGCAAACAGCGTAAACCCGGTGGCGGCATGACCCCCAGGCCAGCAACGCCCAGGCTTGTCGGTTTGCGGACGCGGGCTGAGCAGTTCGCTGTAGGTTTCGTGGCCGCCGAATTGCTCGAGGCTCCACGGGCATTGCACGGCCGTCACCGCTTTCACTGGGGTCACGAACGAGGTCGCCAGCGCCAGCGACATCACCAGGCAACCCAGTTCGCGTTTGAACGGCTTGAGCCTGGCGATGAAAAACGAGCCGATAAAGCCGATGATCGCAAACACCGAAAAGGCGATGACCAATTGCTTGGCTCGGTCATGCAGGATGTCTTCAAGGAAGTAACTGTGGCGTCCGATGAATTCCCCGGCGACCGGGTCGTAGAACAGTTTGGCCAGGTTCATGTCCAGAGACGTCAGCTCAAGCAGCACCAAACTGATCGCTGTGATAGCGGGCACACCCAGACACACCCAAAAGTTGAGCGGTCTGGAGGCGGGGCGGGCAGCGGTCGAAGCCATGGCAGTTCCTTGGTCGGTGAAGGGGTATGAAGTGCGCATCCGCGCGGAGTCTGAGCCCGGCGCTGTCATTGGCGTGTGAATCGATAGTGAAAAACTTGTTAAGCCTTCATCGGTTTTTCTATCGGATTGACAACTGCACGCAGTCCTAGCCCTGAGCCACACTTGGCCTTAAGCTGCGCGGGCCATGACGGCCGTTACTGTGTGCGGAGGAGGTGCCCATGCGAATTCTATTGGTTGAAGACAACCGCGATATCCTGGCCAATCTGGCCGATTACCTGGGGCTCAAAGGCTACACCGTGGATTGCGCGCAGGACGGTTTGTCAGGCCTGCACCTGGCGGCCACCGAGCACTATGACTTGATCGTGCTCGACATCATGTTGCCCGGCATTGACGGCTATACGCTGTGCAAACGCCTGCGCGAAGACGCCCGCCGCGACACGCCGGTGATCATGCTCACCGCGCGCGATCAGCTGGATGACCGGCTGCAGGGCTTCAAGTCCGGTGCCGATGACTACCTGATCAAACCGTTCGCCCTGTCCGAACTGGCGGCGCGTATCGAAGCGGTCATGCGTCGTGCCCAGGGTGGCGGTCGACGCGCCTTGCAGGTGGGTGATCTGAGCTACGACCTCGATACCCTGGAGGTGACCCGCGAAGGTCGCCTGCTCAAGCTCAACCCGGTCGGCCTCAAGTTGCTGGCCGTGCTGATGCAGAAAAGCCCGCATGTTCTGCGCCGCGAAATTCTCGAAGAAGCCCTCTGGGGTGATGACTGCCCGGACAGCGACAGCCTGCGCAGCCACGTCCATCAACTGCGCCAGGTGATCGACAAGCCCTTCGCCAAGCCCTTGCTGCAAACCGTGCACGGTGTGGGTTATCGCTTGGCCGAGAGTCGCGATGGAGTTTAAGCAGAGCCTCGCTCAACGGATCATCATCGCCTTTGCGCTGATGAGTGCATTGGTGGCAGGCGCCTTCGCCATGGGCATTGTGGCGACCGTGCACCTGGTGGAAGAAAAGCTGATTTCAGCCGGGCTGGGTGGCGATCTTCAACGGCTCCTGCTGATGGACAGCGTCTCTGACTGGAGCCATCGCCCCGAGCCGGACCAGATGTTCTATTTCAGTGGTGGGCCGGGGGACTTCGAGTTGCCCAAGGATTTACGGCATCTGGAGCCCGGTTTCCACGAGGTCTTTCGCGAGCAGCTGTCGTATCACGCGATGGTTGAAGTGGTCGATGGCCGGCGTTACGTATTGCTGCAGGATCAAAGCGATTTCGAAGAACGTGAGCGAGTGCTGTTTGCCGTGGTGCTGGTGGGCTTCGTACTGAGCCTGGCGCTGGCAGTCTTTCTCGGTTGGGTCCTGGCGCGCAAAGTGATGGCGCCGGTGGTGCGACTCGCCCGCCAGGTGCGTCACCGCGATCAATTGCTGGGGCTGGCGCCACCCCTGGCACCGGATTATGCCGCTGACGAAGTGGGCGAGCTGGCGGTTGCCTTCGATGCCACCCTTGGGCGGCTCCGCCAGGCATTGACCCGTGAGCGATTGTTTACCAGTGACGTCAGCCACGAACTGCGCACGCCCCTGATGGTGCTGGCCAGTTCCTGTGAGCTACTGTTGGAAAACCCCGGTATCGACCAGCGTGGCCATGCCCAGGTCGAGCGAATTGCCCGCGCGTGCGCCGAGATGCGCGAACTGGTGCAAACCTTCCTGATGTTGGCCCGGGCCCAGCGAGAAGACGCGAGCATGTCGCCGCAGCAGACGTTGAGCCAGGTCGCCGACGGGCTGCTCAACCAGTGGCGCGAACCGATCGAAGCCAAGGGGCTGAGCCTGATCTTCGAACCGGGTAATCCGCTGGACACCTGTTACAACGCAACCCTCTTGCACGCCGTCATGGGCAACCTGTTGCGTAACGCGCTGCATTACACCGAGCGCGGGTTTATCCGCTTGACCCTCACGGCCACAGGTTTCACGGTCGAGGACAGCGGTGTGGGCATTCCCGAGGAAAAACGCGAGGCAATGTTCGAACCTTTCGTTCGCGGCAGTGAAAAGCGCGGCGAGGGCCTGGGACTGGGGTTGTCGCTGGTGCAGCGGATTTGCGAGAACCAGGGCTGGAGCGTCAGCTTGACCAATATGGAACCTAATGGCTGTCGTTTTCAGGTGCAATTGAGCCAAAGCTAGCGGTTGCTTGAGCAGTCGGGGCTCCGAGCCATGCTGGTCAACTTGAAAAATCTTGTAATGATTCAACATTTCCTTAACAATTTTTTCACAAAGGTATGACCTGACACCGACACTACGCTACCTAAGGTGGGCGTCATCAGAAGTTCAGGAGACCTTAATGATGGACGGCCCGATCAAACTCGATTTTTCCGAGAAGTACGACGATCAACATGCACAAAGGTATTTGCAGAAGCACCAGGATGGTCTTGGTCGTAAGCTATCCCACTGGCGTGACGTGCAGTTGGCGCGAAAGGCGCTGAAGCTGGTCGGTGAGCCAGGGCTGGTCCTCGATTTGCCGTGCGGGGCAGGGCGTTTTTGGCCAATGCTGGCGGAGAAAGCCAATCGAGCGATCATCGGGGCCGACAACTCCGAGTCAATGTTGAAGATTGCAACCCAGGCGCAACCGGCTGACGTGGTGAAACGGGTACAACCCTTGCACACTTCCGCATTCGACATTGCTTTGCCCGACAACGCTGTCGACAGCATTTTCTGCATGCGTTTGCTGCATCACATCGGTGAAGCCGAGCATCGACTGGCCATTCTGCGCGAATTTGAACGAGTCACGCGTGACAGCGTGATCCTTTCGTTGTGGGTGGACGGCAATTTCAAGGCCTGGAAACGCAAGCGCTCAGAGAAACGGCGTGGGCAGGAAGGTTACCAAAACCGGTTTGTGTTACCGGCGGCCACGGTAGAAAAAGAGTTTGAACAAGCGGGGTTCCGTATTCAGGAACGATTGGACTTTTTACCGCTCTATGCCATGTGGCGAGTTTACGTATTACGCAAGAGGTAACAGGATGGCAGTGCAATGTGCAGCAGAGACGGACGTCGCCTCTCAGGACCGCTTCGACTATTTCTGGAATCAGCGCGGTGAATGGGTAGAAGAACCTAACGTCCGTCGCGGTGGAGAAAGTGGCGTGCAGCGGGTCATGGGCAACGATGGTCAGCTGCTCTACGCCAAGCGACAGACCGGACATATCTATCGCAGCTGGTTGCACCCCTTCGGTCGTCCGACCGTGTTGCGCGAGCGTGATGCGCTCATTGGCCTGCGCGCGCTTGGGGTGGGAGTTCCGGAAATCGTTTTCTGCGGCGCACAGCGCGACCCCGTGCACAAATGGCGCGCATTGCTGGTGACCAAGTCGCTGGACGGCTTCGAGGAAATCGAACACTGGTACGCCGGCGGCGGTCGCGAGCGTCACGGCGAGGCGGTGCATGACCGAGTCTTGAAGGACCTGGCCGAAAACCTGGCCCGCATGCACAAGGGCCGTTGGCAGCACAGTTGCATTTACATCAAGCACGTATTCGTACGGGTGACCGGTGAAGGCGAGTCGGCCAAGGTCGAAATCGCCTTGATCGACCTGGAGAAATGCCGGCAGCGCTTGACCGCTTATCGCGCGGCGGCTCATGACATGAAGCAGCTGCGTCGCCACTCGTCGTTCAGCACGGCGGACTGGCGCAAACTCGTCTACTTTTATGAGACGGCGTTTGGCAGCGCTATCAAAGGTTTATAGCAATGAAACTAGAAATTGCACGAGGTGTGTTTCTGATAGGAGCCTTGGCAGTTGCTTCATTGGCGGTGGCGGCGTGGGAGCAGCCCCGCACGCAAGTTCTCAGTTCAGTGAACGGTGACGCGCACTGTCCGTTGCCACGGGTTGCCAAGGCATCTGTGGCATCTCAACCCGATCATGATTTATTGCTGTTCATGTTCGGACTTTCTCAAGGAATGAGGCCGCAGAGTTGAACAGATTGAAGCCAAAATAAAAGGCCTCGCCAATTCGAGGCCTTTTTTTGTGCCGAATTTCAAGCCGTGCATGGCCCAAGGTGGGATGGAGCCTGCTCGCGATGACGGCGGCATAGTCAACATTGAGGTGCCTGACACACCGCCATCGCGAGCAGGCTCGCTCCCAAATGGATTATGAGTGTTCTTTTGCGTCGGGTTTGGCCAGCAGGGTGTAGATGCACGGCAACACGAACAGCGTAAATAACGTCCCGATCGACATTCCGGTTGCGATCACCATGCCGATATCAAACCGGCTGACCGCGCCCGCGCCCGTGGCGATGATCAATGGCACCATGCCGAATACCATCGCCGCCGTGGTCATCAACACCGGGCGCAGCCGGATTGCAGCAGCTTCTTCCACAGCTTCGCGAGGTGTCAGGCCTTTCTCTCTGCGCAGCTGGTTGGCGAACTCGACGATCAGGATCCCGTGCTTGGTGATCAGGCCGATCAAGGTCACCAGGCCCACTTGGGTATAAATGTTCATGCTCGACCAACCCAGGAACAGTGGAATCAACGCGCCACAGATCGACAGCGGCACTGTCACCAGAATCACCAGCGGGTCACGGAAGCTCTCGAACTGGGCCGCGAGGACCAGGAAAATGATCGCCAGCGCCAGGGCGAAGGTCACCCACAGCGCGCTGCCTTCCTGGACATATTGGCGCGAGGCGCCGGCGTAATCCATGGCAAAACCGGCCGGCGCTTCTTCCAGCGTAATCTGGCGCACGACATCGATGGCTTCGCCCATGCTGACCAGCGGCACACCTGACAGGATGGCCGAGTTGAGCTGCTGGAACTGGTTCAACTGCCGTGGACGCGCCCGATCGCTGACGGTGATCAGGGTCGACAGGGCCAGCAGTTGGCCTTGGTTGTTTTTCACGTAGTAGTTGTTCAGCCAGTCCGGGTTGTCGCGGAACGGTCGTTCGACCTGAGCGATGACCTTGTAGCTACGACCCTCAATGGTGAAACGGTTGATTTCCGCCTGTCCCAGCAATGTGGCCAGTGTTCCGCCCAGGTCCTGCATGGACACGCCCATCTGCGCGGCCTTGGCGCGATCGATGTCCACGACGACTTCGGGTTTGTCGAAGGCCAGGTCGACATCGACAAAGGCGAACTTGCCGGACTCCATCGCCCGTTTTTTCACCCGGTCCATCACTTGCAGCAGCGCTTCGTAATCGTTGGCCGTGTTGATGACGAACTGAAACGGCAACCCTTCACCCGTGCCGGGCAACGAGGGCAGGTTGAAGCCGAAGACCTGCAGACCGGCAATGCCCTCCAGTTTGCGCTGGACCTCGGGCAGGATGGCCATCTGCGTGCGGTCGCGTTCATTCCACGGTTTGAGCAGGAAACCGCCAATCCCCGATTGCACGCCGTTGAATCCATTGATCTGGAACGAAGAGTAGTACTCGGGAAACTCCTTGAAGATCGTGATGAATTCGTCAGTGTAAGTGTTCAGGTAATCGAGGTTGGCCGGTTGCGGGGCGTTGGCCAGCATGAAAATGATGCCCTGATCTTCATCGGGCGCCAGTTCCGACTTGGTGAACTTGAGCAGCACCGGAATCAGGCACAGCACAATCACCGCAAACACCAGGACCACCGGCCGGGTGTTGAGGGTGCCGTGGAGCATGCTTTGGTATCGGCGCTTGAGGCCTTCAAAAATCAGGTCCAGGCGATGCGCGAGGCCGCTGGGATTTTCGTCGTGGCGCAGGAGCAAGGCACACATCATCGGCGACAGGGTCAACGCGACCACGCCGGAAATCACCACCGCACCGGCCAGCGTCAGGGCGAACTCCTTGAACAGCGCCCCCGTGAGCCCGGTCAGAAAACCGATGGGCGCATAGACTGCCGCCAGGGTGATGGTCATCGAGACCACCGGCATGGCGATTTCCCGGGCGCCTTCGATGGCCGCATCCAGCGGCTTCTTGCCTTCCTCGATGTGTCGGTGAATGTTCTCCACCACCACAATGGCATCGTCCACCACCAACCCGATCGCCAGCACCATCGCCAGCAGTGTCAGCAGGTTGATCGAGTAGCCCATCATCTGCATGAAGAACATCACGCCGATCATCGACAGCGGAATGGTGACCACCGGGATCACCACCGAACGCAGCGCCCCGAGAAACAGAAACACCACCACGATCACGATCAGCACGGCTTCGAAGAGGGTTTTCACCACTTCATCGATTGAGGCCTGGATGAACAGCGTGGCGTCGTAAGCGATTTCTCCTTTGAGGTTCGGCGGCAACTGGGCTTCCAGCTCCGGCATGATCTTGCGCACTTCCTTGATCACGTCCAGCGGGTTGGCGCCCGGCGTGGCCTTGATGCCGATGTACACCGAGGGAGTGCCACCGAACGAACTGATCGAGTCGTAGTTTTCCGCGCCCATCTCAACCCGCGCCACATCGCTGAGCAGCACCCGGCTGTCACCCTCGACCTTGAGCGGAATCGCAGCGAACGCTTCAGCGGACTTGAGTTCGGTGTTGGCATTGATGCTGGTGACGACGTACTCGCCTTTCACTTCACCGGCCGCAGAGAGGAAGTTGTACTGGCGCACCGCGTTGGTCACGTCGCTGGCGGCCAGGCCGAAACCGGCCAGCTTTACCGGGTCCAGCCACAGGCGCATGGCGAACACCTGGTTGCCGAGAATCTCGGCTTCGGCCATGCCCGGCAGAGTCGCCAGTTTTGGCTGGATGACCCGCGACAGGTAATCGGTAATCTGCGGGTTGCTCAGCTCCTTGCTGAAGAAACTGATGTACATGAGGGCCGAGGCGTCGGCGGCTTCCTTGCTCAGCACCGGGTCTTCGGCGTCCTGGGGCAGCCGGTTCTTCACCTCGTTGGCCTTGGCCAGCAGCTCGGTGAACAGGCGGTCGCTGTTGGAGCCGATGCGCGCGTAGATCGAGATCACCGAGAAGTTCTGGCGACTGACCGAGGTCATGTAGTCGATGCCCTCGGCGCTGGCCAGGCTTTGCTGCATCGGTTGGGTGATGTAGCCCTGGATGGTTTCGGCGTTGGCCCCGGGGTACGCCGTGGTCACCGTTATCAGGGCGTTTTCCATTTGCGGGTATTGGCGCAGCGGCAGCTTGCTCCAGGCCTGGAAGCCCAGCAGCACAATCAACAGGCTGACCACGGTGGCGAGCACCGGGCGGCGGATGAACGGATCGGTAAAAGCCATGAGGATTCCTTGATCAGTCAGTACGTGGCTGACTGTTCTTATCGGTCAGGGTCTTGTCGTCGCTGATGGCAATGTGTGCGCCGTTGTCCAGTTTGATCTGACCGGCCGTGACCACTTTTTCGCCGTTCTGCAAGCCTTTGGTAATCACCACGAGCCCGTCGCGACGCTCGCCGGTTTCGATGAAACGCCGTTCGGCGATCAGGATCGGCTGGCCCTTGTCGTCTTTTTCGAGGCTGCCGTCTTCGGCTTTTTTCTGCGCGACGACGTAAAGCGAGTTGCCGTACAGCGTGTACGTGATCGCGCTTTGCGGCACGACGATGCGCGGCTGCGGGTCGGGCAGCATCACCTGCAGGCTGGCGTACATGCCCGGCAGCAGTTTGCCGTCGGGGTTGGCCAGGGTTGCGCGGACCTGAACATTGCGGGTGCTGTTTTCGACTTTCGGGTTGATCGCGCTGATGGTGCCGGGGAAGGTCTGTGTCGGGTAGGCCGAGACAATGATCTGCACCGACTGGCCGACGCCGATCTTCGGCACCGACTGCTCGGGCACGAAAAAGTCGACGTAGAGGCTGCTGAGGTCTTGCAGGGTGGCGATCATGGTGCCGCTGGCGAGATAGTCACCGATGTCCACCTGACGAATACCGATGGTCCCGCTGAACGGTGCGAGCAAGCGTTTTTTGGCCAGCGCCGCCTTGAGCTGATTCACCGTGGCCCGGCTCTTTTTCAATATCGCCGAGAGCCGGTCAAATTCGCCTTTGGAAATGGCTTGGCTGCCGACCAATTGGCTGCCGCGACCGTAATCGAGCTGCGCCAGCCCCAGGTCGGCTTGAGCGGTTTCGAGCAGGGCGGTTTCTACCACGCTATCAAGCAGAAGCAGCGGTTGGCCGGCTTTGACCTTCTGGCCTGACTCGAACTGCAAATCGATGACGGTGCCGTCGGTCTCCAGGCTCAGGTCCACGCCTTGCAGCGCCTTGAGGGTGCCGACGCTTGGCAGGCGAGCTTGCCACGGACGTTCCACGGCAGTGGTCGCGGCGACACTGATCGGCGGTTTCGGCGCGGAAAAGCCTTGAATCATCGTGTAGATGGAGAAGGCTTTATAACCGGCCAGGATCAGCACGATCAGCAGAACAACACCCAACATGATCAGCATGCGGCGACGCAGCATATTTCCACTTCCTTGGAGAAAATCAGGTGAGACAGTGGGGCACATTATCTGAGTCGCAGGGTGATTCCAACTGGAAGAAATTACAGGCGAGGCCTTGGAGCGCCTGTCACTCAAGGGGACTAACGAACGATGAATAACCTGTGGCGAGGGAGCTTGCTCCCGCTGGACTGCGCAGCAGTCCCATTTTGGGGCCGCTTCGCAGCCCAGCGGGAGCAAGCTCCCTCGCCACAGGAAACGGGCTCAGATGAGGTGAAGGTGGTTATCCCAAAGCCCCGCCGGAAGCTCCAATGGTTTTGCAACCAGCGTTGTCTGACGGCAATCGTAATACCGGCAGCGGCCCTGACCCGAGGTCACGACAAACCCGTCAGCCACGGCGCCAACCCCGGCGCAATCGGGAAGCGGCGCATCCAGGCGCACTTCACCGCTGTCCAGGTCCCAGATGAAAAAGCGGTTGCCGCGCGGCGCAGTCAACGCGACCAATCGCAAGTCACTGTGGACCGCCACGCTGGCGGTGTAATGCCCCATCGCCTGCAACTGATGTTCAGGCACCGCAAACGCCACGAACGGTTGGCCCGGACGCTTGATCGCCAGCAACTCTGAGGACTCGTGGGACGGCCCCATGAATTGCTGGCCGGCGACGATGGTGCCATCGCTGGCGATCCCCAGGTGACGCACGCTGTTCATTTGCTGGGCGAGGGTTTCCTTGCTCAGCAGGGTGCCGTCGCGTTGCATCAATACCAGGCTCGGCTCCATGGCGTTGAGGTTCATCTCGACCCGGCTTTCAGCCTCGGTGCGAATGCCGCCGTTGGCCACCACCAGCGTCTCGCCGTCTGGCATCCACGACACCTGATGGGGGCCGATGCCATGGGTGGATATCTCGCCGCTGTGCACCAGCCGTTCACCTTCGAACTTATACACACCCAACAGTCCGCGACCCGGATCGGAGGTGTCATTTTCGGTGGCGTACAGCCAGTCGCCGCTCTTGTGAATCACCGCGTGCCCGTAGAAATGCCGGTTGGGCAGCGAGGCCACGGTTTGCAGCAGCGCGCCGTCGCGCAGGTCGATCAGATAGCTTTCGGTGCCCGGACGTCGTGCGACGAACAGCGCAATCGGCAGCGTCGGGTGGTTGATGATGTCGTGGCAACGCTGCCCGACCTGGGTGGCGAACACCCGGGTGCCGTCCAGCCGATAACCGACGGCGTAATGCTTGCCGTCGCTATCGTCCCGCGCCGAAAGCAGCAGCGGGCTCTTATCCTTTTGTTTGAACAGCGTCCAGCCGCCCAGTGTCACTGCTCCCAGCAGCAAACTACCTAAAGTCAGAGCCTGACGTCGCAGCATGGCATTTGCCCTCATCAGTCACCGTCGTTGGCGTTGAAGCCCAGTTGGATGCCCAGCGCCTTGGCCAGTTCGCCTTCGTGCAGGCGATGGACGACGTTGAGGCTGTCGTAGAGATCGTTGAGTTGCTGGCGGCCGGCATCGTCGTTGAGCATCTCGGTCAGCGAACGCTGGTTGCTGGCGAACAGTTTCAGGGACGCGGCGTAAGCGGCGTCGATCTTGTCGGCCAACGGTTTTTGCTCACTCGGCAACAGGCCGCGCAGGCCTTTGTTGTCGACGCCTTCCCACACGGTTTTGGCGGCGGCGAGACTGGCTTCAAGGCCGGCCAGGGACGACTGGCTGCGCCAGGCATCGGCCTGGAACGGTTGCGGCACGCCCTTGCTCTGGCGGCCCATCGGCGTACCGAGTTTTTTCTTCAAGGTGTCGAGGGCGGTGACCTGGACGCGCAGCAGGTCGGCGATGGCTTCGTGGGAGTCGGCGTAGCGCTGGTTCGGGAACTTGCTCATCTGCGCGAGCATGCCGTCGGTGTTGTTCCAGCTTTGCAGAATCTCTTCGGCCAGCAGTTTCTGACGCTCGCCAATCGCCTTCAACAGTGGGCAGTACTTGGCTTTTTGCGCGTCGTTGGCCACGTCCGGCTTGCTGTCGAACAGGATGTATTCATAGGCCGAGAGACCTTGAACCACGACGCTGGACTTGGCCAGGGTGGCGGCATCGATCTGCGGCTGCGCGGTGACCAATTGCTCGACCTGACGGCCGACCAGGTTTTTCTTGTCCGGCCAGAACTGCACCTGCCAGGCGCGATTGCCTTCGGCCAGCGGCCCGATCAGCAGCGGTTGCAGCTCGGCCCAGGCTTTCTGCGCGTGCAGGAAGTCGGCACGGGCGGTGTCGAGGTTTTCCTTGCCTTCGCAATAGGCGAGGGCGCTGACGGCCAATTGGCGGTCGGCTTCAACCCAGCGGGTGTACGTTGGCAGGATCACCGATTTGGCGATGGCGGCCGAGGTGACGGCTTGCGGGTCCTGTGGCGAGCAAGCGCCGAGGGCGAGTGCTGCGAGGCTGGTGAACAACAATTTGGGACGGAACATGTCGGGCTCCCGCTATGGAATACGTATTAAAGGGAATTCAAAAACGCCAGCAACGCAGCGCGCTGCTCGGCATTGAAAGACAAAACCTGTTGCTGGGCCGCTTTCGCTTCGCCGCCATGCCAGAGCACGGCTTCGAGCAGATTGCGCGCGCGGCCGTCATGCAAGAACTGGGTGTGGCCACTGACCGCTTGCGTCAGTCCGATGCCCCACAACGGCGGGGTGCGCCAGTCGCGGCCACTGGCCTGGAATTCGCTGCGGTTGTCGGCCAGGCCGTCGCCCATGTCGTGCAGCAGCAGATCGCTGTAAGGGCGAATCACTTGATTGGCCAGTTCAGGTTCGGCGGCGTTGGCGGCGGTGGTGTATTTCGGTGTGTGACAGGACTGGCATCCGGCCTGGAAAAACAGGTTCTTGCCGGCCAGCACTTCGGGCGCATTGACGTCGCGACGAGCCGGTACAGCCAGGTTGCGGCTGTAGAACAGCACCAGGCGCAGGATGTTATCGCTGACTTCCGGCTCGCCATTCGGGCCGTTGCCGGTCGGCGCCTGTTTGCAGGCTGTTTGCGCCTCGGTGCAGTCGTCGAAGGGGCGCAGGCTGGTGGTCAGGCCCATGTCACCGGAGAACGCGTGAACGTTCTGTTGATTGAGGTTCGGTTGCCCGGCCTTCCAGCCAAAGCGGCCGAGGACGGTCTTCTGCTGCACGTCGTCCCAGACCCGGTTCGGTCGCCCGGCGATGCCGTTTTTGTCCTTGGCCTGAGCCTCGGCGTTGGCCAGGATCGCTTCGTCGGGGATGGCTTCGAGCAAGCCCAGGCCAATCATTGGCGGGGCAACGCGTGCCGAGAAACGGGTGTCGGGGTGCATCGGGCCGTAACCCAGTTGGGTGATGTTCAGGCTGGGCTTGCGCAACTCGATTTCGGTGCCGTCCTTGAAGCGGACCGGAACGGGGGTGTAATCGACCCGCACTTTGCCCTCCGGGGTCACGCCGGGTATGGCCATGTCCTGGAACTGGCCGCCGTAGACCGGCTCCGGGACCACGCCGAGCTGCTCGATGACGTTGGCATAGGCCGGTGCATTCGGGATCGACAGGCGCACCAGCATCGATACCGCGTTCGCCGCATCGGGCGTCGGCGGATGACCGCGACCGTCCTTGATGTGACAGCCCTGACAGGCGTTGGTATTGAACAGCGGACCGAGGCCGTCCCGGGCGGTGGTGGTCGAAGGGGCGATCACCCAAGGGTTGCGGAAGAAACTGTTGCCGACGCTGAAATCCACGCGCCGTGACGGCGACAGGTTCGCGGAGGGCAGTGAGAACGCATTTTGATCGGTCTTGCGCACAGTCGCCGCGCCACCGGACCGGGCTTCACCGGGTTCGGCCTTGGTAAAACGCGGGGCGTCATCGCAGGCACTCAGGCCCAGGGCCAGAAACAGTGCGGACAAGCGAAGAAGCAGCGAGGGCATCAGACATCCTGCAAGACGAGCAAAACAAGGGCGCAAAGTCTAACAGGGCAACGGAGTTTGAATAAGAGGAATTATCGTTTGGTTGATGTGGGGCAGGTTTTCACAGGGGGCCGAGGCGCCGCCATCGCGGCAGGCTCGCTCCCACGGGTTCAGCGCAGCCCCTGTAGGAGCGAGGCTTGCCCGCGAAGGCGGTATTGAATTCAACATGGAGGGTGACTGACACGGCGCCATCGCGAGCAGGCTCGCTCCCACAGGTTCAGCGCAGCCCCTGTAGGAGCGAGGCTTGCCCGCGAAGTCGGTATTGAATTCAACATGGAGGGTGACTGACACGGCGCCTTCGCAAGCAGGCTCGCTCCCACGGGTCCAGCGCAGACCCTGTAGGAGCGAGGCTTGCCCGCGAAGGCGGTATTGAATTCAACATGGATGGTACTGACACGGCGCCATCACAAGCAGGCTCGCTCTTACAGTGGTGCGTGTCAGGCAGGCATGAAAAAGGCGACCCGAAGGTCGCCTCTTTAGTCACTCAGCCAGCGTTGATCAGAATTCGTGATCAGCGTTGTCCGGGTTCAGGTCGCTGATACCCAGTTTGCCAGCGGCGGCTTCGATCGAACCGGTCTGCTTGACCAGGGCGGCGATGGCGTCGCGCACGATCTGGTTGCCAGCGGTGTTACCGGCGGCGATCAGCTGGTCGTAGTGCTCACCCTTGTTGGCGTGATCGACGATGACCTGCATCTTGGCTTCGGTTGCAGCCAGGTCGGCTTTCAGCGCGGTGTCGGCAGCCGGGTCGGCTTTGGCCACCAGGGACGACAGGCTGGCGCCGGTCATTTTGGTGCCGTCTGCGCGGGTGTATTCGCCCAGGTACACGTTGCGGATACCCTTGGCATCGTAGAACTGCGAGTTATGGGTGTTGTCGCTGAAGCAATCGTGTTCGTCTTCAGGGGAGTTGGCTTCCAGGGAAACCTTCATGCGCTCGCCCGCCAGTTCGCCCAGGGACAGGCTGCCCATGCCGAACAGCATTTTGCGCAGGCCCGAATCAACCGGTTCCGCTTCCAGGGTGGCGCGGTAGTTGTCGGCCACGTTCGGCTTCCAGTTACCGACCATTTCTTCCAGGTCGCTGACCAGCAGCTGGGTCACGGACTTCAGGTAAGCGCGGCGACGATCGTTGTGACCGCCGGTGGCGCCTTTGCCTTCCAGGTAGTCGGAGGCTGGACGGTTGCCGGCGCCAGGGCCGGTGCCGTTCAGGTCCTGGCCCCAAAGCAGGAATTCGATGGCGTGGTAGCCGGTGGCGACGTTGGCCTCCGAACCGCCCAGTTCGTTCAGGCTGGCGAGTTTTTCCGGGGTGATGTCTTTGACGTCGATCTTGTCTTCGCCGACCTGCACCTGAGTGTTGGCGATGATGTTGGCTGTGGCGCCCGGGTTACCCAGTGCGTGCTCGTAGGATTTGTCGACGTAGTCGATCAGGCCTTCGTCCAGTGGCCAGGCGTTCACCTGACCTTCCCAGTCGTCGATGATGGTGTTGCCGAAGCGGAACACTTCGCTCTGCAGGTAAGGAACGCGGGCAGCCACCCAGGCAGCCTTGGCGGCTTTCAGGGTGTCGGCGTTCGGCTTGGCGAGGAAGGCGTCGACGGCGGTTTGCAGGGTTTTCGCGGTGGATTCGGCATCGCTGTAAACGGCGTAGACGATGTCGGCGTAGTGCGCGACAACGGCTTTGGCGGCGGCTTCGTCGACTTTGCTGGTAGCGGCCGGGGCGGCAGCTGGAGCCGCAGCGGTGCTGGCGGCCGGCGTCGGCGTAGCGGCGTTCTTGTCTTTGCCTTCGCCACAACCGGCGAGGGAAATAGCGATGGCCAACAGACTGGCGGTAGCCAGAGGCATACGAATCATGGCGAACATCCTGCTTCGAGAGGGGGGTATGGCGCAGCGGGTGCGCAAAACTGCGACATAATGCAAATCTTTCGCATTATCTGTAAAGGGTTGTAGCTGGAAATATTTCTTATTCGTACAAGCGTTGTGTCGTGGATCAAAAAACATCGCAGCCCCGTTTCACTCGACAGCGGCTACAAGCACACGGACCCGTAGTAGCTGTTGAGTGGAACAAGGCTGCGATTGTTTGATCTCTACAAAATGGCTGCGTTACTGCGCTGCGCCTGTTTCAGGTAGGCGCTCAATTCCCGTGCCGGCAGCGGTTTGCTGTAGTGGTAGCCCTGACCTTCGTGGCAGCCTTCGGAGATGATGTAGGCCTCTTGCTCGGCGGTTTCCACGCCTTCGGCAATCACCTGCATGCCCAGGCTCTTGCCCAGCTGGATGATCGCCCGAACGATGGTGGCATCGTCGTCGTCATCGAGCAGGTCCTGCACGAAGCTCTTGTCGATCTTGATCTTGTCCAGCGGCAGGCTTTTCAGGTAGCTCAAGGACGAATAACCCGTGCCGAAATCGTCGATCGCAATCAATGCGCCGGAGCGGCGCAGGCTCAACAGATGCTGGGCGGCGGTGCTGATGTCTTCCATCAGGCCGGTTTCGGTGACTTCCAGCTCCAGGCTGCGAGGGGGAAGGCGGTACATCTGCAGCAGGTTGTTGACCACTCGCGGCAATTCGGCGTGGTGCAGTTGCACGGTCGACAGGTTCACCGCCATGCGCAGATCCGGGAAACCCTGATCGTGCCATTCGCGCAATTGCTTGCAGGCTTGATCCAGTACCCATTCGCCGATGGCGATGATGGTGCCGTTCTGCTCGGCGAGCGGGATGAACAGGTCCGGCGGCACCAGACCGTGTTCGGGATGCTGCCAGCGAATCAGTGCCTCGACACCCACCACCCGGTGATCGCGGTAGCTGATCTGCGGTTGATAGACGAGGTAGAACTGGTCCCGCCGCAGGGCGTCGCGCAGGTCTTTTTCCAGTTCCCGACGGCGACGCATCTCGGTGTCGACGCTGGCGATGTAGAACTGATAACGGTTGCGCGAGCGGGTTTTCGCCAGCGTCATGGTCTGCTCGGCTTTTTGCAGCAGTTTCTCGGTGCTGTCGCCGTCCTCGGGAAACAGAGTGATGCCGATGGTCGCGCGCAGGCGGATTTCCTGATGATCGAGGGCAAACGCTGCTTCCAGATCATCGAGAATGCTTTGCGCCAGTTCGGCGGCTTCGTAAGGTTGTTCGATATCGGCCTGGACCAGGGCGAACTGGTCACCACCGAGACGAGCGAGGGCGCCGAGGCGACCGCTGTGAGCGCGCAGACGATCGGCCAGGGCCAGCAGCAATTGGTCGCCGGTCTGATAGCTGAACTGTTCGTTGATGCCTTTGAAGTCGTCCAGGCCCACCACCAGCACCGCAACCCGGCGTTGCAACTTGCCGGCGTCAACCAGGATCTTGTCCAGTTGTTGCTGCAATTGCTGACGGTTCGGCAGACCGGTTAGGAAGTCGTACTGGGCCATGCGCAGCAGGCTGTTTTCCGCTTCGTGGCGCAGGTGGGTGTTGCGTTCGATGGATTCGAGCAACTGGTTGGCGGTGTTGATCCAGATCCCCAGTTCGTTCTTTTCGTGACCCTTGAGCAGTGGGATCTTGTGTTCGCTGGGGCGGTCCGGATTGATTTCGGTCAGGTGTTCGATGATGCGCGACAGAGGTTTGGTCAGCAGCCAGTGGTAGACCAGGTACAACACCAGGCCCATGGCGAGGGCGCGCAATACGCCGGAAATGAAGATGATCACCGAGTTGACGATGAAACCCTGCCCGTAGGTGGCGGTGTCGAGGGTGATGCTCAGATCGCCGTAATACTCGCTGTAGGGGCCGCGGCCGACCAGTTGGGTGGTGAAGGTGCGTTCCTTGCCAAGAATGAGATCGGTCAGCCAGCGGCTGTTTGAATGGTGCAGCTCACGAGATTTTTGCGCGAGCATGGCTTCGTTGGGATGGCCGATGGAGGCCTGGCGCACGGCTTCGTCCTGGAACAGGCCTTCGATGACCTGCATGCCCATTTCCCGATCCAGGCTGTAGACGGCCTGGGTGGAGGGGTCGCGGAACATGTCGAGGATGCGTTGTGCATCGTTGGCCACGGCCTGGCGTGTTTTATAGGCATCGAAAACGATCTGCGCGCAGCTCAAGACTACGCCGACGATCAATGCCGACAGGAGCACGACCCGGAGCAACTTCACCGACAAGCTGTTCTTGAGTTCCAGCTTCAAAGGGTTATTCCTTGTTCCGTGCGGGTAGCATCAAGTTGCCATGAGTATTGGCAATCCCGTGATGGCAGTCAAAGGGACATTCAATCTCATGGTTTTTTGCCTGCAGCTTGGCAGAAATGCTGTTGTTTTGAGTATTTGCCCTATTAGTACTGTGTCGGTAGTTGGGTCCTTCAACTTGAGGGGGATTGGGACTATTTTTCCTTTTGTTGATGTTAGCCTGCTGTGGCGGGGGGGCAAGGGGCTGAATGCTGGTTTCATTGTCGGAGATTGGCTTGGGTTCTGCGGGTGTCCGCATTTCAACTGTGGGGGTGAGGCTGCTCGCGATGGCGGCCTTCGGGCCGACCATGTTGTGGTTGACCGGGTACATATCCGTTTCTGCGGTAACGGCGGCTGGCGGTTTCGCCCTTACGGCGAGTCCCTTTTGTCAAACGCCACAAAAGGAACCAAAA